>NZ_JBFUFS010000030.1:0-33851 GCF_056403335.1 Rhodobacter sp. P2_H5 | reverse complement strand
CATCACAAACACGCGCCCCGGGAGCCAGGCTCTCGGCCACAACCCGTGCCTTCAGATCATCCGGCCAACGCCGCCGCCCGGTTGGCCCATCCAGAACCTCGATGCGCGAAACTCCCTTGCGACTGGGAACCTCCATCCGGTGCTCATTTTGGTGTTCCACTGCCAAACTCCTGCAAACTCAGTTGCAGGGCGGCATGCCCGAAAGACCTTCGCCCCGGAACCACGGGGCCGTCGCACCGCTTACCATGCAGTAGCCCACCGCAGCGATGGGACCGGTGGCGCCCGCTTCCGCCAGGATCTGCAGCAGCACCGCCGTGTCCGCGATGGTCTGGGCCTGTGACGTGCCGGTGATCATCCGCATCAGCGCGGCGCGGCTGGCCTCATTCCTGAAGGCGGTCGCGGTATCGAAGGGGCCATAGGCGCCGAAGCGGTAGAAGAGGTCGGGCACCAGCACCACATGGCCCAGCGCCGCGAACCTTTCGGCCATGAGGGACAGCGCCGGCCGGGGGCCGAAAGCATCCATGTAGAGGATGACCCCGGTCCGCGCCCCGCCGCCCTCGGGGTGAAAGACCTGCACAGTCATCCTGCCCTCGGGCAAGACGGAATCCTTGATCTGCATGGGCATGTCCGGTGTCCTTTGCGTCTGGCATCATCATCGGAAGGCGGCGCGGCCCCTTAATCCGCGGCGGTTTCCGCGGCGCGGGCCGAGGCCGCCAGCATCTCGTGTTCCAGCCGGACCTGCTCGTGCGAGCGGGGTTTGCTGAAGGGGGCGACCAGCAGATAGGTCGCAGGCGTCAGGAACAGGGTCGAAAGCGCGGCAAAGCCCAGGGCGCCCACGATGACCCAGCCGAGCGCCACCCGCGCCTCGGCCCCCGGGCCCTCGGCAAAGACCAGGGGAAGGGCGCCGAGGATGGTGGAAAGCTTGGTCATCATGATGGGACGCAAGCGCACGAGGCTCGCCTGCTGGATGGCCTCGCGTACGCTTTGCCCTTCGTCGCGCAGCTGATTGGCGAATTCCACCACCAAAATCCCGTTCTTGGCCATGATGCCGACCAGAAGCACGAGGCCGATCTCGGAATAGACATTCAGGGAGCCGCCGGTGAGCAGCAGGGCATAGACGCCGCAGGCCAGACCGAAGGGCACCGTGACCATGATGATCGCGGCGCTGACGAAGCTTTCGAACTGGGCGGCCAGCACCATCAGGATCACCAGCGCCGCAAAGCCGAAGGTCGTGGCCAGCCCGCCCGAGTTCTGGCCGATGGTCGCGGCCTCGGCCAGGGGGATGATCGACACGCCGGGCGGCAGCAAAGGCAGAAGGATGGCGCGGGCCTGATCATAGCCATCGCCGATCGGGAAGCCGTCGCTGAGGCCGGCGCTGATATCCACCGCCCTTTGCTGCGACTCGCGGTTGAGCGAGGGCGAGGAGGCCCCCTCGCTCAGCTCGACCAGGGTGGCCATCGGGATGAAGCGGCCATCGCCGGCCCGCACGAAGATGTTCTGCAGGTCGGTCGGGTCGTTGATCGGCTGGCTCGTCGATTGCAGATAGACCGGGTAGGTCACGCCGCCGAGGTCTATGTCGCCCATCGGCTTGCCATCGAGCATGGCCTGCAGGGTGGTGCCAAGGCCGGTCACGTCGACCCCAAGCTGGGCGGCGCGGATGCGGTCGATCTGCACGGTGACCTGCGCCTGCGTCGCATCATAGCTTGACCGGACCTGACCAAAGCGCGCGTCCGCCGACAGCGCCCCGACCGTCACATCCGAGGCCTTGGCCAGCGTGTCATAATTCGTGCCCACCAGCGCGAATTGCAGCCCGTTGCCGCCGCCGCGGATGTTCAGGCTGTTGGGCTGGATCGTCGTGGCCCGCACCCCCGGCACCTGGGCAATCGCCTTGGTGATATCGGCGGCGATCGCCTGCTGATTGCGGTGGCGCTGGTCCTGCGGCACCAGCGAGATCGACATGAAGGCCCGGTTGGTCGAGCCGCCGAAACCGGTGATGGCAAAGACATTGGCCACCTCGCCCGCCTCTTTCAACGGGGCCAGAAGCTCTTCGATCCGGTTGATCTGGGCGGTGGTGTAGTCGAGGCTCACATTCGTCGGCGCCTGCACGCTGACCAGAACGCGGCTGCGGTCCTCGGGCGGGGTCAGTTCCTGCTTCAGCGCCGGGAAGGCCAGCGCCGCGAACAGCGCGAAAAGCCCCGCCGCCAGCATGATCAGCCACGGCACGTTCAGCGCGCTGTGCAACAGGCGGCCATAAAGCCGCGCAATCGCCGCACCCAGCCGCGCCACCGGGCCATTGCTCTGCCCCGGCGTGCGCTTCAGGGCCTTGGCCGCCATCATCGGCGCCAGCGACAGCGCCACCACGGTGGAGACCATGACCGCGATGGCCAACGTGATACCGAACTCGCGGAACAGGGCTCCGACCTGCCCGGGCAGGAAGGAGATCGGGATGAACACCGCCGCCAGCGTGACCGAGGTGGAGAGGACGGCGAAATAGACCTCCTGCGTGCCGGTCACCGCGGCGGCGCGCGGCCCCTGCCCCTCGCGCCTGAGGCGGACGATGTTTTCCAGCACCACGATGGCGTCATCGACCACAAGCCCGGTGGCCAGAACCAGGGCCAGCAGCGTCAGAATGTTGATCGAGAACCCGGCGAGGTACAGCCCCGCCAGCGCCCCCGACAGGGCGATGGGCATCGAGACGGCGGGGATCAGCGTGGCGCGCCAGTCGCGCAGGAACAGGAAGATGATCGCCGTGACCACCACCACCGAAATCGCCATCGAGCGGACGACCTCGGCCACGGCGCCCTTGATGAAGACCGCGTCATCCGAGGTGATCTCCATCCGCACGCCGGGCGGCAGGTTGGGGCGGAGCGTCTCCAGCGCGCGCTGGATGCCGTTGGAAATGTCGATCGTGTTGGATTGGGCCTGCCCGATCACGCCCAGACCAACCCCGGCCCGCCCGCCCGAGCTCAGCTTGGTGCCGCCGGGGTTCGGGGCCAGAAAGGCTGTCGCCACATCGGAAAGCTTGACCGCCTTGCTGATGTTCAAGGCGGCGATCTGGTCCAGCGTCACCACCTTGGCCGTGGCGCGCACGATGATGTTCTGGTTCGTGGCGTTCAGCGTGCCGGCCGGGCTGTCATAGGACACATCGGCCAGCGCCTGGCTGACATCGGCCATGGTCAACCCGCGCGAAGCCAGCGCCGCCGGGTTGATGTCCACCGTCAGGATCTGCGCCGCATCGCCATAGGTCTGGATATCGGCCACGCCATCCACCGCGCGCAGCCGGTCGATGACCGTGTTGTCGATCAGGTCGGTCAGGGGTCCGACGCCCATCGTCTCGGAGGTGACGGCGATCTGCAGGATGGCTTGCGCGTTGCTGTCGGCCTTGACCACCACCGGGTCCTTGGCATCCGTCGGCAAGGAGGAGCGCAGCCGCGACACCGCATCCCGCGTGTCCGAGGCCGCCACGTTCAGGTCGGTCGCGGCGGAAAACTCCACCGTCGTCCGGCTTTGGCCATAGCGCGAGGTCGAGGACAGCCCCGTCACGCCCGAGACTCGCGCCACCGCCCCCTCGATCAGCGCGGTGATCGAGCTGTCGACCGTATCGGCTGCAGCGCCGGGGTAATTGGTGCTGATGGTCAGCACCGGGCGGCTGACATTGGGCAGTTGCTGGACCTGCAGGCCCAACAGGGCGGCAAGACCCGCGACAAAGATCATCGCATTGATCACGAAGGCAAGAACCGGACGCCGCACGAACAGGGCCGCTAGCGCCGCCCCCTGCTGAAGCTTCTCCCCCTCTGCCATGGCCTAGTTTCCCGCCCCGGTGGCGGCATGATCGCCCGACAGCTGCACCGTGGCCCCGGATTTCAATCCGTCCAGTCCCTCGGTCACCAGAACATCGCCGGGTTTCAGCGCGCCCGCCACCAGAACGCTTTCGGTGTTGCGCTGCATGATGCGGACCGCGATCTTCTCCACCTTGGCCGCGCCGCCCGCATCCGTGACCACGCGCCAGACATAGGCCCCGTCCGAGCCCCATTGCACCGACAACGGGTCCACCGTCACAAAGCTTTCGCCCGGAAAGGTCATCAGCACGGTGCAGCCCATGCCGGGTTGCAGATTGCCGTCGCGGTTGGCGACCTCGGCCTGGACCTGGAAGGTGCCGCTGGCCGGGTCGATCTGGTTGTCGATCGAGGAGACCCGCGCCGACAGAGTCTGATCGGGATGCGCCACCGGCACCAGCGCCGCATCGGCCCCGACCTTGACCTTGCCCACCAGCCGCTCGGGCAGCCAGAAATTCACCACCAGCGCCGAGGAATCCTCGATCGAGACCAGTTCGGTCTGCGCCGTCACCGCATTCCCGGGGTTGATCTTGAGGATCCCCACCACGCCCGAGATCGGCGCCAGGATGCTGCGGTCGGCCAGGTCCTGCTCGGCGGCGCGCAGGTTCAGCACGGCCAGCTGCGCCGCAAGCTCCACCGCCTGGGTCTGGGTCGCGGGGGCGGCATTGCTTTGCACCAGGGCGTGGTTGCGTTCGACCGTGCGGTTGGCATCATCGACCGCCAGCCGGGCCTTGTCGCGGGCGATCTCCTGCACGGTGGAATCGAGCCGGGCGATCAGCTGGCCCGCTTCGACATGCGCGCCGGACTGGACCAGGATCTCGGTCAGGGTGCCGCTGGCCTTGGGCATGACCATCACCGATTGCAGGGCGGCACTGGTGCCCAGCGCCGTCACCTTGTCGTTGATCACCTGCTGTCCGGCCTCGCGCACCCGCACCTTGGCGACCCGCCCCTTGCCAGCCCCCGCCGCCGGAGCAGCCCCCGCAGCCGGGCCAGCGCCCGCCTGCCCTGCCGGGGACTCCGCAGGCGCGCCCAGCAGGCCAAGCGCCCGCAGCGGCCCCGAAAAGCCATGGCTTGCCACAAAGCCCGCAGCGCCCGGCGACAGTTTCAGCCCGGCATAGCCCGCCACCACAATCAGGACCAAGGCCAGTACAAGCTGTTTCCAAAAGGACACGCGGGCAGTCTCCTGATTAACCGGGCCGCAACCCCTTCAAGTGCTATCTTTGCGCGAAGCGGGCCGAGGTCAACGCAGCAGCCGATCTTTTCGCACACGTTCTGGTTATCCACACCAGTCCGCAGGCAAAAGACTACTCCGACGAGCTCACTATGGCAGGTCCACTATGACAGGCCCTCTGCGCCCCTCATGAGACTTGTACGACCGGCTGGGGAAGATCCGTCGGCGTTCAGCCGTCAATTCCGGCGGCAAGCCCGGCGCCGCGGAACCATTTGACGATCGCCGCCCGCTCTTGCGGCTCGATGAAGGACAGGTTGGCGGGGGGCATGGCATGGGTGATCCCGGCCTGTTCATAAATCCGCCGCGCCTCGCGCGCGATGTCGGAGGGGGTTTCGAGGACAACGCCCTTGGGCGCCCAGGTGATCCCCTCATACCCCGGCTCGCGGGCATGGCACATGGAACAGCGGCCCTGCACGATGCTGACCACATCGTCAAATCCCGAGGCGCTGGCATAGACCAGCGCCGGGCCTTCCAGCTTGGCCTCCTCCTGCGCATGGGTCATCGGCGCGGTCGACAGCCAGGCGATCAGCAGGAACAAGACGCCGGTGACCGCCCAGGTCCAGTGCGGGCTGCCCTGCTTGGCGTGGCGGGTGTTGAACCAATGCCGGATCGTGACGCCCATCAGGAAGACCAGGCTGGCGATGATCCAGTTATACTTCGTCGCAAAGATCAGCGGATAGTGGTTCGACAGCATCAGGAAGATGACCGGCAGCGTCAGGTAGTTGTTATGCGTGCTGCGCTGCTTGGCGATCTTGCCGTATTTGGCATCCGGCACCCGGCCCGCCTTCAGATCGGCCACCACCACACGCTGATTGGGCATGATGACGAAAAACACGTTGCCCGACATGATCGAGGCGGTGAAGGCCCCCAGATGCAGAAGCGCCGCCCGACCCGAGAAGACATGGACGTAAAACCAGCTCATCGCGACCAAAAGCACGAACAGCGCCACCATCACCGCCGTCTGGTTGGCATTGACGAAAACCCGGCAGATCGTGGTGTAGGCCAGCCAGCCAAAGGCCAGCGAGGCGAGCGAGATCGCCACCGCCTGCCAGACGGTCAGGTCCAGCACCTCGGGGTCGATCAGGAAGAACTGCGCCCCCATGTAATAGACCAGCACCAGCATGGCGAAGCCGGACAGCCAGGTCGTGTAGCTTTCCCATTTGAACCAGATCAGATGCTCGGGCAGCGCGGCGGGAGCGACCAGATACTTCTGGATGTGGTAGAAGCCACCCCCGTGGACCTGCCATTCCTCACCCGCAGCACCGGGCGGCAAGGGGACATCCTTGCGCAGGCCCAGATCCAGCGCGATGAAATAGAAGCTCGACCCGATCCAGGCCATCGCCGTGATCACATGCAGCCAGCGCACCGCGATCTGCACCCAATCCCACAGCACCACCCAATCATGCATCCCAGGCCCCCATCGCTTTGGCAAAAATCTATACCGCGCCGCACTCTTCTGTTAATCCTGCAAATGCCGGATCACTTTCAAAAAATGCAAAAGGGCCAAAGCGCCGATGTCCTATGTGAACAATTTACGCATGTTCGTGCGGGTCTATGAATTGTCCTCGATGTCGGCAGCGGCGCGCGATCAGCGCACCTCGCCCGCCGTGGCCTCGGCCCGAATCTCGGAACTGGAAAAGCACCTCGGCATCCGTCTCTTCAACCGCACCACCCGCAGCCTGCAACCGACCGAGAATGGCCGGATCTTCTACGATGGCGCCCTGAAGGTGCTGGAGGCGATCGACGCCGCCGATGCCTCGGTGATGGAGGTGGCGCAGAACCCGCGTGGCGTGGTCTTTGTGGCAGCACCCCTGGGGATCGGGCGGCGTTTCATCGCGCCGCATGTGCCGGCCTTCAAGGACCTTTACCCCGCCATCGACATCCGCCTGCGCCTGTCGGACCGGGTGATCGACATGACGGCCGAAGGCCTGGATCTGGCTTTCCACCTGGGCACGCTGGAGGATTCGACGCTCAAGGTCCGCCTCATCGCCGATTGCCCGCGCCTGCTGTGTGCCGCCCCGGCCTATATCGAACGCCGCGGCATGCCGGCGGATGGCGCGGCCCTGGTGCGCGACCGGCATGATTGCCTGAACCTGCGCTTTCCCGGCGCGAAAGAGTTCCAGTGGACCCTGCAAACCCCCGAGGGGCCGCGCCGGTTCGAAATCTCCGGGCCGTTCGAATCCGACGATGGCGATGTGCTGACCGGTTGGGCGCTGGACGGGCGCGGCATCGTGCTGAAACCGGTGTTCGAAGTGGCCGATGCGCTGCGCGCCGGGCGTCTGGTGCCGGTGGCGCTGGCCACCCCGCCGCTGCCGACCCAGCTTTCGCTGCTGTCGCAACACCGCAGCGCCAAGGACAGCAAGATCCGCCTTTTCACCGATTTCATGGTGGCCCGCGTCAAGGAGGAACTGCGCCGCGCCGCAACCCCGGGGCAGGAGGCCTGATTTTCGCGCTGCTGCGGGCTTTTCCGGCACGGTTCAAGCCCCGCAACCGAAAGCTGTAACACAGCGCCGCAATTCGCAAAATACGCTCGCAATTTGGAAAGAAGCGGCTAATCTGGCCGTGTTTGGTGCATTTTCCGTGAACCCTCAACCTTAGGCGTAGTTCTTTGGCCCAATTGCGCGAACCGGAGGGGAGTGGCGAAGGGCCTGCCGCCTCCCCTGCCGGAACGGCCCTGGCCTTTACCCAGGTCGAAGCTTTCCAGAACAGCCGCTTTCCGGTCTGGGTCTTTGATATCGACGGTTCGCGGGTGATCTGGGCCAATGGCCCCGCGCTGGAGATCTGGTCGGCAGCCTCGCTGGCCGAATTGCGCCAAAGGGATATGTCCTTGGACATGTCCACCTCGGTCCGGGTGCGTCTGCGGCAATTCCAGGCCGGGTTTCGGCTGGGCGAGCACTATGACGAGCAATGGACGCTTTTCCCCAACGGCAAGCCGCGCGTCCTGTCCTGCCGGTTCCGCGGTTGCCTTTTGCCCGACGGTCGCATGGCCATGCTCTGCGAGGCGCAGGCGATCGGGCGGCAGGATCTGAACCTGCGGCGCAGTTCGCAGGCCCTGCTTTACACCGCGGTGATGGTCACCACCTATGCGGCCTCGGGCGAATGCACCTATGCCAACCCCGCCGCGCGCCGCGCCTTTCCCGCCACCGAGAAATCCGCCCTCACCCGGTTCATCAACCCGGTGCTGCGCGAGATCCTGGCCGAAGCGCCGAGTTTCGACGCCGAGGGCACCTATCTGAGCGAGGTCGCCACATCACGCGGGGTGCGCATCCACGAGGTCGAGATCCGGCAAAGCTATGATCCGATCGAGGGGCGGCGCAATTTCCTGATCACCGAAATCGACGTCACCGAACAGCAGGTGGCCAAGCGCGAGCTGGCCATGCTCGCCACCCAGGACGGGCTGACCGGCCTGCACAACCGGACCTATCTGGCGCTGTCGGCGGCCAAGTTCATCGAGGATTCGGTGCGCCGCGGCCAGCCGGTGGCGCTGTTGCTGTTGGACATCGACCGCTTCAAATTCGTCAACGACACGCTGGGCCATGCCGCAGGCGACGAGCTGCTGCGCGAAATCGGCCTGCGGCTGAGTGCGGCCCTGCCCGAAGACGCGCTTTTGTCACGGCTGGGCGGCGATGAATTCTGCTGCCTTCTATGCTCGGCCGAGGGCGAGCGGGCCTTCCTGCGCGTCGGCACCGCCGTGCTGAAGGAGTTGCGCCGCCCGCTCATCGTGGACAACTATGACCTCAGCGTTTCGGCCAGCATCGGGCTCAGCGTGGCCGAGGCCGGGCGGGTGACCTTCGACGAATTGCTGCGCAAGGCGGATCTTGCGCTGTTCGACGCCAAGGGCAGCGGCGGCAATGCGGTGCGGGTCTTCCGCCCCGAACTGGCGGAACGCAGCCAGCGCTTCCTGCAGGTCGACAACGAACTGCGCGAGGCCTTGAGCCGCAACCGGCTTGAACTGTTCTACCAGCCCCGCGTCTGCTTCAAGACCGGCCGGATCGTCGCGGCGGAGGCGCTGATCCGGCTGAACTCGCCCACCGGGGGGCCGGTCTTGCCCGACGAGTTCATCCCGATTGCCGAGGCGACGGGCCGCATCTCGGCCGTCGGCCGCTGGGCCCTGCGCGAGGCGGCGCGCCATCTGGTCACCCTGCGGCAGGGCGGGGCTTCGATCAACCTGTCGGTCAATGTCTCACCCCGGCAATTCGCCGACCCGTCCTTTCTGGCGCTCCTGCGCCAGCTGCGCCCGACCATCGACGCCGGGGCGGGCGATATCGAGCTGGAGATCACCGAGAACATCCTGGTCGAAACCGACCGGCGCCTGCAGCGCGTGCTGATGCAGATCTCGGAACTGGGCTACAAACTGGCGATTGACGATTTCGGCACTGCCTATTCCAACCTTGCCAGCCTGACGCGCTATCCGATTTCCTGCATCAAGATCGACCGCACCCTGATCGCCCACAAGGATTTTCGCCTGCTGGTCACCGGGGTGATGACCATCGCCCGCGCCTTCGGGGCGCGGATCGTGGCCGAGGGGGTCGAAACCGAGGTGCAGCGCCAATGGCTGCAGGACAACTTCTGTGACGAGTTCCAGGGTTATCTCTTCTCGCGCCCGGTGCCCTTCGCCGAACTGGTGCGGATGGTGGCGCGGCAACCCTGACCGGGCGAAGGCCTAGCCGCGCGCGAGGAAGTGCTGCGCGGCGGAAAGCCCCTCGCCGGTGATCGTATGGGGGGCACCGGGCAGGATGACGACCTCTGCCGCGACACCCGCCGCTTTCAACCTGTCGCCCGCCTCCAGGCTTAGCATGTGCGGCATGACAGAATCCGCCGTCCCGCCCACCAGAAGCGCGCGGGCGCCGGGTTGCGGGGCCGGCGTGCCGTCAAAGGCCAGCCGTCCGGCAAAGGCCACGACCTCGGCCACCTTACCGCGTGCAAGGGCGTCCAGCGCCATGATCGCACCTTGCGAGAACCCGATCAGGATCACCCGATCCGCCCCGCTTTCGGCCACCGCCGCATCGATCAGCGCATCCAGCGCCGGCCGCGCCGCGACAACCCGCGCCGGGCGGTTCGCCTCGGTCACACCGGCGATCGAAAACCACTGCCGCGCCCGCCCGCCGCCGTCAAAGGGCTCGGTCCCATCCGGCGACAGAAAGGCGGCGCCGGGCAGGCTTGCCGCCAGATGCGGCGCCAAGGGGGCCAGATCGGCCCCGGTGGAGCCGACCCCATGCAGCATCAGGACCAGCGTCTTCATGCCAGCCCCCGCGCCCAGGGCAGATCCGGGCCGCGCGGCACGATGCCGTTCGGATTCAGGGTCTTGATCGAGTAATAGCCCTGCTTGATATGGTCGATGCTGACCGTTTCCGCCACACCGGGCAGCGCCAGAACCCGCTCCAAGAAGGCCTGCAAATGCGGGTAATCCTTGATCCGGCGCAGGTTGCATTTGAAGATGCCGTGATAGGCCGCATCAAAGCGCACCAGCGTCACGAAGGCGCGGATGTCGGTCTCGGTCAGGTCCTGCCCATGCAGGAAGGGCCTGCCATCGGCCAGACGCGCCTCAAGATCATCCAGGGTCGCAAAGACGGTGGCAAAGGCCTCGTCATAGGCGATCTGGGTGGTGGCAAAGCCGGCCCGGTAGACGCCGTTGTTCAGACCCGGATAGATCACATCGTTCAGCGCGTCGATCTCTGCGGCCAGCGCCGCCGGATACAGATCGGGGCCGGAGGCCAGGGCGCCGAAGCCCGCGTTGAACATCCGCACGATATCGGCGGATTCGTTCGACACCATCGTGTCCAGCTTCTTGTCCCACAGAACCGGCACCGTCGCCCGCCCGGTATAATGCGGGTCGGCCTTGGTGTAGATCTGGTGCATATAGGTCGCACCATTCAGCGTATCGAGGTTCGCCCCCGGATAGGTGCCAAAGCGCCAGCCCTCGTCGGTCAGCACGGGTTCGACGACCGAGACGGAAATGACCTCCTCCAGCCCCTTGAGCTTGCGGGCGATCAGGGTGCGGCTGGCCCAGGGGCAGATCAGTGCCACATAGAGGTGATAGCGCCCCGCCTCGGCCTTGAACCCGCCGGTGCCGGTCGGGCCGGCAGAGCCGTCCACCGTCACCCAGTTGCGGAAGCTGGAGATCTGGCGGACGAAACCGCCCTTTTCATCCTTGGCCTGAACCGGTTGCCAGGCCTCTTGCCATTTGCCATCGACCAGCATGTCACAAAGCCTTCTTCTGGATGGTGATGGGCGTGCCCCAGGGATCGGCCAACTGATCCGACCCGCCGCGCGCCACGATGGCCGCATGTTCGACCTCATCGGCCAGCAAGGTCAGTTCGGCCAGCCCGGTTGCGGGGAAGCTGCGCGCCTTGGCGCCGCGGCTGTTCCAGATATTGGTCGCGATATGGTGGTGATAGCCGCCCGAGCCATAGAAGGCCGCTCCCGGGTAATGCGAGGTGACCGGCAGCCCGATGACATCACGGTAGAATTTCTCGGCCTCGGGCACATTGCCAACCTGCAGGTGGACATGGCCCACCACCAGCCCCTCGGGCGCGCCGGCATAGGCCGCCTTGGCAGAGCGGGCGACGTCGTTCAGATCCAGCCCCTCGGTCGCCATCTTGATGCTGCCGTCGGGGTTGTACCAGGTCATGCGCGGTCGGTCGGCATAGACCTCGATCCCGTTGCCTTCCGGGTCGCCAAGGTAAATCGCCTCGGAGACGAGGTGATCCGAGGCGCCTTGCAGCGGCACCCGGGTTTCGGCGGAATGGATCAGCCAGGCGCCCAGCGCCGCCCGTGACGGCATCAGGAACGCGGTGTGAAACAGACCCGCCTCACGCGGCGAGCCGTGGCGGGCAGCCTTGTCGCCGCGCAGCTCCAGAAGCACTTTCTGCCCCGCGCCCAGCCGCACCGTGGCCCCATCGCTCGACAGGCGGTTCAGGCCGAGAAGGTCCTCGTAGAACTTGGCCATCTTCGGCAGATCGTTCACGGTCAGCGCGACCGAGCCGATTTCAACAGGGGCAGAGGCGGTGGACATGGGCTTCTCCTGAAAGGAATAGGCAAGAAAACGGGGGCGGCCGAAGCCACCCCCAGCACGCGCTAACGCTTGTCGGCCGAATAGGCACCGCCACCGATCAGCGCTTGGGCGGCCATGGCGACGGCCCAGAACACCGGGTATTCCCAGCCGCCATTCGGGTTGGAGAAGGTGAAGCCGTTGCCGCCGTGGCCGAAGTAGGCCGCGCCCAGCAGAACCGGGATCATGATGAGCGAGACGATGCGGGTCTTGAAGCCGGCGATCAGCAGCAGGCCGCCCACGATTTCAACCAGGATGGTCAGATAGGCGAGGAAGCTCGGCAGGCCGATCGAGTTGAAATAGCCCGCGGTGCCAGCCGGGGTGAAGATGAACAGCTTGATGGCGCCGTGGATGAAGAAGTAGAGGCCGCTGGTGGCACGCAGCAGGGCAATGCCCACATCAGCGGAACGGTCGGAGGCGAAGGGAACAGACGCGGTGGTCATGATGGAGATCCTTGTGGGGTTCTTGATGGAGCAGAGATGCACCCTTCCACCTCAACTAACAATCCTACCCAATGGAAGGTCATTACTTCCAAAATGGAAGAGACTACCGCAAAACCCTGGCCATGAAGTCGATCATCACCCGCAGCTTGGCCGGTAAATGCCGCCCCGAGGGATAGAGCGCGTGCACACCAAGCGGCGGCAATTCGTGGTCCTGCAACAGGGGCACCACCCGCCCGGTGGCCACGGCGGTTTCCGCGATGAAATCGGGGATCCGGGCAATACCCAGACCCGCCTCGGTCGCGGCAAGGCAGGCGGTGGCGTTGGAGAAGGCCAGCCGCCCGCTCACCGTGACCTTGCCATCGCGAAAGGGCCAGCGATAGGGCTCGCGCAGGTTCAGGTCGATGATGCAGGGATGCTGCGCCAGATCGGCGGGCACCTTCGGCCAGGGGTGGGCGGCCAGGTAGGCCGGCGAGGCCACGACCAGCAGCTGCGCCGAACAGAGCTTGCGGCCCGTCAGGGTCGCATCGGTCGGGTTGCCGACGCGGATCGCGGCGTCATACCCCTCTTCCACCAGGTTGACGATGCGGTCGGCGAAATGCACCTCCAGCCCGATTTCCGGGTATTCCACGGCGAACCGCGCCAGAAGCGGCGCCAGCCGCGTCGTGCCAAAGCTGAGCGGAACCGCCAGACGGATCAGGCCACGCGGGCTGATCGCGGCGTTCTGCACCTCGGTCTGCAGGTCATCCAGCCCCTCGATCAGCATCCGCAGCCGTTCGGCATAGGCCTGGCCCGCCTCGGTCAGGGACAGGGCGCGGGTGGTGCGGTTCAACAGCTTGACGCCCAGATCGGCCTCCAGCCGGGCCACCAGCTTTGACGCCTGACCCGATCCGGTGCCCAGCCTTGTGGCGGCGGCGGCAAAGCTGCCGGTTTCCACCACCGTCAGAAACATGCGCTCCGGGCCGAGCCTGTCCATAAGGGCCTCCATTTTGGCCAGTATCGCGATTTCTGCCGCAAGCGAAAGGCTTGCGGGCGGCGGCGGGCTCTGCTTCTGTGGGGCATGGAACAGACATACCGCATCGCCCTGTGGCAGGGCCATTCTCCCGCAGGTAACGTTGAGGCGGGTTTTGCCTGCATCGGCCAGGCGCTTGGCGCCGCCGCGGCCATGGGCGCAAAGGTGCTGGTGGCGCCGGAGCTTTACCTGCCGGGCTACAATCAGGACAACCTGCCCGAAATCGCGCAACCGCGCGGCGGGGAATGGCACCTGCGCCTTGCCGCCATGGCCAAGGCGGTGGGCTGCGGCCTGGTCGTGGGCTATGCCGAACGGGAAGGTGACCGCCTTTACAATTCCGCCGTGGCCTTCGGGCCGCAGGGAGAGGAACTTGCGCATTACCGCAAGGTCCAGCTTTACGGCCCGCGCGAACAGGCGCTGTTCACGCCCGGTGCGGCCTATGCCACCTTTGATCTGGACGGCGTCAAGGCGGCGCTTCTGATCTGCTACGACATTGAATTTGCGCCCCATATCGCGGCGCTGGCGGCCAAGGGGGTCGAAGTGATCCTCTGCCCCACGGCCAATATGGCGCCCTTCACCCATGTGGCGAAAGCGACCGTGCCCGCGATGGCGGCCAACCATGGGCTGACCATCGTCTACGCCAATTACTGCGGCACCGAGGGCGATCTGGATTACGTCGGCCTGTCGCTGATCGCCGATCCCTATGGCGAGGCTTTGGCGCAGGCCGGCACCGGCCCGGCGCTGCTGATCGCCGATGTCCCCGCTAGCTTCGATGCCACGCGCCTGTCGACCCAGGCGCACGACCTGAAGGTGATCTGATCAGCTCTGGTAGGCGGGCTTCCGGCTCCAGACCAGCGCGTCGCCGATCATCTGGGTCAGGGTCGACCGGTTCGGCGTCCAGCCGAGTTCATTGACCGCCCGGGTCGAGCCGCAGACCAGCGAGGTCGCATCCCCGGCCCGGCGCTGGCCCTCGATGATCGGCACTTCACGGTTGGTGACGACGCGGCTCGCCTCGATCACCTCGCGGACCGAGAAGCCTTTGCCGGAGCCAAGGCAGAACACCCGGCTGCCCTTGCCATCCAGAAGCCAGCGCAGGCCGAGGATATGGGCATCGACCAGATCCATCACATGGACATAATCGCGGATGCAGGTGCCGTCGGGCGTGTTGTAATCGGAACCGAAGACGGTCAGCGCCGGGCGCTTGCCCTCGATCGCGTCCAGCATCAGCGGGATCAGGTGGGTTTCGGGGATATGCTGTTCGCCGATCTCACCCTCCGGATCGGCGCCGGCCACGTTGAAATAGCGATAGATCACCGAATTGAGGCCCGAGCTTTTCTCGAAATCGCGCAGCATCATCTCGATGGCGCGCTTCGATCCGCCATAGGCGTTGATCGGGGTCTGCGGGGTGTCTTCGTCCAGCGCCACGCCGTCGAGCTCGCCATAGGTGGCACAGGTCGAGGAGAAGACGAAATTCTTCACCCCGGCGGCCAAGGTCGCCTCGATCAGGTTGAGCGAGCCGTTCACATTGGTCCGCCAGTATTTGCCCGGGTTTGTCATTGATTCACCCACCAGCGACAGGGCGGCAAAGTGCATCACGGCCACCGGCTTGTACTGCGCAAAGCAGGCGTCCAGTGCGGCGCGGTCCAAGAGGTCACCCTTGAACAGCGGGCCGAACTTGACCGCCTCGCCCCAGCCGGTCGTGAGGTTGTCGAAGGTGACCGGCGTGAAGCCCGCACGTTTCAGCGCTTTGCAGGCATGTGCCCCGATGTACCCAGCACCACCCGTTACGATCACATGCATTCGATCACCTCATTCCTGCCCGACCTAAAATCCTTGCGGCAGGTAGTGCCGCAGCGCGGCAAAGTTGTCGAGTCCCCGGACCCGCCAACCGGGCGAGAGCGGGCGGTTCCGCCGGTCGCTGGGGCATTTTGCCCACAGATTGACCGCAGCCCTACTCCAGCAATTCGTCGGACAGACTGTGGATGCCATCGGTCAGCATGTTGCGGGAATGGACCTCCAGCGCCTCCTCGATGTCGTCGTAGAAGGTCAGGACGCCATGTTCCAGAACCGCGCCCGATGTGCAGAGCGACCGCATCAGGCTGTTGGAGTGCGACACCATGATCAGGCCCGCCTCGGCGAGGCGATCATCAAAGACCTGCTTGCTCTTGGCCTTGAAATTGTTGTCGCCGACGGCATGGACCTCGTCGATCAGGAAGGTGTCGAACTTGATCCCCATCGACATGCCGAAATTCAGCCTGGCGCGCATCCCCGAGGAATAGGTCCGCACCGGCTCGTAGTAGTTCATCCCCAGTTCGGCAAATTCGGCCACGAACTCGGTCAGCTCGTCGGTGTCCACGCCGTAGACCCGGGCGATGAACTTGACGTTCTGCGCCCCGGTCAGCTCGCCCTGGATGCAGCCGACCAGCCCGATCGGCCAGGACAGCGAGCCGGTCACCTTCACCCTGCCCCGGTCGGGGTTGAGGCTGCCCGCGATCATGCTGAGCAGGGTGGATTTGCCCGCGCCATTGCGCCCCATCAGCGCCACCTTCACCCCACTGGGGATGACGGCGTTGATGTTGCGCGCCACGTACTTCGGGTGACCCCGGTACCAATAGGCCTTGGTCAGGTTTTCCAGCTCGATCATGATGCGCCTGCCTTCAGCGACGATCACGCAGGGCGTAGTAGATCATGGCCAGCGTGGCCCACAGCAGGAAGCCGGACAGCGCCATCAGGAAGATCCGCAAGGGGCGGTTCGGCGCGGTCGAGGATTCGGCCAGGGTCGGCTCCAGATAGGTCGCAAGATAGCGCGTGTTGTGCTGCGCATCGTTGACCGCCTGGTCATAGGCACCCAGCGCCTGCAGATAGGCCTTGGAGGCGAAATCCTGCTCCATCTGCAGGTTCTGGAAGTCCGCGACCAGTTGCGCATAGCCCGCCGAGTTCGGGTCCGACAGGCCGCCCACTTTCGAGGTTTCTTCGCTGATCCGGTTCTGGATCACCTCGATCCGGCGGTTCAGCTGGCCAATCCGCGGGTCGGAGTTCGGCACCGTGCCCAGAAGCATGTCGAGGTCAATCTCGGCCGCGCCCAGTTGCTGAACGAGCGAGGTGATGACCTGCGTCGCCCCGGCGAGCTGGGTCGAGGGATCGACGATGTGGTTCTTGATCCGGAACTCGGTCAGCTTGCGCTGCGCATCCGCCATCTGCTGCTGCGCCTTGGTCAGCGCCTCTTTGCTGTAGCGGGTCGAATCGTCCTGCGCGGTCTTGGACAATTCGTTGATGATCGAGGTCGACTCGCCCAGCACTTCGCGCGCGATGTTCTGCGCGTCCTGCGGGTCGAAGGCGAAGACCTGGATGTTCATCAGCCCGGTCGAACCGTCAAAGCTCGGGACGACCATGCTCTTCCAGTATTCCACCAGATCCTCGATCTTGCCATTCGGCGGGAAGGAAAACAGCGGGTCGTTCTTCGGCTTGGAGAAGATCTTGCGCAGGTCCAGCTTGGCATCGACGCGTGACACCAGTTCCTGGCTGACGATGAACTGGTTGAGGATATCCATGTCCGAGGACGAGGAGGCCCCGACCCCGCCGAGGGCGCCGAGGAAATCAAAGGTCGAGGGCGCGCTTTCGGTCCGGCTGCCAAAGCCGATGTCGCTTTCGTATTGGTCGGCAGCACGGGCATAAAGATACCAAGCGTAAACGGTGGTCGGCAGGATGACCAGCAGCGCGAACAGGATCACAAGGCCCCAGTGCCGGGCCTGCATCTTGGCCCCCTGCACGGCAGGTGCGACGACATAGGTGGAGCGCACGGCCTCCCGCGGCTGCCGGCCCGGGCGTCCCGGAGGCTTGCCCGCCGGACGACGCGCCGGAACCGGCATGTCGTCCTCGTCATCCTCGTCATCAAGCGCCACGGCGGTCCGCTGGGGTGCCGCGACATGCGATGCCGCCGCAGCCGTCAACTCGCCCGACGTGGCGGCAGGGGCGGCCTGCGCCGCGGTGCCCGTCTCTGCCGGGGCGGCGTCGGTCTTGTCGGTAAAATCCTCGGCATCGCCCAGCTCGGCCGCATGTTCCTGTGCCAGCCGGTTTGCGGCAGCGGCCCTGCGATTGCGCGGCAACATGCCGGGGCGTCCACCGCCCATGCCGCCGCCGCCACCCATACCACCGCCCATTCCGCCGCCACCTGCGCCACCAGGCGCGCCGCCGGTTGCCAGGCCGCGCACCCGTGCCCGCAGGCCGATCAGCTCTTCGCCTTCCGCATCACCCTGCGCCGGACCGCGCCGCGGACCACCGCGCGGACCGAGGCCGGGTCCCTTGCGCCCGCCGCCGGGCCGCAGACGGGTGACACCGGCGCCAATCTCCTCGGCTCCGGTCTCTTCCGTGGCATCGGGCTCGAAATGCTCGGCCTCAAGATGGTCGGACTCGGCGTCAAAGGCTTCGGCGTCGCGGGCATCCGCCGCTTCCGACAGGCCGGAGGCCTCTGCGGAGGCGGGGGGAAGTGCGGGCGGCTGCGCTGCGCCGGGGCCAGCGGAGTCGCGGGCGGCGGCAGAGGAAGGCACCAGGTCTTCGGATGCCGAATCTTTGGGCAGATCGCTCTCAGGCTTTGCTGAAGGGGGGGTCACGGGCTTTCTTCCATATTTGCGCAAGGGTTTGCGCCGGCCACCTGTTACAGGTAATGTTACCGCAAATCGGCGATATGCCACAAGCGCCGACTGTGGATCCAGGGCTCCATGGTCGGGCGGATTCGGAAAAAGCAGCCAAAATGCAGCAAATGACGACGAATTTGGACCAATCGGCGCTGGATCGCCCACCGCAAGAGCCGCGCACCCGCCGGTTTCGCACCCTGCGCGTGGTGGCGGCCCTGATCCTGCGCGAGACGGGTTCGCGCGAAACCCGCACCTCGCTGGGGTTCTTGTGGCAGCTGATCGACCCGATCGCCACGGTGGCACTTTTGTCCATCGCCTTCGGCATCATCAGCCGGACCCCGCGGCTCGGCACCAACTTTCCGCTCTATTACGTCACCGGCGTGCTGCCGTTTCAGCTTTACAGCCAGATCGTCGGCAAGGTGGCAAGCTCGGCCCGGTTCTCGCGCCCGCTGCTGGGGTTTCCCTCGGTCACGGTGCTCGATGCGCTGATCGCGCGCTTCCTGCTCAACACCTTCACTAATGTGGTGGTCTTCATCCTGCTCGTGGTGGCGATGATTCTTTACTACGGCTTGCGGCTGACCCCCGACCCCGGCGGCGTCGCGCTGAGCCTGGCCATGGCTGCGGCACTGGGCTTGGGCGTCGGCACGCTGAACTCGGTGCTGTTCCTCGCCTCGCCGACCTATGAAAACCTGTGGGGCATCCTCAACCGGCCCCTGTTCATCGCCTCGGGGGTGATGTTCCTGATCAACGACCTGCCGGAATACCTGTTCAAATACCTGAAATGGAACCCGATCGCCCAGGTGGTGGGCGAGATGCGCCATGCCTTCTACCCGGGCTATGACGCCTCTTATGTGGTGCCCGGCTATGTCTTCCTGATCTCGGCCATCACCTTCATGCTGGGGCTGATCGGCCTGCAGCGCTATGTCTTCGACGCGCTGGACCGCTAGGCGGCGCGCTGCAGAATGCCGTCCGGCCCGGCACCGCCAGGCCGGACACTGCCAGGCCGGGCACTGCCAGGCTAAACGCCGTCAGGCGGAACGCCCCACCCCGACATATTTCTCGAACCCTGCCTCCAGCACTTCGGCCGCGGCATAGATGTTGCGCAGATCGGCCATGCGGGGCGTGGCCATCTTGCGCGCGATCTTTTCCAGGTCGAGCGCGCGGAACTCGTTCCACTCGGTCAGGATCACCACCACATCGGCGCCCTGGGTCGCCTGATAGGCATTGTCCACCCAGCGCACGCCGGGCAGCAGGGCCTCGCCCTCGCGCTTGCCCTGCGGGTCCGAGACGCGGACCTTGGCACCTGCCCCCACAAGCGCGGGGACGATGGTCAGGCTCGGCGCCTCGCGCATGTCGTCGGTGTTGGGCTTGAAGGTCACGCCGAGGACGGCGACCGTCTTGCCATTCACCACGCCGTCGCAAAGGTCGATGATCTTGTCGAGCATCCGGCGCTTGATCTCTTCATTGACCTTGATCACCGTCTCGGTGATCTGCATCGGCATCGAATGGTCCTGCCCGATCCGCGCCAGCGCCATGGTGTCCTTGGGGAAGCAGCTGCCGCCATAGCCCGGCCCCGCGTGCAGGAACTTGTTGCCGATCCGCCCGTCGAGCCCCATGCCCTTGGCGACATCCTTGATATCGGCGCCGACCCGTTCGCACAGGCTCGCGATCTCGTTGATGAAGGTGATCTTGGTGGCGAGGAAGGCATTCGCCGCGTATTTGATCATCTCCGCACTTTCCAGCCCGGTGAAGACCACCGGGAACTCGCGCAGGAACAAGGGGCGGTAGACGTCCGACATCACCTTGCGCGCCTTGCCCGCCTCCACGCCCACGACCACGCGGTCGGGCCGCATGAAATCGTCGATCGCAGCCCCCTCGCGCAGGAATTCCGGGTTTGAGGCGACATCGAACTCTGCCGCCGGGTTGGCCTGCCGCACGGCCTTGGCCACCTGACGGTTGGTGCCGACCGGCACGGTGGATTTGGTGACGACCACGGTATAGCCGGTCAGGGCCGCGCCGATCTCGGCGGCGGCGGCCATCACATAGGTCAGGTCGGCATGGCCATCGCCGCGCCGGGTCGGCGTGCCGACTGCGATGAAGACGGCATCGGCCCCCGCCACCGCCTCGGCCAGATCCAGCGTGAAGGACAGCCGCCCCGCCGCCACGTTCTTGGCCATCAGCGCCTCAAGACCCGGCTCGAAGATCGGCACTTCGCCGGCCTGCAGCAGCGCGATCTTTTCGGGATTCTTGTCCACGCACACGACCTCGTGGCCGAAGTCCGAGAAACACACGCCAGAGACGAGGCCCACATAGCCCGTCCCGATCATCGCAATCTTCATGGTACCATCCGCTTGAGGTCACAGCAGTCGTGCTTGCCTTGGAGTCTGTCTAGGAAGCAGGAGCCGGGCTGTCAAATGCGAAAAGGGCGGTCACTGACCACCCTTTGCACGAGGATTTGTACCAGATTGGGGGGCGGCTTAAAGTTTCAGCGCCATCGCCTCGCGGAAAAGCCCATCCATCGCCACCGCATCAAGGTCGGCCGCGTAAGACAGAAGATCGGTCAGTTCCGAAAGCCGGCCGATCGTGTCAAAGCCTGCGACCGACTGCTGCATGGCCCAGGTGCCCAGCGGGCCGGCGCAGAAATCCTGCACGCTTTGCCAGGCCTCCGGTCCAAGGGCCAGGATCAGCTGCCAGCGCGCGCAGCTCATCGCCTGACGCTCGCCCGCCTGATCCTGCCCGTCCGGCGCGGGGCTGGCGGTGTCGGGCGCGGGATCCTCCTTCAGCTTCTGGTCTTCGGGCACCGGGATGATGCGCAGATCATGGGCGTCGCCGATCTGGGTCGCGGCCAGGGCGCCATCCTTGCCATAGGCGACAAAGGCCGTGCCCTCGACCGCATGCACAGGGCCTTGATCCGGCAGGTTGGCAAGGTCGAATGCGGCGCCATTGCGTGTCAGCGTCCCGCCCTCGACGCGGACGAGGGTCGGCGCCGATCCGGCTTCGGGTATCATCACGATCTGCATGTCATTTGCCCGTTTCAATATAAAGCTGCATGAAGGCGAAGGTCACCGCCAGCGCCGTCGCGTTGTTGCCGCGCCAGAGCTGCGGCACCAGGATGGAGGTGGAGTTCGGCAGGACCGCGGCGCTGCCCGACAAGGTCCCGGTCGCCACATGCCCGGTGTTCAGCCGCTCCACCTGATAATGGACGGTCCCGGAGGCATCGGAGGGCGCATGCAGGGTCAGGGCATAGCTGTCGGTCGACAGCGTGTTGACCGGGAAGTTCGCGCCCAGGTCGATGGGCGTCTGCGCCGTCGAGCCGCCATAGTAGATCTTCAGGTTCGTATCCGCCGCGCCGTGACCCACGCCAACCGAACTTGTCAGGGTCGAGGGCTCGGTCGCAGGCGACATGATGCCGGAGGTGCTCAGCCCCACGAACATCTGCGCGCCCGAGACGGTGGCCGCGTCTGCAATCCCGAACCGGGTATTGAACAGGAAACCGCCCAGCCCCGCCCCGTCGGATGTGGCAAGGACGGCATAGCCACGATACCCGGCCATCGACCCCGCCGTCGTGGCCGACACGACCACGTTGCGCCGCGACCGCGTGAAGTGGTTGGTCACCGCAAAGGAGGCAGCGGCGACCGTCCCGTAGCTCGCGAAACCACCCGACCCGACATAGGCGAGCGTCGCCGTGCTGAAAGCCGGGGTCATCGTATGGACCTGCGTGTCCCACAGCGCCGATTGCACCGCCCGCGCCAGCCCGTTCGGCCCCCGGAAGGCGGGAATGGCGGCCTCCGCCACCTTCTTGGAATAAAGCCGCAGGTTGCCGGCCGCCGCCACCGCCGGATCCGACGACTGAACCGCCAGCTGGACCGGGGCGGCAAAGCTCTTGATCCCGGCCACGCTTTGATCCGAGGTCAGATCGACCCCCATCACCGTGTTGCCGGCCCCGCCGGTGATCAGGGGCGTGCCGCCGATCTGGGTGTTGTGGGCCACCACGTTGTCGGTACAGCCCGCATCAATCCAGACCGCGCCGTACTGTGCTATGCCAGAGCCCGCCGCCGTCCCCATGTTCTCGAAGACATTGGCGTCGATCACATGGCGGAAGTTGCCGCCCGCCGCCCCCGACCCGGTGCCCTTCAGCCAGACGCCGGCCTTGGCATCGGCGATATAGTTGCCCTCGATCTGGCAACCGCTCGCGGCCTGGATGTTGTTGACGAAATTGATCGCCGCCCGCGACCGGTTGTTGCGTGTGGCGGTGTTCGACTGCACACCGATGATCGTGTTCTTGACCACCCGCGCCGCATTGGACCCGTCGATCCCGATGCCGCCCACCCCGCCGCCGCCCGCCGACAGAAAGCCGGTGCCGGCGTCGAGGTCGGGGAATTGGTTGGTGTCGATCAGCGAGATATTGAGAAGCGTGTTGCTCATCACCACCGAATAATCGCAGCGGTCGACCGTGATGCCTTCCGAATAGCTGTTCTGCGCCGTACAGCGCTGAATCCGCGAATGCGGCATCTGCTTCTGGCTGAAGGCGGTGTTGCCCGACCGGTTGGTGCGGCAATTCTCGATATAACAGCCGATCGGGAAGATCGTGGCGCCGGTGAAGCCGGAATCGTCCGAGGTGCGCCCCCCGCTGTCCAGACCATAGGTCGCATTGCCGCCGCCCTGCAGGCCAAAGGGCCGGTCGGGGCAGTTGTTGCACTCGCAATCCTCGATGCCGGAATATTGGTCCTGCAGATGGATGCCGCGCCCCGAATAGCCCGCGCATTCGATGAAGAGCTTGCGGATCCGGTTGTTGGCGCCGCCCCAGAACCGGAAGATCGGCGCCGTCCGGTTGCCCGAGCGCAGGATCTTGGTGACATTGCCCTCGCCCTCAAGGCAGACCTTGTTCAGGCCCTGGCGCACCAGCGACCCCGCCCACAGATAGGTGCCCGCCGGCATCAGGGCGACGCCGCCACCGATGCTGTTGACAAAGTCGATCATCGCCCCCACCGCCGTGATGGCCGAGGTGGCGCCGGTGATGTCGGCCCCCCAATGCAGCGCCGTGGCGATCCCGAAAGGCACCCAGCCCGGCAGATCTGAAATCGCCGTGCCGCTGCCGATGTAGCGATAGGCCCGCCCGTCCGCGCGCATCACCAGCCCCACCGTCGGCGTCCGCCCGGTGGCCCAGGTGACAAACGCCGCCCTTGTCGCGAAATCCTGCCGCTCCAGCGTGGTGCGCGCCGTATTGGCATCGGCATCGTCCATCAGGCTGCGGCCATAGCTGGTCAGGGTCGACAAGGCCGCCGAGGCAGAGGCGGTGAAATAGGCGATCGTGTCGGCCGAGGGCGACAGCGCATCCAGCGCGTCGATCGCCGCGGGCACCCCGGTCAGCAGGGAATAGGCCGAACTCGCGCTCCCCCCCGGAGGGGCGGCCCAGGTGCCATCGGCGCGCAGGAAATTGGTCGAACCGCCGCCGCTCGCCGGAACAAGCCCTGCGACAAGCGCGCCAAATCCGGTGTTGAGCGCCAGCGTGCCGCTTGCATTGGGCAGGGCCAGGCTGCGCGTGGTACCGCTGCTCAGGGCCGACAGGTCGAACTTGACCTGCTTGCTCGCATCCGCCGCCGATTGCAGGGTCAGCGCCGCATCCGGCATGGTGATCGAGGTGACCGAGCTGGCAAAGCTGACCGTCGGGCTGGCGATGGTCAGCGCGCCCAGCGCCCCGCTGACGCCGGAGCCGAGCGCGATGTTGGTCGTCGACCCCGCCAGACCCGCCGTGCCGATGTTGATCGCCTTGGTCAGGCCCGAGGTCACAGCGCCGGCGGCCAGATTGACCGTGACCGGGCTGCTGGTGACATTGCCGATCGTGGTGACCGGCGTCGCGTCAATCACCACACTGCCCGAGGCATCCGGCAGGCCAAAACTCCGCGTCGCCCCCGTGCTCAGCCCCGAAAGCTGGAAATTCGCCCGCTTGGTTGCATCCCCATCGTCCTGCAGGGTCAGGCCGGAATCGACGATGACATGCGGCCCGGTGAAGCTGACCGAACCGGTGAAGGTCTTGGCGCCGCTGATCGTCTGGCTGCCGGCCAGATCCACCGCATCGGTGATGCCATAGCCGGACAGGCTGGTCGGCCGCCCGGTCACATCGGCCCAGGCCGGCGCGGTGTTCGAAATCTCGAGATAGGCCGAGCCGGACCAGCGCCAGGTCTTGTTGGTGTCGAGCGTGACATAGATCTTGCCGGTCTCCCCCGTGCCGGGCAGGCCGGCGAGGTTGGCAAACTCCAGCACGTCATCGACGTAAGAGGGCAACTGCCCCGCCGGCACCTTGCCGCTGGCGTCCAGCCCGGCATAGCCATTTGCGGCGCCCTTGTTGGCGGCCGCCTCCACCCCCAACGCCGTGCGCTGCGCCGCGGCATCCGCCGCCGTCAGCAAGGTGCGCCCCGCCGCCGTGCTGTCCGAGATCTGCGCCGAGGCGACATGGCACAGATCCAGCGAGACGCCGCCCTGCCGGGCCCGCAGCCGCCCCGAGGTGGAGTTGTACCAGATGTCGCCGTCCTGCGGGCTGGCCGGGTCCGCCGAGCCCGGCAGGATGTTGACCCCATGCGAGGCGATGACCCGGCCCGTCGCCGCCTCGATCGTCAGGCCGGTCAGGAAGGTCGTGCCATCCGGGCTGACCTTCAGCACGAAATTGTCATTGCCGACATTGCCCATCTCGGCCCGGCCGGAGAAATTGTTCTGAAACAGCAGGCTCGCCGTGTCGCCGGTATGGGCCTTGTTGATCTTCAGCTGATGCCCCGCGCCGGCATTGGTCAGCAAGGTCGCCGCCGCCGAGACGGTCAGCCGGTTCACGTCATCCGCCGTGGCCGAAATGCCAAGTGCGGCCACCCGGATCGGCCGGTCCGCCGAGGTGGTCCAGCTGCCGCCGTCATAGACCGCCTCGGTCTCCTCGCCTTCGAGCCAGACGCGCCAGCCGGTCTTGGGCAGGTAGAAATCCCAGAAGGTGCCGGTATAGACGGCGACCGCCTCCTCCTGCCCGAGCCAGTCGCCGGTGGCGCCGCTGGCCACGATATAGCTGTCCCCCGCCACCGCGCCGACCGGCGGCGCGGTCAGCAAGCGGCTGATGGCGGTGGTCTGGACCAGAACGTCCAGCACCGTCATGGCCGCATTCACCGTCACATGCTTTTGCGCCTGCGAGGGCTGGATCAGGGGCAAGAGCTGCAGGGCCGTTTTGTTCGTCATGAAAACCTCCGCGGGGATCGCTTTGACCCGCGAAGCTAGGGAAAGGTCCTGAATTCCCGGTAACCCCTGCGCGCGCTGCCCCCCGGCCCCGCGCAACGCCGCCACCCGGCACGCCCCGGGCCCTGCGGCGCAGGGGGGCTGTCTGCCCCCCTCACCCCCCGAGAGTATTGCGGCAGAGGGCAAGGGAAAGCAGGACAAGCGCCTTCATCTGTTCGGAAATATCCAAGCCGGAGGCTTGCGCCCCTTCAGCCGAGCGCCAGCGTCAGGGCGATGGCCCACATGGTCAGGCCAACAGCGATCTCCAGCAGCACCCAGGCCCGGGGGGCTGCGAAAAGCGGGGCCAGCAGCCGGGCGCCAAAGCCCAGGGCCGCAAAGAAACTTACCGAGGCCAGCACCGCCGCCATCCCGAAGGCCGCCTCATTGGGGACATAATGGGTCGAGATCGACCCGAGCAGCACCATCGTGTCCAGATAGACATGCGGGTTGGCCCAGGTCAGCAAGGCGCAGGTCGTCAGCACCTGAAGCAGCGGCGCGGGGGCATCCTGCGCCGGCATCAGCGCCGCCCCCCCCTTGCGCGCGGCGACGAAGCGCTGCGCCCCGTACCACACAAGGAACGCCGCCCCGAACCAGCGCATCAACGGCACGATGGACGGCAGAACCGCCGTCACCGCGCCAAAGCCCGCCACCCCGGCGGCGATCAGCAAGGCATCCGACAGGCCGCACATCGCCACAACCGCAGCGACGTGTTCGCGCCGGATCCCCTGCCGCAACACGAAGGCATTCTGTGCCCCGATCGCCAGGATCAGGCTCAGCGAAGTGAAAAATCCATGTATTACCGCGTCAAACATTCACACTCTCCCCAGTCAGCTCCCTGAGTAGAGGGCAAATCGACGCGGCTCAATCCCTGTTCAATCAGAAGGTGATCTGCGGCGGAAAGACAAAGACGTCCTCGGCCCGCGGTCCGCCCGGTTCGGCCATGGCAAAGCACCGCGCCCGCAGCCAGGCCACCACATCGCCCTTGCCCATTTCGGCGCATTCCACCGGCTCTGCCACCCGCACCGTCACCGGTCTGTGCAGCCGCCGCCGGGTCTCGAAAAAGATCAGCGCGACCCGTAGCGGATAGGACAGATGGCTCACCACCTGGAACAGGCGCGAGTTGCGCCCCGCGACGTAAAGCGCCAGCGTCCTGACCCCCGTCCGCCGCGCCAATCTTGCCACAAAGGGGTGCCAGGCGAAGTCGCCCGCCGTCGCCGCAAAGGGCGTGACCGCGGTCGCAACCCCGCCCGCCGGGAAGATGATCAGCACATGGCCCTGATCGAGCCACTCCACTGCCCGCCGCCGCGTCTCGGCCGAGACACGGCGCGCCTCGGGGCCGGGGCCAAAGTCGATCGGCAACAGGATATCCTGCGCCTCGCGCGGCTGGCAGAGAAGCGAGTGGCAGATCAGCTTCACATCCTGGCGCACCGTGGCGATCAGATGGCCGATGAACAGCCCGTCCACGATGCCGAACGGATGGTTCGAGACGACCAGCAGGGGCCCCTCCGCCGGGATTTTCGCCAGATCCTCCGCCGTCACATCGCCCTGCAGGCCCAGCGCAGTGATCGCCTGGGTGAAGACCGAGGCCGCCGGATCGCGCGGCTTCTTCTGCCAGTCGCGGTACAGCCGCTCGAACCCGGCCCGCCCACTCAGCCGTTCCACCGCACGGATCAGCGTCCGGCGCGGCCAGGACATCTCGGGCGTCGAATAGGTGAACATCGGCCCCGCGGAGTCCGGCGCCTCCGACGTGTCGAAGAACTCGGCAAAATCCACCCGGTCATCTGTCAGCATCTTGGCGCCTCGCGCAGTCAGAGGGCCAAAAGGCCGGGCAAGGGCCCGGCCTCATGGCGCAATTGAACAAGTATGCCGCAAGTGCATGACAAAGCGGTGACAGAGCGGCCTGACGGCTCAGAGCAGGGCGGCCACATCCTCGGGGATGTCGAAGTTGTGGGTGACCGATTGGACGTCGTCATCCTCTTCCAGCATGTCGACCAGCCGCATCAGCTTTTGCGCGGTCTCCAGATCGACCTCAGTCAGGGTCTGCGCCTTCCAGATCAGCTTGGATTCGGTCGATTCGCCCAAGGCCTTTTCCAAGGCGTCCGAGACGGAGGACAGGTCTTCCATCTTGCAATAGATCCAGTGGCCCTCTTCATCCGATTCCACGTCATCGGCCCCGGCATCCAGCGCCGCCATCAGCACGTCATCGGCCGAACCGGCGCTGGCGGGATACGAAATCTCGCCCACCCGGTCAAAGCTGTGGCTGACCGAGCCGGTCTGGCCAAGGTTGCCACCGCATTTGGTGAAGTAGCTCCGCACGTTCGAGGCGGTGCGGTTCATGTTGTCGGTCAGGGCCTCGACGATGATCGCGATGCCGTTAACCCCATAGCCCTCATAGCGGATTTCGGTGTAATCCGCCGCATCGCCCATCTGCGATTTCTTGATGGCGCGGTCGATCACGTCCTTGGGCATCGACACCGCCTTGGCCGCCTTGACCGCCAGACGCAGACGCGGGTTCATGTCCGGGTCGGGCATGCCCATCTTGGCCGCAACCGTGATTTCCTTGCTCAGCTTCGAGAAGGCTTTCGAGCGGATCGCGTCAGTCCTGCCCTTTTTGTGCTTGATGGTCGACCATTTGGAATGCCCTGACATGACCCGTAATCCTTGACCCTTTGGTGCTGGCGTCCTCTACACCAGTGCCCGCCCCAACCGCAAGCCCGGCGGGGGTTTTGGGTGGGGGGAGGGGTACGGCCCGGTGGTCAATCTCCTTCTGGGTCTGCCTCCGAAAGACACGGCTCTTCCCGCACGACCGCGTAGGAACAGAAACGCTTCGTTTCTTCCGGACTCAGGATTTCTGCGCGGAACTCGAATTTGCTACCTATCGAAACCATGTGCTCCGTAATCTCGGAGATTGTCGGCTTCGCACCCGCATCCAGCAACTGCGCGCGATAGGCCAGCATCTGGCGCTTCAAGTCGAGTCCGTTGCCCATGTCACTGATCAGGATATCCACGGTGCGGCCATCGCTGCAATCAATCAGCCACCACGTTGATCCGACCCATTCGGCAACGACGTAATTCTCGTCAAATCCCGGCAGGGGACGGCAGAACTGTTCATCGTAGCCCAATATTCCAACCGTTTCACATTTGGTAACCGCCATGCCCGCAGCGTCTTTCGTCTCATAGCACGTTTTTGTCGGGGCGGGGATAGGCAAGACTTCGGCGAAGGCCGCTTGCGCGACGGTGATTGCAGAGCCGCTGATCAGCAAAAATCTAATCCAATTCATGGAAAATCCTCGGAGTGGTGTGCGCCCGGTGCCCGTCTGCACAGGTCGCCCCGGGCAGGTGCCTCGGTCAATCGGAAACCGCGTCCCAGCTCTTTCCCCTTCATTGGTCCTCAAATATCCCGCAGGGGGTCCGGGGGACGCGAAGTCCCCCGGCCCTCTCAACCCGCGCTCCCCTCACAACCCATAAAGCAACGGCACCGCAATCGTCGTCACCACGGCGCAAAGAATGTTGAGCGGCACGCCGAACCAGAAGAAGTCGCTGAACTTGTAGCCGCCCGGGCCATAGACCAGCGTGTTGGTCTGATACCCGATCGGCGTGGCAAAGGATGCCGAGGCGCCGATCATCACCACCATGACCAGGGGCCTCGGGTCCACGCCCAGCGTATGGGCCAGCGCAATCACGATCGGCGTACAGATCACCGCCACAGCGTTGTTCGAGACGATCTCGGTCAGGAAAGAGGTCAGCGCATAGACGATGAAGACCAGCAGATAGGGCGACTGCCCCTGCAGCCAGGGCGCAATCCAGCCCACCACCAGCTCGACCGCCCCCGAATGCTCCAGCCCGGCGCCGACGCCCAGCATGCCGAACAGAAGCGCCATCAGCCGGCCATCGACCGAGGCCAGCGCCTCGTCGCTGTCGATCGCCCGCGACAACAGCGCGATGCCCACGCCGATGAAGGCCAGGTACTGGATCGGCGGCGCGCCCGGCAGCGCCGCACAGCCGATCACCGCCAGCAGGATCGCCACCACCAAAGGCGCATGGCCCCGGCGATAGGGCCGCTCTGTCGGATGGGTGACATCGACCATGTCCATATCGACCGCCAGCCGCTGGATATCGGCCTGCGCCCCTTCCAAGAGCAGCGTATCCCCGATCTGCACCTCGATCCCGTCCAGGCTCATCCCCAGGTTCTTGTCGCGCCGGTGCACGGCCAAGGGATAGACGCCATAACGCCGCCGCAACCGCATCTCGCCCAGGGTCCGCCCGATCATCCGGCAGCCCGGGGTGATCAGAACCTCCACCGTCGTAGTCTGGACCGAGGAGAGCTTGTCCACATCCTTCAGATCCTTGTGGTCGCGCAAGCCCAGAACCTCGGCCATAGGCGAGCGCAGCACCACGCGGTCGCCCGGCTCCAGCACCACATCCGCCATCTGGCGCCGCAAGCTCGCATCGCCGCGCAACACGTCGATCACCCGCACGCCACCCCGGGTGAAAAGGTCCACCTCCCCCGGCTTCTTGCCGATCAGCGCGGAATCCTCGGGCACCGCCATCTCGGTGAAAAACCGCATCCCCTTGCGGTCGGTCAGCAGGGTCGACATCGACTCCCGCGTCGGCAGCAGGCGCGGGCCGAGAAGCCCGATGTAAATGAGGCCCGTCACCGCGACCACGATGCCCAGCGGCGTGATCTCGAAAATCCCGAAGGGTTCCAGCCCCGCCTTGCGCGCCACCCCGTCCACCACCAGGTTGGTCGAGGTGCCGACCAGCGTCATCGTCCCGCCCAGGATGGTGAAATAGCTCAAGGGGATCATCAGCTTGGAGGGCGCCATCTTCAGCTGCTTGGCCAGCTGCATGAAGATCGGCAGCATGACCACGACCAGAGGGGTGTTGTTCACGAAAGCCGAAACCAGCGTGACTCCCGCCGCCAGGGCCACCATCGTCCGCCCCGGATGGGTGGCGGCATTGCGCGCCGCCATCTGGCTGATCGCCTCAAGGGCACCGGTCCGCACCAGGGCACCCACGATCATGAACATCGCCGCAATCGTCCAGGGCGCGTTGTTGGACAGAACATCCGGCACCGATTTCATCGGCAGGATGCCCAGAACCAGCATCACCACCGCGCCGCCCACCGCCACCACCTCGACCGGATAGGTCTCGCGCACGAACATCACCAGCATCGCGACAAGGATCGCCAAGGCAATCACCGCCTGCATGGATTGGCTCAGGTCCAGTCCGATCATGCATCACCCTCTGCTTTTTCGCGTAGTTAGGGGGCTTGCAGGGTCAGAGGCAAGGAATATCCGGCAAAACCGTCAGAGCGCGGCCACAACCCGGGGCCTTGGCCGCACAAGTGCCATTCCCGTCAGCATCACCACCATCGCCACGAAGACCAGCGGCGAAAACCGCTCTCCCAGCAGAAGCATCGCCCAGCACAGCCCCGCCGCCGTCACGATATAGGAGGTCTGGCTGGCAAAAACCGCCCCCGACCGCGCCGCAATCGCCACATAGCCCGCGTAAAGCAGCGCATGCAGCGCCGAAGACCCCAGAAGCGCCACCTCGGGCAGGCCCCAGGGCGGCATCGGGCTGACCCAGCTGCCGGTCAGCAGAACCAAGGGCACGCACAGGATCAACCCGGCGAGCGAGGCGCCGAACATCGCCTGCAAAGGGTCCATCCCCGCCATGCCATAGCGGGCCACGAAGGTGCCCTCCATCGCGTAGAACAGCGGCCCGATCAGCGCCAGCGGCAGATAAGCCGCCATCCCCGGCGCGAGGCTCACCCCCGGTGCCGCGATGATCGCAACCCCGGTCAGCCCGAGCAGCAGGCCGATCAGCCGCTTGACCTCGAACCGGTCAGTGCGCAGCGCCATCGACAGCGGAAAGGCCATCAGGGGCACGGTAGAGATCAGGATCGACATGATCCCCGCCGGCAAGCGGTGAACCGAGATGTAGAAGGTCAGGTTGGGCACCAGCGTGCCCAGAACCGCCACCACGACATAAAACACCAGCGCCCGCCGGTTCAGCACCAGCCCCTTGCCGCGCGCCAGCGTCAAAGTGCCCAGCACCAGCACGCAGATCACCAGCTGCCAGAAGATCAGCCCGAAGGGCGGATGGCCCGACGAGGCCGCGATCTTGCCCAAAGGCTGGGTCGATCCCCAGCCGATGCCAAGGACCAGCAAGGCCGCCAGCGACCGCCAGTCCTTCATGGCGCGGCCTGCTGCAAACGCCCGCCCTGCCGGATCATCGAAACCTTGACGGCCTTGCCGGTCTTGTCATCGGTCTCGACATAGACCCCCGACAGCGTCGCCTCGCCACTCGCCGGCTCGAACCGGCTGGAGGACATGCCGGTGATGAAGCGCCGCAAGGGCTCCAGCTTCTCCATGCCGATCACGCTGTCATAATCGCCGCACATCCCGGCATCGGTCAGGTAAGCCGTGCCCTTGTTCAGGATCATCGCGTCCCCGGTCGGCACATGGGTATGGGTGCCCACGACAAGGCTCGCCTGCCCGTCGCACCAATGCCCCATCGCCATCTTTTCCGAGGTCGCCTCGGCATGGATATCCACCACCACCGCCTGCACCATCCCGCCCAGCGGATGCGTCTTCAACACCGCATCAAGGGCGCTGAAAGGGTCATCAAACGGCCGCTTCATGAAGACCTGGCCCAGGGCCTGCGTCACCAGAACCTTTCTCCCTTGAGTCGCCTCGAACACCTTGGCCCCGCGCCCGGGTGCGATCTTGGAGAAGTTCAAGGGCCGGATGATCCGCGGCTCCTGCTCGATAAAGGACATCATGTCCTTCTGATCAAAAGCATGGTCGCCCAGCGTCACGCAATCCGCGCCCGCGTTCAGGATCAGCTTGGCATGCTCCGGCGTCAGCCCCGCCCCCGCACTGGCGTTCTCGCCATTGACGACCACAAAATCCAACCCCCAGGCCGCGCGCAGCCCGGGCAGCCGTTCCGCAATCCCGGTCCGCCCGGTCTTGCCCATCACATCGCCAAGAAAGAGTATTTTCATGCAGTTCCGATAATCCCGCCGCCCCACCCCCGCAACCTCAAAGGCGACACGTTGGGCGGTAGGATGGGCAATTTGCCCATCTCTGAGGATGATGGGCAGATTGCCCATCCTACCGGACACGTCGCCTCGTGGTGCCCGCCGCCGCCCTGGTTTCCCGAATGGCCGCATCTGTGATAGGCTGGCGATGTCCCCGCCGAGGTGAGCCATGCAGATTCTGATCGTCTATGCGCACCCCGAGCCGACTTCCTTCAACGCGGCGATGAAGGACCTTGCGGTGCAGACCCTCACCGCGGAGGGCCATGCGGTCGAAGTATCCGACCTCTACGCGATGGGGTGGAACGCAGTCGCGGGTCCCGCCGATATTGCCGGCCCGCCTTTTGACTCCTCCCGCTTCAGTCTGGCGCGCGAGCAGACCCTGGCAATGGAACACGGCACGATCGCCAAAGAGATCGCCGCCGAACAGGCCAAACTCACCCGGGCCGACATGCTGATCCTGCAATTTCCGGTCTGGTGGTTCGGCATGCCCGCGATCCTGAAAGGCTGGGCCGACCGCGTCTTCGCGCGCGGTTACGCCTACCTTCCAGGCCGCAAATACGACACCGGCATGTTCAAGGGCAAACTGGCCATGGTGGCGACCACGACGGGCACCTCGGCGGACACCTATGCCCCCGACGGCATCGATGGCGACATCCTCACCGTGTTCTGGCCGATTCATAACGGGCTTTTGAAATATACCGGCTTTGATGTGCTGCCGCCCTATGTCGCCTATATGCCGGCGCGTGAGGATGACGCCACCCGCGCCCGGCAGCTCGCGGCCTATCGGCGCAGGCTGGAGAGCATCGCCACCACCCCCCGCCTCTTCTTCCACCCCGCCGAGGATTACGGCCCCGAGGAAAGACTGAAGCCCGGGATCCTTGCCCGCTCCGGCCAACAGCGCAACACCTGAAACCCGATCATGGCTGCACCCAGCCTTGGGGTGATCGGCAGTCTCAAGGGCGACAACTTTGGCGGTAGGATGGGCAATGTGCCCATCATCCCCAAAGATGGGCATATTGCCCATCCTTGTCTCTTGGCGATCTGCGACAATGGAGGTTGCAGACGAGACCCCGTTCCATCCTTGGGTGCATGAGCCCGTCCGGTAGCTTGGGGCTCGTCTGCGTCTTCGCGTTCAAACCTGAACAGTTGCCTGGGGCGCTGCGCCAACAGACGACCCCGCAGATCAAGGACAGGCCGCTATGACTTTGCCACGGGATTTCATCGGTGTCGACGTTTCGAAGGATTGGCTCGACACCTTCTCGCTCAGCTCCGGTCGGCATGACCGGATTGCCAATACAGAACAGGACCTTGCCCGCTTCGCCCGCCAGGCCTCGGGCTGTTTTGTCGGTCG
>NZ_JBFUFS010000029.1:0-35024 GCF_056403335.1 Rhodobacter sp. P2_H5 | reverse complement strand
AGCGAGAAGGTGTCGAGCCAATCCTTCGAAACGTCGACACCGATGAAATCCCGTGGCAAAGTCATGGCGGCCTGTCCTTGATCTGCGGGGTCGTCTGTTGGCGCAGCGCCCCAGGCAACTGTTCAGGTTTGAACGCGAAAACGCAGACGAGCCCCAAGCTACCGGACGGGCTCAGGCACCCAAGGATGGACCGGGGTCTCGTCTGCAACCTCCATTGTCGCAGATCGCCAAGAGACAAGGATGGGCAATATGCCCATCTTCCCTAAGGCGGGCCGCCGGGCTGTGCACCGGACGCCCGGTTTTGGCGACAGAGGAATCCGCCCATTTGCGGTGCATTGCACCGCTCTTCAGGGGGCGCGGGCTGCGGTACGGCCCGGGCGGGCGGCGTTTTCGCCTTGCCTTTCAATGCCGCCTGTCGAAAGTAAGGGCGTCATTGAAGAAGGAGCGGGCTCCGTGCCGGAAGCATTCCATTTGCACCAGGATTACAGTCAACCGATCGCGGCAGGGCTGGCGCAAGCGCTGTCGGGCCGTGGCGAGCTGAATGTCGAGGTCACCTTCGACACCGCGGTGCAGGACCCGGAGACCTTCATCTATGTCGATCTGATCACGGCGGCGGGCGGGCAGCGCCTGCATCTTTCGGTGCGGATCAAGGATAAGCTCGTCCTTCTGAACACGCAGCAGGCCGGGGTCTGGGGCGAAGCCGTCGCGGTCGACATCGACTTCACCCCGCTGCGGCATTGGCGGCTCTGGCTGGTTCTGGCGCCGGACGGGCTGTTTTCGGTCAAGCTGGGCCAGATCACCCTGTGTCAGCTTGCCACCCGGGTGCGGCCGCAGAACATCGTCACCGTTGCGGGCAACGCCAGCCACCGCTGCGCACTGCGCATGGCGGAGCCTTCGATCGGCCTCAGCGGCGTGTTTGACAGCGCCACGCAGACCGCGCTGATCCATGGGGCGCTGCCGGAGGATTTTGACCCGGCGCTTCTGGCGTTTTCGGTGGCGGACCGCCCGATTGCCCTCGACCGGATGACGCCGGCGGTTATCGCCGGGCAGCCGTGGCTGGCCTGCCGCCTGTCGCAGGCCGACCTTGCGGAGGCCGGGCCGGGTGAGATGGGCATTCTGGTTACGGGGCCGGAAGGTGATTTCCGGGTGCACGATGTGCTGTCCCATCCGATCGTCGAAATTTCGCAGGGCGATATCGTGCTGCGCGGGGTGACCCAGGCGCCGCTTGAGGATGTCTTCTGGCGCTGCCGGGAGACCGGCGCACAGACGGCTACGCGGCTTGTCACCTCCGGCCCGGCGCTGTCGGGCGGCAGGGGGCCGGGCTTCGTCCGCTTCATCACGCCGCTGTCAGAATTCCTGCGCCTGATCCCCACGCCCGAGGATCTGGCCCCGACCGCGCCGAATGTCCTGGACCTTCATGTCGCGGGTCTTGCCCCGGCGCCCTATGGAATTGCGATCGGCCCCGCCATCTATGTCCAGCTCGAGGCTCTGGCCCGCGCGGCGGTGGACGGCGGTTGGGCGGAAACCGCGGAATGGCGGATGGTCTTCATGGATTGGTGGAGCGTCCTGCATGCGCCGGAACATCTGCCCCTTATCAAGAAAGTGGCGCCCTTCCTGAGCGATTTTCTGGCCAAGCAGCGCCAGTTCGCCGGTGCCGTCCTCAGTCTGGAGGAGGCGGCTCCGCCCGCGCGGGTCGAGGCGCCGGCTGCGGAACTCGTCGCCTTCTGGCGCGCGGTCCGGTCGGTGGGCGACCTTCTCGCCACGCCGGACGTCTCGGCCGAGGCGCTGCGGCGCCATGTCCTTTATCTGGCCGGGCTGATGCGGGCCGATGAGCGCCATTTCTTCATGCTCGAAATCTCGGATGTGCTGCTGGAATTCGGCCTTGCCGAGGTGATTTCCGCCGAGATTGCCGAGGGTTTCGTCGCCGATCTGATCACCCCTGACAAATCGGCCTGGCAATTGAGCGCGGCTCTGGCGCCCCTGGCGGCCCGAAAGCGGATCGAGGAGTGTGTGTCCGTCCTGCTCCGCCTGTCGAAGCTTCCCGATACCGGTTTCAACCACCGGGCGATTTCGGCGGCTGTCGTGGCCATCGTCAAGGCGAAGCTGCCGCGGGATCTGCGCTTCAAGGCGGCCTATGCTTATCTCGAGTTTCTGAAATCTCTCGGCTCGCAGGAATATGCGTCGTTCCGCCATGCCGGATTGATGCGGGCGTTGGTCCTGATCATCCTGGCTTCCTCGGACGAGCCGGACTGGTTCCAGACCGATATGATGTCCTTTGCCGAAAAGCATTTTGCGACGGTTCCCGAGTTCTGGTCGCTGTTCGAGGCCGAACGGCGCGCCACGACTCGGCCGGGCGGCATCTTCATGGAGCGGTTCGTCGAGATGGCTGGCACGGCCATGCGGAACAACGCGGCTCTGGCCGGGTTTCGCGCCTTGACCGGCGATCCGGCAGCGGAACGCCCCGCGCTTCGCATCGTGGCCGAGGGCGCACGGCGGGATTATCTCGACACCTTCCTGAGCCTGCATGGGCTGAAAGACCCCACCCATTCGGGGTCGCTGTCCAACACGGCGCTGAGCGAGGATATCTTCTTGCGGACCGCCGCGCATCCTTTCCCTGATGCCGGCGCCGCTACCCAGTCGCGACTGCCGCCGCGGGCCCTGCGGGATGCGGTCCTGCGGCTGCAAAGTTTCCCGATGGTGGAATACCGCAGCCTGCTGGAAAACATCGGCCAGGCGGCTCTCGCGGGCGATGTCGAGCGGCTGTGCGATTTCCTGCCCCTGTGCAGCGAAGGCGGCCCGACCGGCGACCCTGCGACCAACGCCGTCGTGCTGGATGCTATCACCTGGGGGCTTCTGGCGGCCAAGCGCGACGATGGCGCCTTGCTGGGCGCTCTCATCGTGCAGATCCTTGACCGGCTGCGGACGGCCCCGGATGCGACGGCAGTCCCGCCGGGACTGCATGCCGCGGTCCGGCGGTTGACCCAGGCCGCCCGGGCGGGTGATCTGGACACGCTGACCCTGCGGCAGATCGAGGCGCTGGACGAGGTTTACCGCGACCGTTTCCCCCTGGCCGAGGACGAGGCCCCGCAGAGCGACCTGCCCGCCGGGGGCTTCTTCGGCGATACGCTGATCGCCCTGATCACCTGCCGCAAATACCTTGAGACCCGGGCGAAGGAATGCCGCGAGACCTGGATCAAGGATGTCGAGGCCGCCGGCGCGAAGGTTCTGTTCTTCTGCGGGTCGGATGACATCAATGGCGCGGCCGAGGTGGATGAAGCGACCGGCGTGGTCACTCTGCCGGTCGGCGACGCTTACGAGGATCTGCCGGCCAAGGTTCTGGCGATCTTCCGCTGGATCCGGCAGAACCGGCCGGAATCCTATGTCCTCAAGATCGACGATGACTGCTATCTGGATGCCAAGACCTTCCTGACCTCGCTCAGCTACCGGCGCAGCCATTACTTCGGCCGCCCGCTGACCGCTTTCCCCGCGACCTTCGACCGCGCCTGGCATCAGGCCAAATCGGCGCGTCCGGGCAACCAGCGCGCAATCGACACCTCGCCCCTCGGCACGCGCTATGCCGATGGCGGCGGCAGCTATGTGCTGTCGCGCCACGCGCTGGACCAGCTGGAGCAGGTGGCAGACAGCAGCATGGGGGTGCGGCTGCGCCTTGCCTCCTACTTCGAGGACAAGATGATCGGTGACCTGCTGCAGGCCGGCGGGATCCAGGTCTCTGACATGGGCTATACCTCCATGCAGGCCCGGCGCACCCATGGCGGGGCTTTGCCGGTCTTGCAGATCGACCGGACCTTCGTGCCAAGCGCCCTGAGCGGCATTGCCGTGGCGCATCTGGATACCATGGGCCTGATGGCGCAGATCCGCGACGACCGCGAGGGGGATGCCGCGGGCGTCCCCAAGCTGTGGCCGCCACGGCTGTGGCCGATGAACGCCAAACCCTCGCTGGCCTATGACAGCAACATGCTGGAAATGCTCAACCCGCAGGGTGCCCGGGAAAAGATCGAGAATGCCGAGTTTGTCTGTGTCTGCGCCCTGCGCAACGAGATGACCATCCTGCCGCATTTCCTGGCGCATTACCGCAAGCTGGGGGTCCAGGTCTTTCTGATCGCCGACAACCTTTCGGATGACGGCACGCGGGAATTTCTGCACGGCCAACCCGATGTGGTGCTGTTCTCGGCCGCCAATGACTACAAGGTGTCGCATTACGGTGTCGACTGGCAGCGCGTTCTGCTGGACCATTTCTGCGCCGGGCGCTGGGTGGTGGTGGCCGACGCGGACGAGTTCCTGCTGACCCGGGACAACACGCCCGAGACCCAGCCGGGCGCCTTGCCCGCCCTGTGCCGCAGCCTGGAGGCCGAGGGCCATGATGCCGCCCTCGCCATGATGGCCGACATGTACCCCGAAGGCGCGCTGGAGGCGGCGGACTTCGCCCAGTTCGCCCCGGCGGAGACGGCGCGCTGCTATGACCGGGTGCCGGTGCGGCGCTGGTCTTTCAACCGGGGGCCGTTTGGCAATCTCGGCAGTTATGTCAGCGGCCTACGCCACCGGCTGATGCCGCTGTCGCCGCCAGAACGCTTCACGGCGCAGAAGGTGGCGGTGTTCCGGTTCAACCCGCTGATGTCCTTCTCGGAAGGTTTCCACTTCGGCACCGGCCTGCGCTTTTCGCCGCAGCCGCTGGCCTTCCTGCACTACAAATACTCGGCCGAATTCGCCGCCAAGGCCCGGCTGGAGGCGCTGCGCGGTCAGCATTTCGGCGGCGGGGTGGAATACCGCGCCTATCTGGCGCTGGTCGAACAGGGCCTGACCTCGCTGTGGCGCGAGGGGATTTCCGAAACGCTGGACCTGACAAGCCCCGGTGCGCTGGACCGGGTTCTGGCCGGGGTGGTGCCGCCCTTCGCAGTCTGACGCGGCTCCCCTTGCCGATGGGCGAGGGGTGACGGCTTTCCCTGCACATTCTGGCCCCTCCTTGCGGGGGGCTCAGGCGCTGGCGGCGTTGCGCAGACCTTCCTGGACCGCGGCGGCCACGCGCTTGATGTCCTCTTCGGTCAGATCCGGCGCCATCGGCAGGCCGATGAGCCGCGGCGCAAGGTCCTCGGTCACGGGCAGGCTGTCGCGCGAGGCGTTGGTGTAAAGCGACTGGCGGTGCAGACCGTCGCCGTACCAATGCCGGCTCCCGATCTCGGCCTGGTCGAAGGCCCGCAGAACGGCCTCCGCCTCGGCATGGGTCCGGCACAGCAACAGCCCATAGCTCAGCCCGATGCGGGACGCGCCATGGAACATGTCGCCCAGCAGGCGCTGATAGGTATCAACGACCCGCTGCAAGGCGGAGGACTTTTGCGCCCAGCCGTCATCCTCGGCCAGGCCGACGGCGGCGTGGTATTCGCTCATCTTGCCGTTGATGCTGGGCACCCGGCTGTCGCGCGCACCGTGGAAGCCGAAATTCAGGGTCTGCACCGTGCGCTGGATCAGGTCGACATCCCGCGAGGCCACCGCACCGCCTTCGCCTGCGCCGAAGGCCTTGGTGGCATGCAGGCTGAACGCGACGGGAATGGACCCGATGAAGGCATCGGGTGCCGTCATGACCCGGTCATAGCTGGCGGCGCCATCCACCACGACATGGACCCCGGTCGCATCCTGAAACGCTTGCCAGGGCTGCAAGGGGACCGGGGAACCGTAGGCCGACACCGGCAGGACAACACCGGCCTGCGCGAGAACCGGGTGATGCAGCAGCCGCTCGGGCGCCAGCATCCAGGTGTCCGGATCGATGTCGAGGATATAGGGGCGATAGCCGCATTGCTCGACCGCAACCGCGGTCGCCACGAAGGTGTAGCTTGGCACCAGCGCGAAGGGCCGCGACGTGGTGGCGCGTCCGGCGGTGGCAAGGATGGCCGCGATGATTCCCGAAGTGCCGGAGCTTGCGCTCGCCACGCCGCCCGCGGGCAATCCCAGATGCGCCTCAAGCCGGCTCTCCAGCTCCAGCACCAGCGGTCCCCGGTTGGTGTAGATCCGCGCTGCATCGATTCGCCGCAGATATTCCACGATCAGATCCGCGGCGGGAAGGCGCGGGCGCAGGACGGGCAGATAGGGTTGAGGTTCACCCGCGCTGTCGGCGGATGGGACTTGTGGATCTTGCGATGAAAAAGTTTGCACGCGCGCCTAAATTCCTGAAAGCGCCCGTGGACCCGGAGCCAGGCACAGGCAAGTTACCAAAAAACCATGACCTATTTTTGCCTTAAAAAATCTTCATCGGCAAGCAGACTTGACGCGGCTGCGGCCGTCATGCACCAATATTTGATGGATTTCCCATAAGATGTAACACTTTACAGCCACAGATTGAACGGACAGAGGACAGTGCATCATGCGCAGAGACGTCGAGAGATTGTCAGAGTTTTTTCCCAATCCGCATGCGCGCACCGGCGGGGATTTCGATGTCCTGAACTGGCCCAACTCGCAGGATATCGCCAAGCGCTACGAGACGTTGCTCTCGGCCGTCGACTTCGATGCCTACTCGAAAGAACGGCCCCTCAGGTTGCTGGACGTCGGCTGCGGGCTGGGCCTTCTGCTGGAATATCTGGAAGCGAACGACCTTCTGGACAAGGTGAGCTACACCGGCGTCGATCTGGTCGATGCGATCCTGACCGAGGTGCGCAAGAGGTGGCCGGATCAGCGGTTCGACCAACGCGACGTGCGGGACGCGCCCTATCCGGAAGGGTCCTTTGACTACTGCATCATCTGCGGAATCTTCACCGTCAAACACGGCAACAGCTATGAGGATGCGCTGCGTCTGGCGCATGGCACGCTCTCGGCGGTCTGGCCTTCGGTCACCCTCGGGCTGGCCTTCAACGCGATGTCGAAACATGTTGACTGGGAACGTGACGATCTGTTCCATTGGCCGCTGGATGACATCATGGCCTTCTGCAAGCAAAACCTGAGCCGACATGTCGCACTCAGCCTCGACTATGGGCTGTGGGAATCTTCGACGATCGTTCGAAAATCTCCCCGCGTCTGTCTGAAGAAAACCCCGTCGAAATGGTAGATCATTGTCAACTCACGACTTGAAGTCATTGCTGGAAGCCGGGCCGCTCCGGTTCGGAGCGCAGTCTGCGACGGGCTTTGACCGATTTGACTACGCGCCCGGCAAGCCGAATTTGTTCATGCTGATGAAGCTCAAACAGGCTTTGGTGCGGGCGCATGGCGTCGAGCGTGGTTTCGAAATCTATCGCCAGACCATCGCCCCGCACGGTGGGGCGAAGCTGGTCATGCAGCGCCTTGCCGGCCAGCACCCCTTCGCCAAGGCGCAAGGCAGCCGCTTTGCCGAAATCGTCCCGGCGGGCGAATCCTTCACGATTCTGCCGCCGCCGGTTCTGGGGCAGGGCAATCACCGCCCGCTGCGCAACGTCACGCGGTCCTTCTATGTGTCCTGTGTCGAGGATGTTCTTCTGTCCGGGCGCTCCTCGATCTTCGAGGCGGGCGATCTGGCGCTGGCCGATTTCCAGGATGAAGAACTGGCGCGGATCGACGATGAGCTGGAGTTCGACGCTGCGATCTTCCACCGCGATGGTGATCAGGTCTGGACCATCGCCTCCGACCGCGATCCCATCGTGTTCGACGAGGCGTTTTCCCTGCTCGGGTGCCGCACCGATTTCTTCGGCGACTGGCTGTGCGATTCGATTCCGAAATATGTCGCGGCCACCCTGTCGGGGCATGTACCGCCGGTGCCGGTGCTGATCGACGCGCATATGAACGCTTCGCACCGGCAGGCGCTTGAGATGATGTTGATGCCCGGGATGGAGATCATCGAGATCCCCGCCTTCGCGCCGGTCCGGGTCCGCCGCCTGTGGACCGCGCCCAGCATTGGCTACATGGCCTTCCATCAGATCCTCAACGAGCGGTTCAAGTGGGATTATGTGATGAGCTCGCCCGAGCGTTTCGCCCCGGTCGAGGCGGAGATGGTGCGCCGGGCCGATCTGGTGTTGGGCGATGCGCCCAGCCCCGAGCGGGTCTTTCTGGCGCGCAAGGATTTCCGGCACCGCAGGCTGGTCAACACCGCCGAGATCGAGGCGATCGCCAGGACCGAAGGCTTCGCGGTCGTCTACACCGAGGAATATGATTTCATCGAGCAGGTCCGGCTCTTGCGCGGGGCGCGCCATGTCGTGGCGCCGGAGGGCTCGTCCCTCTTCCTGTGCTATTTCCTGCGTGAGGGAACCAAGATCTGCATTCTCAACCACGAGATCACCGAAGGGCTGGTCGGCTACAACGGCGGGGCCGAGGCGAAGGACATCGCCCTGACGATCATCACCGGGCCAGAGGCGGCAGTCCGGCGCGGCCGGTCGCAGGACATGGATTATTCGATCGACCCGGTGGTCTTCCGCGCCTTCCTCGACACCTGGTTCAAGGCCCCGGCGCAGTGACGTCCGGTGACTGAGGAGGGCTGCCGGTGATCGTCGCCATCATGCAACCGTATTTCTTCCCCTATGTCGGCTATCTGCAGCTGATCGCCCACAGCGATGTTTTCGTCTTTCATGAAGACGTGCAGTATATCAAGGACGGCTGGGTCAACCGCAACCGCATCCTCGGGCCCAATGGCGATGCCGTCTGGCTGACCTTCCCTGTCGCCGCTGCGGGCCATACCGAGGCCATCAACGCCCGCAATTACCTGCGCAAGGAACACGCGCTCCGCCTGTTGCGCAGGATCGAAGGCGCTTACCGCGCAGCCCCCTGTTTTGACGCCGTCTTTCCGATCATCCGCGAGATCATGACCTTTCCCGACGCCAATGTGGCGGCCTTCAACATCAACCTGCTGCAAACGCTGGCGGGTGTCCTGCAAGCACGTCCGCGTTTCCTGCGGTCGTCGGATATCGCGGGGCTGGACGGATTGACGGGACAGGCCCGCGTGATTGCCATCTGCAAGAGCCTGGGCGCGACGCGCTATGTCAACGCGATCGGCGGCACCGCGCTTTATGCCGCCGAGGCCTTCAACGCGCAGGGCATCGCACTGGGGTTTCTGGAAACGACCGTGGCGCCGCGCTGCCCCGGTCTGCCCCATCTTTCGACGCTGGACATGATGATGTATGACAGCCCCGATGTGATCGCGGAAAAGTTGCGCCAGTACCGGATCATTCCCGCAAAGGCCGCGGCGGGTTGAAGTCTGGCGCGGCAAGGCGCCTTCGGACGCGGCGCAGACTGCGACATTTTCGCCATGTCGGATGTGTGACCCGCAGCTTGCCGCTGTCCTCTTGACACGGCGCGAAATTTCCCCAAATCGGGGCGGCAGGCCGCTGTCTTCGGGCAGAGGCCGGCAGGTGTGGCACCATCCGGGGCTTTCCATATCGGGCTTGATTGTCTCTGGAAAATCAGCGATTCAGTGTCGAAGGGATGAAGGTCCTTGTGCGGGCATTCATGGTAATGTTTGGAATACTGGTGGCGAGTCGCCTCTGCGCTATTCCACGTTAGCGTCAAAGGATGGAGTTCTTCGTAATGTCTGTGTTTAATGGGCAATATAAATTCAGCTACTATCCGGTTCCGAAATGCGCCTGCACGTCGCTCAAGCTGCTGGCATTCAAGATTGAAAATGGATTTGATTTCCGTGGGTTTCGCGTGAATGGCGTGGAAAAGCACGTTCACAGCTTTTATGTCAGCCTACCCTTCGAAAGATCCAAAAAGATGGAGCGGCCCGACCACTTTCGCTTCACCGTCGTCCGTGATCCGATCGACCGAATGATTTCCGCCTACAGCAACCGGGTCTTGCATCACAACGAACTGTCCGAAGCGCGAATCCGTTTTGGCGGTGGCGATGCCGATCTGATGCCCCGGCCGGACATCTCGACCTTTATCGACAATTTGGAACGGTACCGCGCGGCCGATGAATCCATTCGGCACCACACTGATCCGTTGACCGCTTTCATCGGTCACGACGCAGATTATTTCGACAAGATCTACGCACAGCGCGAGTTGGCCGAGCTTGTGAAATGGCTGGCTGAGCGGACGGGTGCGGCGCAGGAGCTGGAACATGCGCAGCGTGGGTCCAAGGACATCAAGCGCAGCGACCTGACGGAAGAGCAAATCCACCGCCTGAAAGATTTTTACGCGGATGATTATCGGGTGTTTGGCAAATACTTCTGAGGGTTTGACGCTACACGCTCTGATTGTGTGGTGTTAAAAGAAATTCCCGCAAAGGGAATTGCGCAGCTGGGAATTGATCATCCCCGGGTAAAATTCATCTTTGGGTTGTGATCTGTCCGGCGTGGGGGTGCCAAAAGGCACCGCCCGCTATTTGCGCGCTGGCTTCGCCTTGGCAACCTTGGTCGGCTTCACCGGTGGGGTCATGCTGGCGAGCTTCCTCTGGCCGAGTTCCGCGATCATCTGGCTGGGCAGCGGATGGAAGGGATGGGTCGCGGCAAATCGCCCCAACCAGGCCTCGGCTTCGGTCCAGTGACCAAGACTTTCCTCGATGCGCGCCAGAACGACGAAGACCGAGGGATTGGTCATGCGCTCGTCAACCGTGCCGGCAATCTTGTCGCGCAGGGCTTCAAGATTGGCGGAGGGCATTGCCCGCAGGAAGGGAACTTCCAGCCCCCAGGCCAATTGGGTCAGAGGCGCCAAGCCTTCTGCAGCACGTTCGCGCTGCCGGTCGGCCTGCATGGTCTGGACCATCGCATTGACGGCGGGCAGGGTGCGCAACATCTCGGTCAGGCGACGGGCTGTCGCCGCGGTTTGCGCTTCGGCGTTGGAGAGAAGCCTTGGCGTGCCACCCTTCAGAAGTGCTGCGTAAAGTGCCGCCGCCTCGCGTGCCCAGCCGCCTGAGGGGCGGCCCTTCGCTTGCGCCCGGTAAAGCTCGGGTTTGAAATGCAGCCGGGCGAAGGACTTCAGTTTGGCGGTGCGCGCCGGGCGTTTCAGCTTGGTCAGAAGCCAGGCCAGCGTTCCCGCAGGATCCGCGCGCAGATCCGCATGGGTGATCAGCGGCAAGGAATCGATTGTCAGGGTTTGCAGAAAGCCCTGCATGGTGACGGTCCACAGCGCCGACATGGGTTCGGCCTGCGACAGAAGGGGGAAGGCCTCGGGCTGGCGCAGGGCCCTCTGTCTCTGGCTTTCGGCCACCTCCAGGGGATCGCGCAGGATCAGCACGGCGCTCAGCGCAAAGCCGGCCTCGGGCACCACGGCCTGCCAGAACGGCCAGAGCGTCATGATCCGGGGATCCTTCAGCACGAAGGGGCCGGGACCTTCGAACAGGCGATGCAAAAGCGCGACGGCTTCGGCGCGCCACGGCGCGAAGGCTGCACCGTCAAGCTGGGCAGAGGGGGCATGGAACCCCCAGTTATCCCAGGACGCCCCGACCTCGGCCAGAAGGCGGTCGTTGAAATCGCGCACCTCGGGATGTTCGAAATAGCCTTCGGGATTGTGGCTGTCGCGGGTGTCCGAGAATTCGCCCGGATGCAAGCCGGCAGCAACCAGACCGGCCGTCAGCAGTGAAGTGCCAGAGCGGTGGACGCCGAGGACCAGAGTAAGTTGTCTCATGTACATCAATTCTATCGCAAAAGAGCCAGCCCTCACCCCCGGTCCGAAGATCGGGTTGCGGGCTGGGCAAACGTCGCGACAGCTTGTGTCATGCGATAGGGGTACGCAAGCGCCTTTTCGTGGCCTGCGGGGGAGGGTGGCCGCAGTCATTTTCCTCCGCTCCGCCATCACGCGCGGGGCGTCTGCACCCCGTGGGCCACCCTTCGAGTCGCGCGAATGGCCGGCGAGGCCGGATCAGACTGTGCCTGTTTTTTGGACTTGGCGCATCCCTCGGGGCGGAGAATCTGATTTCCCGCCCGGATCCGCAATTCTCACGCGACCCGTGCAATGGCCATGAGATCGACCGATTCCAGCGCGTCGCGCGCGGGGTGTTGCTGTCGGCTGGGGCAAAGAAATTCGCAAGCTCAGGCAGGCGTGTCCCGCGCGGAAAACGGACGGCGCTTTCCCCGGTATCCGGCATTGAACGGGTCCAAAAATGCCGGTCCCCTTGCGCGCCCGACCGGCGTCTTACCCCGCTCGATTTCGGCGCAAAGAAGGCTGGACGGCCAGAACGCGCCAAAGACGCCCGCGCCATGCCTCGAGAGAATTCCAATATAGGCAAGCAACATCAACATCCGTCAGGGCCCGGCGCAGTGCTGTCGCAGCCGCGCGGTGCTCGCCGCTGCCCCATTCCGGACATAGGAGTTGCCGGCACGTCCCGCGTCGGGTCCACCCGGATCGGAGCTGCGGAGCGGGGCGATCTTCGCCGGGAGGGAGGTTTGGCAGGCGGTCTGACGGGGGACCTTTCGACCCTCGGGATGCGCCAAAATGCTCAATTTGCGGGCAGGCTTACGGTCCAAGAATGGCCTCGCGGCAGGGCCGCCCAAAGGCCTGCGGGCGAGCCCGCCTGCACTTGACATGAACGGTCCGTCCATGCAGCTACAGATTGCAGGTCGGATCGATGTGCGTTCAATTTGACCATATGATGAAAACAACAGCTATCGAGTTCAGATGAAGATTGTCGAAACATCCCTGCCCGATGTCCTTCTGCTCTCTCCGCGCCGGTTTGGGGATGCGCGCGGGTTTTTCGCCGAGACGTGGAACCTGCGGACGCTTGCGGCAGCCGGCGCGAATTTGCCGGAGTTCGTGCAGGACAACCACTCGTTCAGCGCCGCCAAGGGCACGGTTCGGGGCCTGCATTATCAATCGCCGCCGAACGCGCAGGGCAAGCTCGTGCGCTGCGGCCGCGGCAGCCTGCTCGATGTCGCCGTCGACGCGCGGGTGGCCTCGCCGCACTACGGCAAATGGGTGGCCAAGGAGCTCAGCTTCGAAAATGGCGACCAGTTGTGGATTCCGCCGGGTTTTCTTCATGGATTTGTTACTTTGGAAGACGACACGGAGATCGTGTACAAATGCACGGATTATTATGTGCCCGAGGCCGACGGCGCGGTTCATTTCGCCTCGGTAGGGATTGAATGGGGGATCGACACCACGGCTGCCGTGCTCTCGGCGAAAGACGCTGCGGCACCGAAGTTTGGTGAATGGTCTTCACCCTACATCTAGGAGAAATCATGAAAATTCTCGTAACCGGAGGGGCCGGCTTCATTGGGTCCGCCGTGGTGCGCCGGGCGATGGCTGCGGGGCATGAGATCGTCAACGTCGATTGCCTGACCTATGCCGCCTGTCTGGACAATGTGGCCGGCGTGGCCGACAGCCCGCGCTATGCGTTTGAACAGGTCAACATCCGCGATCTGCCGGAACTGACGCGCGTCTTCGACCAGCACAAGCCCGATGCCGTGATGCATCTGGCCGCCGAAAGCCATGTGGACCGCTCGATCGACGGGCCGGGGGCTTTCATCGAGACCAACGTCAACGGCACCTTCAACATGCTGCAGGCCGCCCGCGGCTATTGGCAGGCGCAGGGCCGGCCCGACAGCTTTCGTTTCCACCATATCTCGACCGACGAGGTCTTTGGCAGCCTTGGCGCCACCGGCAAGTTCACCGAAGACACGCCTTACGACCCGCGCAGCCCCTATTCCGCCAGCAAGGCCGCCAGCGACTTTCTGGTGCGCGCCTGGCATGAAACCTATAACCTTCCGGTTGTGCTGACCAATTGCTCGAACAACTACGGCCCCTATCACTTCCCCGAAAAACTGATCCCGGTCGCCATCCTGAATGCCCTCGCCGGCAAGCCGATCCCGGTTTACGGCAAAGGCGAGAACGTGCGCGACTGGCTCTTTGTCGAGGACCATGCCGAGGCCCTGCTTCTGGTGCTGGAGAAGGGTGCGCTTGGCCGGTCCTACAACATCGGCGGCGAGAACGAGGCCACCAATATCGACCTCGTCAGAATGCTCTGCGCCATTCTGGACGAGTTGAAGCCCGCCGAACGGTCCTATGCCGACCAGATCACCTTTGTCACCGATCGCCCGGGCCATGACCTGCGCTATGCGATCGACCCGACGCGGATCCGGACCGAACTGGGCTGGCGCCCTTCGGTGACGGTCGAAGAGGGTCTGCGCCGCACGGTGCAATGGTATCTGGACAACGAGGCGTGGTGGCGTCCGCTTCAGGCCCGGCAGGGGGTGGGGCAACGTCTGGGCGTGGAGGGTTGAGCGGGACGATCCCGGGAACGTGCCGGGCGGTGGCGATTTTCGGAACGCCTACAAGTATTTCCGCGTTGTTCCCCGCTCGGCGCGCTGGCGGCTACCGTGTGGATTGGTCTAGGCGGTTTGTGTGTTCGAGCCGCTCTTTTGAGGACAAGCTCTGCCGTCGCAGTAAGGCGACGCATCTTGGCCGGATGTTGACTAGAGCGCAGCGGCTGGCCGTGTGGCTGGAAAAGCCCGCGCCCGCGTTGCGTATTGTCCCGAGTTTCGGCGTTTCTGCCACAAGCCATTCTCTGAAAATACGTCGCATCGGGAGATAGAATGACAGCCTCTGGCAAAAGCCCCAGCTTGCTGGTCTTCGGAAAGACCGGCCAGGTTGCCACCGAACTGGCGCTTCTGGCGCCCGACGCGATCTTTGTGGGCCGCGACGCCGCGGACCTGAGCGACCCTGCGGCCTGCGCCGCCGCGATCCGCCTGCATGCGCCGAAAGCAGTGATCAACGCGGCGGCCTATACCGCGGTGGACAAGGCCGAATCCGACGAGGCGGCCGCCACGGTGGTCAATGGCGATGCGCCCGCGGCGATGGCGCGGGAATGCGCCGCTTTGGGCATTCCCTTCGTGCAGATCTCGACCGATTATGTCTTTGACGGTGAAGGGACGACACCCTTTGCCCCCGACCATCCGACAGCCCCCCTGGGCGCCTATGGCCGCAGCAAGCTCAAGGGCGAAGAGGGCGTGCGCGCGGCGGGCGGTGCCCATGCGATCCTGCGCACCAGCTGGGTCTTTTCGGCGCATGGCAACAATTTCCTGAAAACCATGCTGCGTCTCGGCAGCAGCCGCCCGAAACTGACCGTGGTGGCCGACCAGATCGGCGGCCCGACCCCGGCCCGCGCCATCGCTGCGGCCTGCCTGCGGATCGCCGACGCGCTGGCCTCGGCGCCGGACAAGACCGGGACCTATCATTTCTCTGGCGCGCCCGATGTCAGCTGGGCCGATTTCGCGCGCGAAATCATGGGCCAGGCGGGTTTGGCCTGCGAGATCGAGGATATTCCGACCTCGGCCTATCCCACCCCGGCGCGGCGTCCGGCCAACAGCCGTATGCAATGTGACAGCCTCGCCGCCTTTGGTCTGGAACGCCCGGACTGGAAGGCCGCAGTTTCGGAAGCTTTGAGCGATTTGGGAGCAGTCAAGTGACTCAACGTAAGGGAATTATTCTGGCAGGTGGGTCGGGGACCAGGCTTTATCCGGTCACGCTCGGCGTCTCCAAGCAGCTGATGCCGATCTATGACAAGCCGATGATCTACTACCCGCTCAGCGTGCTGATGCTGTCCGGGGTGCGCGAGATTGCCATCATCACGACACCGCACGACCAGGACCAGTTCAAGCGCGTGCTCGGCGACGGCACGCAATGGGGCGCCTCCTTCACCTATATCACCCAGCCTTCGCCGGACGGGCTGGCCCAGGCCTTCATCCTGGCCGAGGAGTTCCTGGCCGGCGCGCCTTCGGTGCTTGTCCTCGGCGACAACATCTTCTTCGGGCATGGCCTGCCCGAGTTGCTGCGCGAGGCCGGCCGCCAGCCCTCGGGCGCCACGATCTTCGGCTACCGGGTTGCCGATCCCGAACGCTATGGCGTCGTGGCCTATGATGCCGAGGGCCGCGTGACCGAGATCATCGAGAAGCCAGAGATCCCGCCGTCGAACTATGCCGTGACCGGGCTTTACTTTGTCGACGGCACCGCCCCGGCCCGGGCGCGCGCGATCAAGCCCTCGCCGCGTGGCGAGGTCGAGATCGTGGATCTGCTGGAAAGCTACCTCGGCGAGAACACCCTGCAGGTGACGACGATGGGCCGCGGCTATGCCTGGTTTGACACGGGCACCCACAGCAGCCTGCTCGATGCCAGCAACTTCGTGCGCACGCTGCAGATCCGTCAGGGCATGCTCGTCGGAAGCCCGGACGAGGTGGCCTTTCAAAATGGCTGGATCACGCCGGAAGAGTTGGAAGTTGTCGCAAAACCTCTGGCCAAGAACGAATACGGCAAGCATCTTCTGAACCTGGCGCGTGACGCGAACATTTCGAAGAGATGATGGAAGAACTGACCGGTCTCACAGTGGGGATTGTCTCTTGGGATGGCATGCATGACGCTGCGTCCGCAATTGCCGATCCCATTCACGGCGTTGCCGACGACCTTGTCGTCATCTTCTCCAATGCTGCGGAACGTGAAGAGACCGGCGCCGGAACCTGGGTTCAAACCCCGCAGGTGGACTACTTCGGGCGCAAATTCCGCGCCCTCCTCGACAGGGTCAAGCCGGGCCATGCTCTGCTGCTGATCCAGGCCGATGCCTCCTCGGTGGATTGGCCGCGGCTGGTCAGACGCTACATGGCCGTGCGCGACAGCCGGCCAGAGGTCGGCATCTGGTCGCCGGTGATCGACAATTCGGCTTTCCCCAATGGCCTGGTGGCGACCGGCCCCCAGATGGACGGCTTGATCGAGGTCAACCAGACCGATGCCATCGTGCTGGGCCTGCACCCCAAGGTGTTGGAGCGCCTCGGTAGCCTCAACTTTGAGCAGAACAACCTCGGATGGGGCATAGATTGGGCGGCCATCGGTTTTTGTCAAACGAATGGGCTGCCGGTTGTTCGTGATTTGACCGAGACAATCCACCATCCCCGCTCGCGTGGTTACGATTCCACGCAGGCGAGCCAACAAATGGCAGAATTTCTCAAGCAACTCTCTCCTGCCGAAGCGGCCGCCGTTGCGCAGGCAGAGAAGGCGATCTCCGCGAAGGTGATCGAGAGAGACCGTTTGAGCCACACCAATACAAGTTCTTTGAAGGATACCCGACTCATGGAAGATTCAGTATTCAACCCGCAAAGCGATCTGTTTGATAAGGTTGGCTTCCTGATGGTCCAGTCGGGTCGCGTGCTGCTTTCGCCGCGCGACAAGGATCAGACTTTCGCCATACGCCAGAATGGCACCCTGCGCGAGGCCGTCGCCCGTCCGGAAAAGGCAGTTCTTCCGACCATCCTGAATTTCAGGATGTTGCTGGATGGCGAGATCAGCCGCAAGCTGGTCAGTGGCGATCAATGGTCCTGCCCGGGCCAGTCGACCCTGAAAATCCTGGTCGCGCCGAACAGCGAAGCGATCCGGATGGAGTTGACGGACCCGATCGAGCTTGATCCGACCATCGGCGACGTTCAGCTCTGCATGGGGGCCGCCGTCCACCGGGCGAATGTCGATTTGATGGTCAAGTGGCAGGATTCCCTCGACCCTGATCTGAGCAAGGAAACCTGGATCAAGCTGGACACCAAATTCTCCGGAAATGCGGAGCTTGGCGATTACCAGAAGATCAGGGTGCGCATCCCGGAGACGGGCGGCACGCGGATTGTTCAGGTTTTTCTGTGTTTCTGGCGCCGGCGTTTCGACTCGGAACAGCCCTGCGTCATGCTGTGCACGCTGCCCTATCTGGTCAACACCAGCGAGGCCGATGCCTCCTCGATCGTCATGACCTCCGACTATCTGGAGCCGGGGTTCGTCCCCTCCCTCGAAATTCCGATCCTTCCCACGACCGATGCGGTCAAGCTGGTCACCGAAGACCGCGAATATCTTCTGGTCGCGCAGGAAAGCCACGGCGCCCGCCTCGTCAAGACCGGCGCGGTGCTTGAGGCGACGGCGGATGAATATTCGCAACATTCGCTGCATGTGAACGGGCGGGCGACGCGGCTTCTGTGGGTTGGTCCCCAGGCACAGCCGATCAATCTGACCCCCGAGATCATGACGGATCCCGGTACGTTCATCGAATTGCGCGATCCCACGGGGAACGTCATTCATGCCCAGTGGAAGCCCGCGCCGGAAGATACCCCCAGGCCGAATGTCACACGCCATCCCGATGCCTGGCTGATCGACTCGCTCTTGGATGTCGAATTCTACCTGTCCGGCTTTGCCCCCGAAGACCGCCCGGCGGACCCCGCCTCGCATTACCTGTCCGAAGGGTGGTTGCAGGGACGTGACCCTACGCCGTGGTTCTCGACCTGGCATTACCTGTCGRTGCACCGCGACGTCGCCGCCGCCGAAATGAACCCCTTCACGCATTACTGCGCCGCAGGCCGCGCCGAAGCGCGCGCCCTGCCCAAACTGGGTATGCAGAAGGGCGATGTCTATGCCGCCCATGCGCTGGCCGTGGCCCCGGGGCCGGACTTCGAAGAGTTTGACCCGACGATCAGTGTCGGGCGGCGCAAACGGGCGAAGGTGCTTGCCTATTACCTGCCGCAATTCCACGCGGTCGATGTGAACAACACGAACTGGGGCACGGGCTTTACCGAGTGGCGCAACCTGCCGCGCGCCTTGCCACGTTTCATGGGGCATATCCAACCGCGCATCCCGCGCGACCTTGGCTGCTATGACTTGGCCGAAAGCGACGTGATGCGGCGCCAGATCGAGATGGCCAAGGCCGCAGGTCTTTTCGGCTTCTGCTTCTATCACTACTGGTTCGACGGCGAGCGCGTGCTCGACACGCCGATGGAGCGGTTGCTCGCGGATCCCAGCCTCGATTTTCCGTTCTGCCTGATGTGGGCGAACGAGAATTGGACCCGCACCTGGGACGGCTCTGCCAAGGAAATCATTCTCGGCCAGAATTATCGCGAGGAGGATGACATCCCCTTCATCGACGATCTGGCGCGCCACATGAAGGACACCCGCTACATCAGGGTGGGGACGCGGCCGCTTTTCTTCATCTACCGGCCGGGTGAAATCCCCGCGGCGAAAGAGAAGATCGCGTCATGGCGTGAGCTGATGCGCACCCGCCACGGTCTGGACCCGCTGATCCTGATGGCGCAGGGCTTCGGCGACCTCGACCCGCGCAAATACGATCTCGATGGGGCGATCGAGTTCCCGCCCCACAAGATTTGCCAGGATCTGCCTCCGCTCAACACCAAGCTTGATCTCCTCGATCCGGACTACGCGGGTCACATCATCAGCTATGATGACATGACCGAACGGTCCACGAGCGAGACCAGTGCCGAATTCCCCTTGATCCGCACGGTGACCCCGACCTGGGATAACGAAGCGCGCCGCCCCGGGCGCGGCATGATCATCCACGGGTCCACCCCTGACAAGTTCGCCTCCTGGTGCGACACGATGCTGGACTTCGCGCAGGCCAATCCGGTGCATGGCGAGCAGTTCCTTTGCGTGAACGCCTGGAACGAATGGGCCGAGGGTGCCGTTCTTGAACCCGACGTGCACTACGGGGCCGCCTATCTGAATGCGCTTTCCCGGGCGGTGCATAACGTGTCGGAAGAGTCCGACGGTGGCAAGACCAAGATCGTGATCGTCGGCCATGATGCGCATATCAACGGCGCACAGATGCTTGCCTTGAACCTTGGGCAAACCCTGGTATCGCGCTTTGGGGTTTCGGTGACCTACGTCCTGGGCGACGAGGGGCCGCTCCTGCCGCGCTATCGCGCGATCGGGCCTGTCCATGTCTGCAAGATTGGCTCGCCCGAAGCCGAGGCGCTGTTCGGGGGGCTGGCGGATGAAGGCTTCGACCTCGCCATCACCAACACCACGCCGTCCGGCCGGTTTGTCCCGGCCCTGAAGAAGGCGGGCTTCAAAGTTGTGTCGCTGATCCACGAACTGCCCAACGTGCTGAAAAGCTACAATCTTCAGAAAGAGGCCAAACTGATCGCGAAACAGGCGGATCATGTGATCTTTCCGGCCGAAGTGGTGCGCGACGGCTTCATCTCCGTCGCGGGAGACGTCTCGCATGTGGCGGAGGTATTTCCGCAGGGCCTCTACAACACCAGCGTGCTGGAGATTGCCCAGGGCGACAATGACCTGCGGGCGGAACTGGGCCTCGCCCCGAACACCAGGATCGTTCTTGGCGTCGGTTATGCGGATCTGCGCAAGGGCATCGACCGTTTCGTTTCGGCGGGCCTGTCGCTGTGCGCAAGCCATGACGACATCGCCTTCCTCTGGGTCGGCGCTCCGGCGGGTGAGACCATCAACTGGTTCCAACCCGAGATCGACGCCTCCGGCTTCGGCGACCGGATCCGTGTTCTGGGCCACCGCGACGACATCGCCCGCTTCTTCGCGGCCTCCGACGCCTTCTATCTGGCGTCGCGCGAGGACCCCTTCCCCTCGGTCGTGCTGGAGGCGATGGCCTCGGGCCTGCCCGTCATCGGGCACGAGGGCTGCGGCGGCTGTGACGCCCTGATCCGCAAACACGGCGTTTTGCTGCATCCGAGCGCATCCGGCGCGGTCACGGACGCCATTCTCACCGTGCTCAGCGAGCGCAGCCGGAGCGCGGCCGAGGCCCGCAAGGCCGAGATCGCCGAGAAGTACAATTTCGCCGCCTATGTCTTCGGCCTTGTCCAGCGGTTGCGGGAGGACACGCCGACCGTTTCGGCGGTGGTTCCGAACTACAAATACGAGGCCTATATCGGCGCCCGCCTGCGGACGGTCTTTGATCAGAACTATCCCCTGCGCGAAGTCATCGTTCTGGATGATGCCTCGCCGGACAACAGCCTGGCCGAGATCAAGCGCACGGCCAGCGCCGCGGGCCGGGTCATTGACCTTTATGTCAACGTAAAGAACAGCGGCTCGCCCTTCCCGCAATGGCGCAAGGGGGTGGATCTGGCCCAGGGCGAATATGTCTGGATCGGCGAGGCGGATGACCTGGCCGACCCGACCTTCGTCTCGCGCCTGATCGAGCAGATGCAGCTGGCCGGCAGCGTGCTGGGCTTCACCGACAGCAACCAGATCGACGAGAACAGCGATCCCTTGGGCGACAGCTACAAGCCCTACATCAACCAGATCGAACCGGGCGCCTTCGACAAGCCCTTCGACATGGACGGACCGGAGTTCCTGGCCCGCTATCTGGCGATCAAGAACGTCATCCTCAATGTGTCCGGTGTGATCTTCCACCGCGAAACCCTGCTGGATGCTTTCGACGCGGTCGGAGACGAGCTATATACCTATAGCGTGGCGGGGGACTGGCGGCTCTATGCCGAAATCTGCGCCCGCGCCGGCAGCCGCGTCAGCTATTTGCCCGATGCCTTGAACACCCACCGGAGGCACCGCATCAGCGTGACTCATGCCTTGAAAGTGGACAAGCACCTGTCGGAAATCGACACCATGCACCGGCTGGTCGCCTCGCGCGTAAAGCTCAGTGCCGGCCAACTCGAAAGCCAAATCCAGAACTATGAAGATGCAAAGCGGCACCTTGGCGCCTGATCTTCTGACTCCCAATTCAGCTTGGAGGTAACGACCATGAAAGTAGTCTTCAACCCTGCGATCGAGGACATTCTCGCCTCTGAAAAGAAGCGCATTCTGTTTGTTCACGTCGGCCAATGCGGTGGCAAGGCAGCCATGAAGGCGTTGAGCCGCGTCGTCGGTGACGACCATATTATGTTCGAGATGCACGTGCAGGGATCGGATGCAAAGATCAGGCAGGTCGTTGAGAACCACAACGAGGATTTCACCTTCCTGATTGCCAAGCGCGATCCGATTGACCGGTTTGTCGCGTCTTTCAACTGGGACAAGCACAATCTCTTTTTGCGCGATCAGATCCGGGTGGAGCGCAACAAGAAATTCTACCCGGCCTTTCCCACCTGCGAACAACTGGCACTTGGTTTGACCTCGCGCACCGCCGCCATTTCAACCGAGGCGAAGGACTTTGGCCACTTCGCGCATATGGGCATGGGCCAGTCTTTCTATACGCCTGCCGATGTACTGGCGAAGATCCCGCCCGCCAAGCTTCACACGCTCGATGTGGAGTCGATGGAGGCTGACCTGCGCAGTTTCCTCACCATGCTGGGGGTCGAGGTCCCGGCCGATCTGGGACTGGGGGCGGTTGAGGACCTCGACTATCTCGCTGGCTATCCCGACTCGGCCAAGCTTTTCCCGACCAAATTGAACCGTCAGGCTAAAAAGAACCTGACGACTTTTTTGGCAGATGACTTCGAGGTCTATAAACAGCTTGAAAAAGCGAACCTTAAAAATGCTTGATGCGCCTCTACGGCGCAGTGACGCGTCAGCATGTGCTGCGCAAAAAGAAGGGGCGCAGATGTCGAACGAAAGGCCTATTTTCATACTTGGCACCGGGCGGTGCGGATCGACCTATCTCCAGACGAAGCTGTGCGGTGCTTCGGATATATGGATTTGGGGCGAGCATGACGGGATGTTGACCGGCCTGCTGAGTTGGTCGCGCGTGTCAAGAACCAGCGAACCCATGTCAATGTATGGTTTTCCATATGCGAAAAGCGATCCCTACACGACAATGAGCCAAAGCGGAACGCTGGCGGCCTGGTTGTCGCCCTTTGATGCGGACGATCTGGTCGATGTTGAGCGGGAAGTCTGCACCTCCTTGTTCTCGCGGCGCCTTCCCGCGGGAAAGAAACGTTGGGGCTTCAAGGAAATCCGCTACGGAAAGAACTCACGGGTGCCGGAGCGGTTGTTGGAACTTTATCCGGCCGCGAGGTTCATCCATGTCGTTCGGCACCCACGCAAAACCGTGTCGAGCACGATCCGTGCCTGGACGCCCGAGATCTTTGATACGACCATTGACGAAAATTCCCGGCGCGAGCTGATCAAGAAGATGATGTCCGAAGGATTGGGACGTTGGGCCGAGACCACGCTCTACTTTGAGCAATTCCGCGCGCAAAATAGCAGCAGCCTGATGACGGTTCAGATCGAACAAGTGGATCAGCGGCTTTCGGAGATCCTTCAGTTTCTGGAGGCCGACCCGATGGTGAGCCCCATTGAAGTGGCGAGCGAAACGAATCCCGCGCCAGACGATGAGCAGGTTTCTCAGATGATCAACGAAGCGTATTATGACTTTCTGAAGGATGCGCCGTATTTCCCTTATCCGGTCGGTCTCGTAGGATACTCGCTTTAGGTTTCGCTCGCTAGGGTCGCTCCGGGCAGCCGTTCCGGCCTCAACGGGCCGTCTCTCGGCTGCCCGCCGCTCTTTCCTCGGAAGATGCGGTGCTGAGCCGGTATTTCCCTTTGTCAGGGTGCGCACGGCCTCTTGAGACAGGTCGTTGCCGCCCGTCAGCGGCAAGGCCAGAAAATCTCCGAAGGCCGCAGCGCCGCCAAAGATGGAGTGCCGATCAAAGCCGTCGCGGCGCAAGGAATGCATCACGATGACCGCTGATCAGCGGCAATACCAATGCGGCCACGATCATGATCGGCGAGAAGGCCTCGGATTTCATCCTGCGGCCCAACGAGACCCGGCGCTGTTTGGCTGCCGCGCATTAGGCCTCGCTTGCCTCAGGCGCCCCGTGCGGCGGCGTTCTGGTCGATCAGATAGCGCTGGCTCAGGGGAATGGCCGCCGCGCCGAGCGAGCGGGCCTGGGCGCCCACCGAGCCCTCGCGGATCTGGGGCATGGCGACGCCCGACATGTCCAGCCGCATCAGCGCCTGCTGGGTCCGCCGGGTCACCAAGGCGCGGACCGAAGGCGGCATCCAGCCGTCGATTAGCACCGCCTCCAGTTCCAGAAGGGCGGCGGCCGACAGGATCGCTCCGGCCAGCTCTTCCGGCCTCAGCAGGCCGTCTCTCGGCTGCCCGCCGCTCTTTCTGCGGAATATGCGGTGCTGAACGGGTATTTCCCTTGGGTCAGGGTGCGAACGGCCTCCTGAAAGACGGCATTGCTCCCGGTCAGCGGCAAGGCAAGAAACTCGTCAAAGGCCGCAGCACTGGCAAAGATGGCGTGCCGTTCAAAGGCATTGCGACGCAGGTAATGCATCATGATGACCTGCTGCATCTCCTCGGGGTAAAGCTCGTCGGCGTCCTGGTCGTTGGGAAAGTTGTAGCGCAGCGGCAAACGGCGGTGCGGCAGCTTGCCAGTCTCGACTGCGAGGGCGACCGCGATCTGGTCGTCGTATTGGTTGGTCAGGACCGATTCCAGCGCCGGGCGCACGGCGGTCTGCAGGACACCCAGCTGGCGGATCAGATCCGGCGGGGCCGCCACGAAAGCGTGGTTTACATAGAAGGACGGCCCCAAGGCGCCATCGCGTGCCAGCAGATAGGGAACGGTCAGGGGTATCGGGCAGCCCAGGGCCTCTCCCATCCGCTGCCACATTTCCGGCGTGGAAGCCGGCCCCGGAAAGTCGTCGAAGTTGTGGGTGGGCGTCGGGTAATGCGCGATCACGGCGCAGATGGCCGGCGAGGCCACCATCTCGGCAAGGAAATCCTCCGGCAGGGGCCGCAGGAACATCGTGTCGGCGTCACAGATGATCGAGATATCTGCCGAAGCGTCGGTCAAGGCGAACAGTTCTTGCCCATGGGTCAGGCGTGCGGCGTGCTCTTGATCGGCCCACTGGATCTCCACCCGGTTCAGCCAGGGTTGCCAGCGTTCCGGCGTGGGGGAGGGGCCTTCCTTCGAAACGAGGCACAGCACGATCCGGGCGCGGTGGTAAAGGTCGCCCAGGGCATCCAGCGCAAGCCGGAACATCGCCACTTGCGAATAGAACGCATCATTCGGACTGCCCGCAATCAGAAACTCGATCTTCATTCCACGCCTTCGCCGGTCACCCTCGGCCCTGATCATGACTTGCCTGTCACTGGCCCATCCGAGGCAAATCTCATGAAAATCCGCCGCTATGCAAGCCTGATGGGCGGGGAGGGCCCGAAAACGCGGCAAGAGAGGGCGACGGCAACCGGCCCGCGATGGACATCCGCGCGCGGGTTGAGGAGGATACCGGCGAGGATCGGCGGGCCCGCGACCGACCCGCCGTGTTGAGGGGACGACAGGATGCCGGATTACATCGTTGTGGGGGGCGGCTCGGCGGGCTGCGTTTTGGCGAACCGGTTGTCGGCGGACCCGGCGGTGCAGGTTACGCTGCTGGAGGCCGGCGGATGGGACAAGAGCCCCTTCATCGCCATGCCGGCCGGCTATTTCCAGCTGATGAAAAGCGGGCAGGTTGACTGGGGCTATCACACCGAACCGCAGGACCACCTTGCGGGCCGCAAGTTGTTCTGGCCGCGGGCGAGGGTGCTGGGCGGCTGCAGCTGTGTGAATGCGATGGTCTACATCCGCGGCAGCGCCACCGATTACGACCACTGGGCGCAGCTCGGCAACCGGGGCTGGAGCTTTGAGGACTGTCTGCCGCAGTTTCTGCGGGCGGAGAACTGGAACGGGGCGAGCGATGCCTTTCACGGCACCGGCGGACCGCTTTACACCAGTCGTTACGGCATCCGGCATCCGCTGGCGCAGGCCTTCATCGAAGCGGGCAAACAGCTGGGCTATCCGTACCGCGACGATTTCAACCGCGGCGATCTGGAAGGGTTCGGTCCCTGCGACAGCACGCTGAAGACCAATGGCGCGGATGGGGTGCGGTCCAGCACCGCCTTTGCCTATCTTCACCCGGTCAAGAACCGGCCCAATCTGACCATCCTCACCCGGGCCCTCGCGACCCGGATCGTGATCGAGAAGGGGCGGGCGGTCGGCATTGAATACCTGAAAGACGGGCGCATCACCCGCCTGCACGCTGACCGCGAGGTCATCCTGTCGGGCGGTTCGATCAACTCGCCTCAGCTGTTGCAGCTGTCGGGGATCGGGGAGCCCGAGCATCTGCAATCGCTTGGCATCAAGGTGGAGGTGGCTTTGCCGGGGGTGGGGCAGAACCTGCAGGATCATCTGGCTGTCGGCGTGCAGACCCGCTGCACGCAGCCGATCTCGCTGTTGCCCTATGTCAAACCGCTCCGCGCGGCGCTCGCTCTGGGGCGGTACATGTGGGACAAAGGCGGCCCGGGCGCCTATCACGGGATCGAGGCGCTGGCTTTCGTGAAATCCCGCCCCGATGTGACTGCCCCCGACATCCAGTACCATTTCGAGATGATCATGTACCGCGATCATGGCCGCGACATCATCCCCGAGCATGGCTTCACGCCCTATCTGAACCTCTCACGCCCCAAAAGCCGCGGTTGGCTGAAGATCCGGTCGACCAATCCGGGCGAGCATCCGGTGATCCAGCCCAATTACTTCTCTGACCCCGACGACATCCGCGTCTGCCGCGAGGGCATCAGGATCGGGCGCGAGATCGTGGGGCAGAAGGCCTTTGATCCCTTCCGGGGCACGGAATATGCGCCTGGGGCAGCGGTCAGGACCGATGCCGAGATCGACGCCTATTTGCGCCAGAATGTCGAGACGATCTACCACCCGGTCGGCACCTGCAAGATGGGCGCGGATGGCATGGCCGTGGTGGATGACCGGCTGCGGGTCCATGGGGTGGAGGGTTTGCGGGTCGCCGACGCCTCGATCATGCCGACGCTGATCAGCGGCAACACCAATGCGGCCACGATCATGATCGGTGAAAAGGCCTCGGATTTCATCCTGCGGTCCAACGAGACCCGGCGCAGTCTGGCTGCCGCGCATTAGGTTGGGCTTGCCTCAGGCGCCCCGTGCGGCGGCGTTCTGGTCGATCAGATAACGCTGGCTCAGGGGAATGGCCGCCGCGCCGAGCGAGCGGGCCTGGGCGCCCACCGTGCCCTCGCGGATTTGCGGCATGGCGACGCCCGACATGTCCAGCCGCATCAGCGCCTGCTGGGTCCTCCGGGTCACCAAGGCACGGACCGAGGGCGGCATCCACCCGTCGATCAGCACCGCCTCCAGTTCCAGAAGGGCGGCGGCTGACAGGATCGCTCCAGCCAGCCCTTCCGCCGCGACATCGACCCAGCGCCGCAGCAGGCGTTCGGAGACATGCCAGCGGTCCGGGCTTTCCCACAGATGGTCCGAGCTTTCGCCGGCTTCTTCCATCATCTTGGCCAGCACGGCCATCGAGGCGCTGTCAAACAGGCGCCGCATCGTGCCGTCCGGTCCGGGCACCGGCATCGGCCCCACGCCGGCGGCGTTGCCGGTCCGGCCGAGGAAAAGTTGCCCGTTCAGGACAAGGCCGCCGCCGATGAAGGTGCCGAAATAGAAGTAGAGAAAGTCCTTCGGCCGGTCGCCGGTGCCAAAGACCAGCTCTGCCCCGCAGGCTGATGTGCCGTCGTTCTGGACATAGACCGGCAGCCCGGTGACGGCGGCCAGTTCGGCCTGGATGTCGCGGTCGCGCCAGTTGTCCATTTCTTCCTGCGGGGCGTGCAGGGCCTGAACCCAGCTCCACAGTTGAAACGGCATGGCGACGCCGAGGCCGCTGATCCGCTCGCGCTGCGCTTCGGTCAATTGGTTGAGCACGCCGGGCAGGGCCTCGGTCACAAAGCCCACCACGGCGTCGGGGGTGGGATAGCGATAGACCCTTCGGTGGGTGCTGAGAACCTGGCCCAGAAAATCGACGAGAACCAGATCGGTCGAGCGCCGCCCGATCTTCAGCCCCAGAAAGAAGGCCCCCTCCGCCGCCAGCGACATTGGCACCGAGGGCTGGCCGATCTTGCCGCGGATCGGTTCGCCGCGTTGCAAAAGCCCGTCCTGTTCCAGCGCCCGCATGATGACCGAGACGGTCTGCGCCGAAAGCCCGGTCATCCGTGCAATATCCGATTTGGCCAGCGCGCCGTGCTGGCGGACCAGGGAAAGAACCAGCCGCTCGTTATAGGCGCGCATGCCCGACTGGTTGGTGCCGCGCGGCGCAGCAGCCTCCGAAGTCGGTTTCTCGCTGAACGTCTCCTGTTGAACCTGCATCGCCCCGCCGTCGATTGAATCCGCCCGGATCACACCGGGCGTCCGTCTGCCCCGATCACGCCCTTGCGCAGAATGACATTGGCAAAGAAAGCGGATTCGGAGGTTGCCACAATTGTATGGGCCGCGCGGACGCGCGGGTAAAGATCCGAGCCGTGCAGCGCCGTCACCGAATAGCCCGGTGCCAGCCGTGCGCAGGCCGCGTCAAAGCCCAGATGGAACTCTCCCGCCTGCGCGGGGTCGTTGTTGAGCGAGGCCCGCAGAATCGCCTGCGGCACGGCGCGGTCCAGCGGCATCACGGCAAGGATCGCCTCCAGCAGCGCCATGATGCCGTGCCCATCGGCCCGCACCAGACGGCGCGCATGTTCCTGCGCCGGATAGTTGGCATCGACCAACGCAATCTCGTCGCCATGGCCCATCGACCGCAGCGTGTACAAGAGGTCCGGGCCAAGAAGAGCAGGAATACCGATCAGCATCGTCGCCACCGCAGAAATATGAGGGAACCCGCCGACCCGCGGGGTTGCGTGACACTGGACCGGAAGAAACCGTCCTGTCAATAATAAATCACAGTGATTTATTTAACTTGACGTGATGGCTGGAATCATGTTTTCTCCGCCCCATCGTCAGGCTTTGGGAGGCTCAGAGCGGGCGGGAAAGTTTGCAAATGGGGGAAATATCCCCCGATCCTTGGGAGGACTACCAATGAAGTTCAAAGCAGCAGCCCTGATGGGCGCGGCGGCCTTGGCCATGATCGCAGGTTCGGCTTCGGCTGCCGATCTGGCCTGCCTGATCACGAAGAACAACACCAACCCCTTCTTCGTGAAGATGAAGGAAGGCGCCGAAAAGGCCGCCAAGGACGCCGGTCTGGACTTCCAGGCTTATGCTGGCGAAAAGGACGGCGATGCCGGCCCGCAGATCACCGCGATTGAAAACTGCGTTGCCGGTGGCGCCAAGGGTATCCTGATCACGCCCTCGAACGACTCGGTCGGCCCGGCCCTGAAGGACGCCCGCGCTGCCGGCATCCTCGTCATCGCGCTGGACACCCCCCTGGCTGACAAAGACGCCCAGGACATGACCTTTGCGACCGACAACTTCCAGGCTGGTATCCTGATCGGCCAGTGGGCCAAGGCCACGATGGGCGACGCTGCCGCCTCGGCCAAGATCGCGATGCTCGACATCAACAAGGACAACATCTCGGTTGACGTGGCGCGCGACACCGGGTTCCTCAAGGGCTTCGGCATCGAAGTTCCGGACCTGACGATCATGGGCTCCGAAAAGGACGCCCGCGTGGTTGGCCATGAATCGTCGCAAGCTTCGCCCGAGGGTGGTCAGAAGGCGATGGAAACCCTGCTCGCCAAGGACCCCGACATCAACGTCGTCTACACGATCAACGAGCCGGCTGCTGAAGGTGCCTTCCAGGCGCTGAAAGCCGCAGGCAAGACCGCGCTGATCGTCTCGGTCGACGGCGGTTGCCCGGGTGTGGCCAACGTCAAGGCCGGCGTCATCGGCGCCACCTCGCAGCAATACCCGCTGCTGATGGCCTCCAAGGGCATCGAGGCCATCGTGGCCTATGCCAAGGACGGCACCAAGCCGGTCGCTTCCGAAGGTCTGACCTTCTTCAACACCGGTGTGAACCTTGTCACCGACAAGCCCGCAGCCGGCGTGGAGTCGATCGACTCGGCCAAGGGCACCGAGCTCTGCTGGGGCTGAGTTAGGGCAGGGGTCCTGATTTAAATTCATGAAGGGCGGGGGTAGTCTCGCCCTTCTTCATACCGGGCTCTGAAGTCCCGGATGGATCGAACCGAGGGAAGGGCTTCGTAAGCGATGAGCAGTCCAGACACACCAACCAAGACGATTTCCGATTTCGAGGCCAAGCTGGATGCGGCCGACAAGACGGTTGCGCAGTTTGACAAGGACGACAAGACGCCGATCGCCAAGCTGCGCGGCTACTTGCGTGACAATCCGACGATGATCCCGGCCCTGGTGCTGGTGGTGTCGGTTCTGGCCTTCGGCATCGTGGCACCGCGCTTCCTGGGCATGGGCGCCTTGACGACCGTGCTGCAGCAGGTGACGGTCACGGGCTTTGTGGCGCTGGCGCAGACTGTGGTCATCCTGACCGCGGGCATCGACCTTTCGGTCGGCGAGATGCTGGTGCTGTCTTCGCTCATCATGGGCAATCTGGCGGTGAACTGGGGGCTTCCGGCCCCGCTCGCCATCCTGATCGGCATTGCTGCTGGCACGGTGATGGGCCTGTTCAACGGCTTTCTCGTCGCCAAGGTCAAGCTGCCGCCCTTCATCGTGACGCTCGGCACGCTGTCGATCTTCCGGGCGCTGAAGCTGGCCTATTCGCATTCGGAATCGATCCGCAACGTCGATATCGAGGCCAAGGCCAACCTGCTTCTGTTCTTTGGCGAGCGGATGAAGGTGGGTGCTGCCACGATCACCTTCGGGATGATCATGCTGGTCGTTCTGGCTTTCGTGATGTGGTACGTCCTGAACCGCACCGCCTGGGGCCGGCACGTCCATGCCTTGGGTGACGATCCGGATGCGGCGATGCTGTCGGGGATCGCGGTCGACAAGACTCTGATCTCGGTCTACGGCGTGGCCGGTCTGATCTGCGGCTTTGCCTCCTGGGTTGCGGTGGGCCGGGTCGGCACCATCTCTCCCATCGGGTTCGAGACGGTCAACCTCGACTCCATCACCGCTGTGGTGATCGGCGGCACCTCGCTGTTCGGCGGCCGTGGCTCGATCGTCGGCTCGGTTCTGGGGGCGATCATCGTGGGCGTCTTTGTGACCGGCCTCTCGTTGGCAGGTGTGGACAGCTACTGGCAGACCTTTGCCACCGGTTGCCTTGTCATCATCGCCGTGGCCTTGGATCAATATCTGCGGAGGGCTTCAAAGTGACTCATCCTGACGTGACCCCCGTCATCAAGGCGCGTGGCCTGATGAAACGCTACGGCACCGTGGTGGCGATGAACGGCGCGGATTTCGACCTTTACCCGGGGGAGATTCTGGGCGTGATCGGYGACAATGGCGCCGGCAAATCGACCCTGATCAAGGCGCTTTCGGGCGCCGTGACCCCCGACCACGGCACGATCGAGCTGGAGGGCAAGCCGGTTCACTTCCGCTCACCCGACGACGCACGCAACATCGGCATCGAGACGGTCTATCAGAACCTCGCCATGTCGCCGGCCCTGTCGATTGCCGACAACATGTTCCTGGGGCGTGAGTGGCGCAAGCCGGGTTTCCTCGGCAGCGTGCTGCGGATGACCGACCGGGCCCGGATGCGCGAATTCTCTCGCGCCAAATTGTCGGAACTTGGCCTGATGACGATCCAGAACATCGACCAGGCGGTGGAGACGCTTTCGGGCGGCCAGCGTCAGGGCGTGGCGGTGGCGCGGGCTGCGGCCTTCGGCTCGAAGGTGGTGATCCTCGACGAGCCGACGGCGGCACTTGGCGTCAAGGAAAGCCGTCGGGTGCTGGACCTGATCAAGGATGTCCGCTCGCGCGGCATTCCGATCATCCTGATCAGCCACAACATGCCCCATGTGTTCGAGGTCTGCGACCGCGTCCATGTGCACCGTCTGGGCCGCCGGCTTTGCGTGATCGATCCCAAGCGGCATTCGATGTCGGACGCGGTGGCCTATATGACCGGCGCGAAACTGCCCGACGACCTCGACGAGGCGGCATGACACCCGTCGAATTGGCCGCAGAAATCCGCCGCAAGGCGGATGACGTGCAGGGGCGGTTCATCGCCGCCCTTGCCGGCCCGCCCGGAGCGGGCAAGTCCACCCTGGCCGAGGCCGTGGTCGAGGCTTTGGGCCCCGATGCCCGTGTCGTGCCGATGGACGGTTTCCACTTTGACGATGCCATCCTCAACGCCCGTGGCCAGCGCAACCGCAAAGGCGCGCCCGAGACCTTTGACGTGGCCGGCTACCGCCATCTTCTGTCGCGTCTGGTGGATGAGGCTGAGGTGGCGATCCCGGTCTTTGACCGCGCCCTGGAATTGTCGCGCGGTTCGGCCGATCTGGTGACGAAAGACCACCGCATCCTGGTGACCGAGGGCAACTATCTTCTGCTCAACGAGGCGCCCTGGACCGATCTGGCCGATTACTTCGACCTGACTGTGATGATCGACGTGCCGGAGCAGGAGCTGGACCGCCGCCTGCTGGAACGCTGGGACTTTTACGGCAAGACGCCCGAGGCCGCCCGCGCCTGGATCGACGGCAACGACATGCCCAACATCCGCCGCGTGACCCAAGGCTCGCGCCCGGCCGATGTGACGGTGCGCTGGTCCTGATCAGCCCTGCGGTGTAGTGGCCGACCGGCCGCGAGCCCGCTCCAGCCCCAATTGCCTTTCGCGCCAGATGATCAGGATGCCGGCCAGAACCACCAGGGCCCCGCCGCCCAGCATGGTCAGGGTCGGCACCTCGCTGAAGATGAAGAAGCCGATCGCCAGCGAAAAGATCATCGAGGCATAGTCGAAGGGGGCGACCAGCGACGCATCCGCCTCGCGGTAGCTCGCGGTCAGCAGGATCTGCCCGACGCCGCCCAGCAGGCCGCAGGCAATCAGCAAGGCAAATTCCAGCGGCGTGGGCCAGACCCAGCCGAAAGGGATCGTGGCCAGCGACAACAGGGTGGCGGTCATCGAGAAGTAGAAGACGATGGCCGTGGTGGATTCGATCAGCACCAGCTTGCGGACGAACACTTGCGCCAAGGCGGCAAAGACGGCGGAGAACAGCACGACCATCGCGCCGAATGCCTCACGCGAGCCGGCGCTGACGCCGATCGACAGGCGCGGGCTCAGCACGATCAAGACGCCGATCAGGCCGATGGCGACGGCGGTCATCCGGAACAGCCGGACCTCCTCGCCCAGAAACATCGCGGCCAGGATCACCACCATCAGGGGCGAGGCATAGCTGATCGCCGTCACCTCGGGCAGCGGCAGATAGGCCAGCCCGGCAAAGCCCAGACCCATCGCAATCGTCCCCATCAGCCCGCGCCAGATATGGCCCAAGGGCTGCTTGGCGCGAAACCCGGTCGCAAGCTGCCCCTGCCAAGCCAGCCAGACGACGATCACCGGGATCGCCCAGGCCGAGCGGAAGAAGACCACCTCACCCGCTGGTACATGGGCCGCGGTGGCCTTGATCAGCGATTGCATGATGATGAAGACCAGCACCGAGCCGACTTTCAACATGATCCCCACGAGGGGGCGCGAAAAGGGTCTGTCCACGGTATCCGGCATGAGACCTTTGACCATTGCGCTGAAGCGGCTTCAAGCCAATTCCGCCTTGCCGTGACGGGGCATCTGCGCTTCCATGCGGGAAAGGAGACCGCCATGACCCAAGCCCGTCTTGAAGCCCGCATCTCTCAGGGGCGCGGAGAGGTGCCCGCCGATCTGGTCCTCAAAGGCGCGCGTATGCTGGATCTGATCACCGGCGAGCTGGTCGAAACCGATGTGGCGATCTGCGGTGACACGATCGTCGGCGTCTTTGGGAGTTATGAGGGGCGCGAGGTGCTGGATTTCACTGGGAAGATCCTCGTCCCCGGCTTCATCGACACCCATCTGCATATAGAGTCCAGCCTTGTGACGCCCTTCGAGTTCGACCGCTGTGTCACGCCGCATGGCGTGACCACCGCAATCTGCGACCCGCACGAGATTGCCAATGTCTGCGGCATTCCCGGCATCACCTATTTCCTCGACGCCGCGCCGCACCTCTTGATGGACCTGCGGGTCAACCTGTCGTCCTGCGTGCCCTCCTCGCACATGGAGACGACGGGTGCCATTTTGGAAGCCGCCGATATCGTGCCGCTGATGCACCACCCCAAGGTGATCGGTCTGGCCGAGTTCATGAACTACCCCGGCGTCCTGAACCGCGACCCCGGCTGCATGGCGAAGCTTGCGGCCTTCGAAGGTCGCCACATCGACGGCCACGCGCCTTTGCTCCGCGGCAAGGATCTGAACGGCTATATCGCCGCCGGGATCCGCACCGAACATGAGGCGACCAGCTACGACGAGGGTCTGGAAAAGCTGCGCAAGGGGATGCGGGTGCTGATCCGCGAAGGCTCGGTGTCGAAAGACCTGCATGCGCTGGTCGGGCTGCTGACCGAACGGCAGGCGCCCTACCTCTGTTTCTGCACCGATGACCGCAACCCTTTGGACATCGGCGAACATGGCCACCTGGACTATATCATCCGCACGGCAATCGCCCTCGGCGCGCGGCCGCTGGCGGTCTACCGTGCCGCCAGCCTTTCCGCAGCCGAGGCTTTTGGCCTGAAAGACCGCGGGTTGATCGCCCCGGGCAAACGCGCCGACATAGCGGTGATCGACACGCTGGAGAGCTGCCGGGTTCATTCCGTTCTGGCCGGTGGGCGTGTGGTCAGCGAAGCGGCCTTCGCCACTAGGGGCGAGATTGCCCCCGTGGCGCGCCATTCCGTGAAGGCCCGCAAGGTCGAGGGCCACCACTTCCGCACCGGCGGCAACCGCGTTGAGACCTCGGTGATCGGCGTCATCCCGGGCAAGATCATCACCGAGCACCTGATCTACCAGATCCCGCCGGTCGATGGCGACAAGCGCCCCGACATCGCCCGCGATCTGGTGAAGATCGCCGTGCTGGAACGGCATGGGGTGAATGGCAACCTTGCCACAGGTTTCGTGAAGGGCTTTGGCCTCGCACGCGGGGCGATTGCCTCGACCGTCTGCCATGATCACCACAATATCGCGGTGGTGGGGGCCGACTATGACGACATGGCTCTGGCTGCCAACCGGCTGGGAGAGATCGAAGGCGGCTTCGTCGTGGTCGAAGGTGGCGACGTCCTGGCAGAGATCGCCCTGCCGGTGGCGGGCCTGATGAGCCTCGGCAGTTTTGAAGAGGTGCGCGCCGCCCTGGTCAAACTGCGGGCTGCGGCAGCCTCGCTGGGGGTGACGCTGGAGGAGCCCTTCCTGCAGCTGGCCTTCCTCTGCCTGCCGGTCATCCCGCATCTGAAGATCACCGACCACGGCATGGTCGATGTCGACAAATTCGAGGTGATGCCCTGAGCGGGGCAGGGGATTCGGCACCTTGGGAATCGGTTTGACGGTTTGCGGGGGCCGAATCACGTATCAAGGGGTTGGATTCGTTTGAGTTATCCACAGGATTTGGGTTGCGGCCGGGATGTTTGGGTTCCGGCCGTTTTCGTTGGATGAGTCGGTTGGGGGCGAAGCGCTGAAAAAGTCCAAGTTTTACTGGGTCTGACAAGAAATCGTCATGAAGGGTGTTTTTTGTGCTTGCGGGTTTTGTTGTGTTTCCCTAAATACCGCCT
>NZ_JBFUFS010000028.1:0-40683 GCF_056403335.1 Rhodobacter sp. P2_H5 | reverse complement strand
GCGGGCAAGGTCCTGTTCTGTATTGGCAATCCGGTCATGCCGACCGGAGCTGAGCGAGAAGGTGTCGAGCCAATCCTTCGAAACGTCGACACCGATGAAATCCCGTGGCAAAGTCATGGCGGCCTGTCCTTGATCTGCGGGGTCGTCTGTTGGCGCAGCACCCCAGGCAACTGTTCAGGTTTGAACGCGAAGACGCAGACGAGCCCCAAGCTACCGGACGGGCTCATGCACCCAAGGATGGAACGGGGTCTCGTCTGCAACCTCCATTGTCGCAGATCGCCAAGAGACAAGGATGGGCAATCTGCCCATCTAACCAGGCGAAAAAGTGCGGGCGCAGGACTCACCCTTTATATACCAAGACGGGTGTATGATCAGCCCATGGGCAAAATGCTGATCAGCTTTCTCGGCCTGTCGCTGACGTATCTTGCGCCAGAAGGCTCGTCCTCGGCCCAGACCCTGCCCAACACCGACCCGACCCGGCTTTTTGCCACCTGCACCGGGCGGCTCTCGGCCTTGATGGAATATCAATGGCTGATCCAGGACCCCGCCTCGGATGCCACCGAACGCCTGCGCGACCAGATGGCCGATCTGCTGACCGCCACCCTGACCCCGGACACCGCCGTTCACGCCATGGACCTGCGCCTGCAAGCCAAGGTGGCCGAGGCGGACCTGCTGGCCGTCGCCCATTTCGGGAGAAAGAACCTCTGGGCCGAAGCCCGCGCCCGGCACCAGATCGCCGATTGCACGGCGCTCCTGCTCAGCCAATGAAAAAGGGGGCGGAAAACCGCCCCCCTTTCCCGCACTCAAGTTCAGATCACGCAGCGCGTGCGGCCATCGTGGCCTTGGCCCACCAGACCAGATCGTCGAGCGAGGATTTGACCGCCGGCAACAGGTTGGCTTCGACGTCCGACATCTTGCCCGAACCGCCCATGCCGGGGTGAACCTTGAAGAAGTCGCCCATGCCGAGGTGCACGGCATTGCGGGTCGGGACCATCTGCAGTTCCACCGCGATGTTGCGCAGATGCTCCAGCGCGCGGGTGCCGCCGACCGAGCCGTAAGCAATCGCGGTCATCGGCTTGTGGCCCCATTCGACGTAAGCCTGGTCCATCGCATTCTTCAGCGCGCCGGTGATCGAACGGTTGTACTCGGCCACGACGAAGATATAGCCGTCATATTCGCCGATCTTCTTCTGCCATGCCACGGCACGGGCATCCGACGAGGGCATCCAGAGGTTCGAGGCCATTTCGTTGAAGAGCGGCAGGTCGAAGTCGCGCAGATCGACCAGTTCAACGGTCATGTCTTCGCGGGCCTGCGCCTGGGCCAGCATCCATTGCGCCGGAATGTCGGCGAACCGGGTCGGGCGGGTGGAGCCGATGATGAGAGCGATTTTCGGTTTGGTCATGGTGATCTTCCTTGAAGAGCGTTGCTATGCGATGGGTCAAATTAGGCCTTGGTGCCTGTCTATCACAATTCGCTGATAGCGCGCCAACGCTGTGCGGTATTGCACGTATGTACCTGTAGAAATTTCGGCGCGATGCCGCCTTGGCAGGCACTTCCCCACCTTGCCCCTGCGGTGATTGGGTGCCAGATTGCGGCCATGATGAAACCGCTCGACAACCCCGCAGATCCCTTCAAGAAGGCGCTCGCCGATGCGACGCGCACGATGGCCGATGATCCCGAGATGACGGTGACCTATTCGGTCGATCCGGCGGGGATGAACAAGGAAGGCGTGCGCCTGCCGCAGGTCTCGCGCCGGATGACGCGCGACGAGGTGCTGCTGGCGCGCGGCACGGCCGATGCTTTTGCGCTCAAGCGCCGCTACCACAACGACAAGGTGGCCGCGAAATACGCGCCGACCGGGCCCTTGGCCAAAGAGATTTTCGACGCGATGGAAACCGCGCGCTGCGAGGCCGTGGGCGCCCGCGCCATGCCGGGAACTGCGACCAACATCGACGCCAAGATCGCACATGAGGCCGATCGCAAGGGCTATTCCCAGATCACCGCCGCCTCGGAAGCGCCGCTTCCCGTGGCCGCAGGCTACCTCGTCCGGCATCTGGCCACCGGGCGCGATCTGCCCAAGGGCGCGCAGAACATCATGGACCTGTGGCGCGGCTTCATCGAGGAGCAGGCCGCAGGCACCCTGACCAATATCTCCGAGGTGCTGGAGGATCAGTCCGCCTTTGCGCGCCTGGCCCGCAAGGTGATTTCCGACCTCGGCTATGGCGACCAGTTGGGCGATGACCCGGATCAGGAAGACCCGCAGGACGATTCCGGCGAGGAAGAGCGCGACGAGAACCCCGAGGAAACCGGCTCCGAACAGGACGAAAGCGAGGAATCCGAAGCCTCGCCCGAACAAAGCCAGGAGGACGAGCCCGACCAGTCCCAGGCCGAAGTGACGATGGAGGAGACCTCCGACCTCGATCAGGGCGAAGAGGCCGAACTGCCCGATGGCGAGGCCCCGCTGGAGCCGCCGCCCCCTGCCCCGCATTCGGCGGCAGACCCGCTCTACGCGGCCTATACCACCGAGTTCGACGAAGAGGTCAAGGCCGAGGATCTGGCAGAGCCTGCCGAACTGGAACGCTTGCGCGCCTATCTCGACCAGCAGCTGGAACCGCTGAAAGGCGCCGTCTCTCGCCTGGCCAACAAGCTGCAGCGCCGGTTGCAAGCCCAGCAGAACCGGTCCTGGCTGTTCGATCTGGAAGAGGGCACGCTGGATGCCGGCCGCCTGGCGCGGGTCGTGGCCAATCCCACGACCCCCCTGTCGTTCAAGCAGGAAAAGGACACCGAGTTCCGCGACACCTGCGTGACGATGCTTCTGGACAATTCCGGCTCGATGCGCGGCCGCCCGATCTCGATTGCCGCAATCTGTGCCGATGTTCTGGCCCGCACCCTGGAGCGCAGCGCCGTGAAGGTCGAGATCCTCGGCTTCACCACCCGCGCCTGGAAGGGCGGTCAAAGCCGCGAGAAATGGCTGGCCAACGGGCGCCCGCCCGGCCCGGGCCGTCTGAACGATCTGCGCCACATCATCTACAAGGGCGCCGATGCGCCGTGGCGGCGGGTCAGGCCCAATCTGGGCCTGATGATGAAAGAGGGCTTGCTCAAGGAAAACATCGACGGCGAGGCGCTGGAATGGGCGCACCGCCGGATGCTCTCGCGGCCAGAAGCGCGCAAGATCCTGATGGTGATCTCGGACGGTGCGCCGGTCGATGATTCCACCCTTTCGGTCAACCCGGCGAATTTCCTGGAAAAACACCTGCGCGATGTGATCGCGATGGTCGAACGCCGCAAGGCGGTGGAACTGATCGCCATCGGCATCGGCCATGACGTGACGCGCTACTACCAGCGCGCCGTCACCATCACCGATGCCGAACAGCTGGCGGGGGCGATGACCGAACAGCTGGCGAGCCTCTTCGAGGTGGATGCGAAAAAGCGCGAGCGGGCTTTCAAGGGCCGCAGGGCGGGATAAGGCCACGATTTTTCTGCGAAAAATCAGAGTGCAGGACAGAACCGATTTTTCGCAGAAAAATCGTGCGCGGGGAGAGCGGACATGTTTCAGACCTTTGACAGCCATGCCTCGCCCGCCCAGGGGCCGGGACGTCTGGCCGATCTGCGCGGCCTTTTGCAGGCCGAGGGGCTTGCGGGTTTCATCATCCCGCGCGCCGATGCGCATCAGGGTGAATATGTGGCCTCCCGCGACGAGCGGTTGCAGTGGCTGACCGGCTTCACCGGCTCCGCCGGCTTCTGCATCGTGCTGCCCGAGATTGCCGGGGTTTTCATCGACGGCCGCTACCGGACCCAGGTCAAGGGTCAGGTCGATCTGGCGCATTTCACCCCGGTCCCCTGGCCCGAGGTCAAGCCCGGCCCCTGGATCGCCGAACATCTGGCCGCAGGCGTGGTGGGCTTTGACCCCTGGCTCCACACCGCCGACGAGATCGCCAAGATCGAGGCGGCACTTGCCGGTGGCGTCACCCTGCGCCCCGTGGCCAATCTGGTCGATGCGATCTGGCCCGACCAGCCCGCGGCGCCCTGTGGCAAGGCCTTCATCCATCCGCTTGAATTTGCCGGCGAAAGCTCTGCTTCCAAGCGGGGCCGGCTGGGCGCGGAACTGCGCGCTGCGGGCCAGGATGCCGCCGTGCTGACCCTGCCGGATTCGCTCTGCTGGCTCTTGAACATCCGCGGCGCCGATGTGCCGAAAAACCCGATCCTGCAAGGCTTTGCCATCCTGCAGGCCGATGGACGGGTCACGCTTTTCACCGCTCCCGCCAAGATCGGGCCGGAGGTTCTGGCCGCGCTTGGCCCGGATGTCACGGTGCAACCGCCCGAAGCCTTCATCCCCGCCCTCAAGGCGCTCCCGGGCAAGGTCCGGGTCGACAAGACCACCGCCCCCCTCGCCATCTCGCAGCTGGTCAGCGATGTGGTCTGGGGCGATGATCCCTGCCGCCTGCCCAAGGCGCGCAAGAATGCCGCCGAGATCGAGGGCATGCGGGTCGCCCATCTGCGCGATGGCGCGGCGATGGTGGAATTCCTCACCTGGCTCGATGCTGAGGCGCCGAAAGGTGGCTTGACCGAGATCGACGTGGTGAAAGCCCTGGAAGGTTTCCGCCGCGCGACCAATGCGCTGCATGACATCTCCTTCGACACGATCAGCGGCGCGGGCCCGAACGGCGCCATCATGCATTACCGCGTGACCGAGGAAAGCAACCGCAGCATCGGCGCCAACGAACTGCTGCTGGTCGATTCGGGCGCGCAATATCTCGACGGCACCACCGATATCACCCGGACCATCGCGGTCGGTGATCCGGGCGATGAAGCGCGGGAGTGTTACACCCGCGTCCTCCAAGGCATGATCGCGATCAGCCGGGCGCGCTGGCCGCGCGGGCTTTCGGGGCGCGACCTTGACCCCCTGGCGCGGGCGCCGCTCTGGATGGCGGGGCAGGATTTCGACCATGGCACCGGGCATGGCGTCGGTGCCTTCCTCTCGGTCCATGAAGGCCCGCAACGCTTGAGCCGGATCAACGAGGTGCCCTTCGAGCCCGGCATGATCCTGTCCAACGAGCCGGGCTATTACCGCGAGGGCGCCTTTGGCATCCGGCTGGAGAACCTGATCGTGGTGGAAGAGGCCGCCAGGATCGGCGATCACCGCGATCAGCTGGCCTTCGAGACGCTGACCTTCGTCCCCTTCGACCGCCGCCTGATCCTGACTCAGGCCCTCGCCCCCGGTGAGCGCGCCTGGCTCAACGCCTATCACGCCGAGGTTCTGGCCAAACTCGGCCCCCGCCTGTCGCCCGATGCCCTGGCCTGGGCGCAAAACGCTTGTGAGGTGCTCTGATGGGACTGCCAATACATGTCACGCCCGCCCCGGGCCGCTACCGGGTGCGCGTCGGCGATACCGTCCTCGGCGAAACCGCCGCGGCGCTTTTTCTGGATGAGGCCGGGCACGACCCGGTCCTCTACCTGCCGCGCGCTGATATGGACATGACGCTGTTCACCCCGACCGATCACGCCACCACCTGCCCGTGGAAGGGTCAGGCGAGTTATTTCTCGGTCGCCGGGCTGAAAAACGCGGTCTGGACTTATGAGCGCCCGATCGAGGCGATGCAGTCCATCGCAGGCTATCTGGCCTTCTACCCCTCGGTCAGCGTCGAACGTTTGTAAGTTTGGCGCCGTAGGATGGGCAATTTGCCCATCTAACCGGCCAGCGCCTCGCCCGCGACCTTGCGGATGCGCTCCACCATTGCGCGCAACCCGTTCGAGCGTTGCGCCGACAAATGGTCATTCAACCCGAGCCGCGCGAGTTCCGCCGGGGCATCGACCTTCAGCACCTCGGCCAGCGTCAGGCCGGAATAGAGGTTGTGCAGCACGGCGATCAGCCCGCGCACGATCATCGCGTCAGAATCACCTTGGAAGTCAAAGCGCCCCTCCGAGATCTGCGGCCGCAGCCAGACCTGGCTGGCACAGCCCTGCACCTTCAGGGCGGGTACCTTGAACGTGTCGTCCAGTGCGGGCATGGCCTTGCCAAGCTCGATCACATGGCGGTAGCGCTCTTCCCAATCCCCAAGGAATTCGAAGGTATCGGCGAGGTCTTCAAAAGCTTGGCTGGCCATGGGGGTCTCCTTGGCTCAGACCTAGCCCCGCCGGACCGAAAGGTAAAGGCAGGGCAAAGCTGCAGCTTTTCAAATCCCCCCGCTTGCGATACCCAACGGAAGTGTAACAGGGGGCAGGCATGAAACGCGCTTTGGTCTTGATGACGGTACTGGGTCTGGCTCTCGGCGGCTGCGGTCCATCCAAACTGAACCCCCTCAACTGGTTCGGCAAACGACCCGTGGTGCAGAAGGTTGCCGAAAACGGCGCCCTAGTCGATACGCGCGGGTTGGTCGATCAGGTCCTGACCGTCAAGGTCGAGCCCTATCCCGGCGGCGTCATTGTCCGCGCCACCGGCCTGCCGCCGACTCAGGCCTTCTGGAACGCCTCGCTCGTCGCCCAGCCGGTCGATGAGAAGGGCAAGCTGGTTTTCGAATTCCGCATCGCGCCGCCGCTGAAGCCCTATCCCGCCGGCACCCAGCCCTCGCGTGAGGTGACGGTGGCCGGCAACGTCACCGACTTCACCCTGCAATCGGTCACCTCGATCGAGGTGGTGGGCGCCCGCAACGCCCTGACCGCCCACCGCTGAGCCGCAAGCGCGGTCAGAACGCGCCCCGGCATACCGCGCCGGGGCCGCATCCTTAAAGGCGGACCACCCGCACTTCGCTGCCCTTGGCCGACAGGGCGATCTCGCCCCGGCAGAGGCGCAGGGCGTCGTCGCCAAAGGCCTCGGCGCGCCAGCCGGTCAGGGTCGGCACATCGCGCTGCCCCGCCGCAATCGCATCGAGGTCGGCGGAGGAGGCGATGAGCCGCGCCGCCACACCCAGCCCCTCGGATTTCGCCTTCAGCAGCACGCGCAACAGGTCGGCCAACGCCGGGTTGACCTGCAACTGCTCGCGCGTGATGTCGGGGCGCGGCATGTCTTCCGGCTTCATCTCCATCCCCGCCTTGACCGCAGCGATGATGCCATCGGCGATCTCGGGCTTGCGCCCTTCGCGCATCAACAGGCGCGAGCGGCCAAGTTCCTCGTGGCTCGTGGGCCGGGTCGAGGCCAGCTCCAGCAGCGCGTCATCCTTCATCACCCGGGCGCGGGGGATGTTGTGGGTCTGGCAATAGGTCTCGCGGAAGCGGGCCAATTCCTTGACCACGGCCAGAAACCGGCCCGAGGTGGTGCGGGTCTTCACCCGCATCCAAGCCTCTTCCGGGCGGGTGGTATAGGTCTCGGGGTCCAGAAGGATGCCCAGTTCTTCGGCGACCCAGGATTGCCGGTTGTTCTTGGCAATTTGCGCCGCGAGGAATTCGTAGATCTGGCGCAGGTGCGTCACATCGGCCACCGCATATTCGGCCTGCGCCTGGGTCAGCGGGCGGCGCGACCAGTCGGTGAAGCGCGAGGTCTTGTCGAGATCGGCCTTGGCGATCTTCTTGACCAGCGTTTCGTAGCCAACCTGCTCGCCAAAGCCGCAGACCATCGCCGCGACCTGGGTGTCAAACAGGGGCACCGGAAAGCAGTTGCCCTCGACGAAGAAAATTTCCAGATCCTGACGGGCGGCGTGAAAGACCTTCACCGTGCCGGTGTGGCGGAACAGGTCGTACAAAGGCTCCAGCGACATCTGCGCGCCCTCGATCGGGTCGACCAGCACCGCCTCGCCATCCTTGCCGGGCAAGGCCATCTGGATCAGGCAAAGCTTGGACCAGAACGTGCGCTCCCGCAGGAACTCGGTGTCGATGGTGACATAATCCTGCGTTTTGGCCGTGGCGCAAAAGGCTGCAAGGTCTTCGGTCGTGGTAATCGTGCGCATGGTATCGCTTTCCCTGGGGCCGGCCTGCCGGCATGCGGGGTTGTCCCGCCCTTCCGCTATAGGCGGAGCCCCGCCGAATGGGAAGGGGAGGACCCGGGTTTTATCAACGGATACAGGGGTTGCGGCAACAGGGCGGGCCGCGCGCCTACTTGCGGCGCAGCCGCCGGGTCAGCGCCACATCCACCGCCGGCGGCACGAATTTGGAGACATCGCCGCCCAGACGGCAAATCTCCTTCACCAGTTTCGAGGCGATGGCCTGCCGGCGCGCATCGGCCATCATGAACACCGTCTCGATCGAGGAATCCATCGCGCGGTTCATGCCGACCATCTGGAATTCATACTCGAAATCGGCGACAGCCCGCAGCCCGCGGATGATGATCCCGGCGCCGACATCGCGGGCACAGTCGATCAGCAGGTTCTCGAACGGATGCACGACGATCTCGCCGCCGATCCGGGCGGAGATTTCGCGGCACTCCTCCTCGACCATGGCGACCCGCTCTTCCAGCCCGAACAAGGGCGCCTTGTCGCGGTTGATCGCCACGCCGATCACCAGACGGTCGACCAGCGCCATCGCGCGCTGGATGATGTCGAGATGACCCAAAGTCACCGGATCGAAAGTGCCGGGATAAAGTCCGATGCGCATGGGTCCTCCGCCAAGCTGGTTTGCACAGGCAACAATAGCTTGGCGCCGGACGCAAGGGACAAAGCGTCACGGCGCCGGCCCGCCAGAGCGCGCCGGACCCCGCGGCAAAGGCCCTCAGAAGCCCTTGATCATCCCCTCCAGGGCGCTGTTTTCCATCGCAAGCTCGGCCAGACGCGCCTTGACCACGTCGCCGATCGAGATGAGCCCGACCATATGGCCCGCCTCGACCACCGGCATGTGGCGGAAGCGGCCCTCGGTCATCACCGCCAGCACCTGATCGGCGCTTTCGGCCCGGGTGCAGGTCATGACCTTGGCGGTCATCAGGCTTTCGACCACATCGGTCAGGCAGGCCGGACCGCGCCGGCCGAGTTCACGCACCACGTCGCGCTCCGAGACGATGCCCTCCACCACCCGCCCATCCTGCGAGATCACGACAGCCCCGATCCGCCGCGCCGACAACACCTCGGCCAGCTTGGCCACTGTGGTCCCGGGTTGCAAGGTGACGACGCCGTCGTCCGATTTCGATTTGAGGATATGACTGACAAGCATAGGAGCCTCCCTTTCCTGTCCTTACCAAGCTGCCCCCTGTGCAAGATTCTGTCAAGTTCTCAGGAATATATTGAAATAATAGTACAAATATGCCAGCCAAGACGCATAGAACCCAAAGTCATTCAACCCTTGCGGAGCCATCCGATGCGCCTTTCCCCCGCGCTTTTCCTCCTGTGCCTTGCTGCGGCCACCCCCGGCCATGCTGCCCCGGTGACCCTGATCAGCCCGATCTACAGCCAGCTCGTGGCCCTGCCGGTGCCCGACCCCTTCGTGCCCGGCTACGAACATGCGCAGGGCGCGTCCTACATCATGGAACTCGCCCCCAAGGGCGAAAGCGTGGAGCAGTGGAGCCAGCTGATCACCCTGACCGGCGCCAAGGGGCTGGCGGCGCGGGCCTCGGTGCAGGATGTCGCGGGGCAGCTGGCGCAGGGCTATGCCGGCGCCTGCCCCGACAGCTTTGCCAGCAAGGCCCTGCCCCTGCCCGAGGTCAAAGGCGCCAAGGCCGCCTTCGCCGGATACCTCAGCTGCGGCAGTTATCAGGGCCAGTCCGAATCCATGGTCGTGCTGGTCCTGCAAGGCGCGGAGGAGATTTACACCGTGCAATGGGCCGCCCATGGCCCCGAAAGCGCCACGCCCCTCGCGGTCGATGCCGAGGTCTGGTCGCCCCGCCTCGCGGCGCTGGCCAAGGTCAGGATCTGCGACAAGGTCGCGGGCGAGGCTGCCCCCTACCCGTCCTGCACCGAATAGGCCTCCAGCCGTGCCATCTCGGCCCGCACCTCTGCCGTCAGCAAGGTGGCAAAGCGGTTAAGCCTTTCGACCCTTCCGTCATCGGCATGGCGGATCAGCCAGAACGACCGCTTCAGGCTGATCTGATCCGCCAGAACCCGCGTCAGTTCCGGCGCCACCGGCAGCGCGAAGTCATGCACGACCCCCAGCCCCGCGCCATGGCGCAGAAAGTTCAGCTGCACCGAGACGGAGTTGGAGGCGAGCGGCGGCGCCTGCACCCCGATTTCGGCCAGATAATCCAGCTCCTTGTCAAAGATCAGGTCGGGGATATAGCCGACAAACCGGTGCTGCGGCAGGTCCTGCACGCCCATGATCGGCGGATGCCGGGCGAGGTACTCGCGCGAGGCCGCAAGGTGCAGCCGGTAGTCCGTCAGCTTCTGCACCGTCAGCCGCCCCGCCTCGGGCCGCGAGACGCCGACCGCCATATCCGCCTCGCGCTTCGACAGGTTGAAGACGCGGGGCAGCGCCACGATCTGCACCTCAAGCCCCGGATTGGCATCACAAATCCGGGTCAGAACCTGCGGCAAAAGGTAATTGGCGCAGCCATCGGGTGCGCCGATGCGGATCTGCCCGGTCAGCCCCTCGGGGCCTTTCAGCGCCTCCGCCGCCCCCTCCACCGCCGACTCCGCCCGCTCGGCATGGCTGAGAAGCCGGGCCCCCTCGTCGCTCAGCGCATAGCCCTGCGGTCCCTTGGCGAAAAGCCTGAGGCCCATCGCATCCTCCAGCCGCGCGATCCGCCGACCCACGGTGGCCGGGTCGATCTTCAGCCCCCGCCCCGCCGCCGACAGGCTTTCCGTCCGTGCCACCGCCAGAAAGATCCGCAGATCGTCCCAATCCATCGCCACCTCTCCCGGTAGGATGGGCAATCTGCCCATCATCCTTGCATTTTCGCAAAACCCGTTTGAAATCTTGCCTCTTCCCTCCGCATTTCCGCAAGACTAAAGTCGCGGCAACAGAAATTCCATCCTGCGGAGGAAGCGATGAAAGAAATCGGTCACTGGATCAACGGCAAGCATGTCCCCGGCACCTCGGGCAAGTTCGCCGATGTCTTCAACCCTGCCACCGGCGAAGTGCAGGCCCGCGTGGCGCTCGCCTCCAAGGCAGAGCTTGACGCCGCGACCGCCGATGCGGCCAAGGCGCAGGTCAAATGGGGCGCCACCAACCCGCAGCGCCGGGCGCGCGTGATGATGGAATTCGTCCGGCTGCTGAACCGCGACATGGAAAAGCTGGCCGTCGCCCTCTCCTCCGAACACGGCAAGACGGTGCCCGACGCCAAGGGCGACATCCAGCGCGGGCTGGAAGTGATGGAGTTCTGCATCGGCGCACCGCACCTTCTGAAGGGCGAGTTCACCGACAGCGCCGGCCCCGGCATCGACATGTATTCGATGCGTCAGCCGATCGGCGTGGCGGCGGGCATCACGCCCTTCAACTTCCCCGCCATGATCCCGATGTGGAAAATGGGCCCGGCGCTCGCCTGCGGCAATGCCTTCATCCTGAAACCTTCCGAGCGTGACCCCTCGGTCCCCCTGATGCTGGCCGAGCTGATGCAGGAAGCCGGCCTGCCCGACGGCGTCTTGCAGGTGATCAACGGCGACAAGGTCTCGGTCGATGCGATCCTTGATAACGAGCAGATCGCCGGCGTGGGCTTTGTCGGCTCGACGCCCATTGCCGAATATATCTATTCGCGCGGCACGGCGAACGGCAAACGCGTCCAGTGCTTTGGCGGCGCCAAGAACCACATGATCATCATGCCCGACGCCGACCTTGATCAGGCCGCCGATGCCCTCGTCGGTGCCGGCTACGGCGCGGCCGGCGAACGCTGCATGGCGATCTCGGTCGCGGTGCCGGTCGGCGACGAGACGGCAGACCGCCTGATTGCCAAGCTGATCCCGCGGATCGAGAAGCTGAAGGTCGGCCCCTATACCGGCGGCAATGACGTCGATTACGGCCCGGTCGTCACCGCCGCCGCCAAGGCCAACATCCTGCGCCTGATCGAATCCGGCGTGGCCGCTGGTGCCAAGCTGGTCGTCGACGGCCGCGACTTCAAGCTGCAGGGCTATGAGGACGGCTTCTTCGTCGGCCCCCACCTCTTCGACCACGTCACCACCGACATGGAGATCTACCGCAAAGAGATCTTCGGGCCGGTCCTGTCGACCGTCCGCGCCAAGACCTATGAAGAGGCGCTGAAGATGGCGATGGACCACGAATACGGCAACGGCACCGCGATCTACACCCGCGACGGCGACACGGCGCGCGACTTCGCCAACCGCGTCAATGTCGGCATGATCGGGATCAACGTGCCGATCCCGGTGCCGCTGGCCTATCACACCTTCGGCGGCTGGAAAAAGTCGGCTTTCGGCGACCTGAACCAGCACGGGCCCGACGCCTTCCGTTTCTACACGCGGACCAAGACCATCACCTCGCGCTGGCCCTCGGGAATCAAGGAGGGCGCAAGCCTGAACTTCAAGCAGATGGACTGATCCGCGTGGCGACAGTCCGCCGTTCAGCGGACCTGTCCAATCACGAAGGGAACCATTCCCATCACCCCTGCGTTATAGGGGGTGATGGGGTCGTCTTGAACGCTCCCGCAGCGAATGGAGCAAGACATGAAACATTTCACCATCATGGCCGGGGCCTTGGCCGGGCTCCTGCTGGCTGGCACCGGCGCCGCCGTCGCGGATGGCAAGGGCAACGACAACCACGGGAAATCGGGCCATTCCCAGGGCGGCAATTGTTCGGGCAAGAAAAACCACGGCTGCGAAAGCCATGGCAAACCGTCCAAGTCGCACAAATCCGACGAGAAGTACTGGTCCGGCCAGTCCCGCGCGACCGACCCCTCGCATTGGCAAGGCAAGGACAGCCAAGCCGAAGATTGGGCCCATAAGCCCTTCCTGTTCGACCAGAACCACTGGGCGCATCATTCCGATGATGACGTCTATTACCACCCCTACAACGTCGGACACGCCCTGCCCGAGGGCTATGTCGTGATGTTCGACCCCTCCCGCTACCCGTCCTGGCCGAACTCGCAATATGTGCGCTACGGGTCCTTCCTTTACCTGATCGACCGCCTCACCGGCTCGATCCTGCAGCCGCCGGACCCGGTGCAAGACTGGAACTGGGACTGGCACGACGCGAATTATGCCAATTGCCCGCCCGGTCTGGCCAAGAAGAACCCGCCCTGCATTCCGCCCGGCCAGGTCCGCAACGGGGTTGGCATCGACCCCTACCATGTCGGCGACCGCCTGCCCTCCGGCTATGACGTGATCCTGAACCCGCCGTCCCTGACCGAGCCCGACCGGTCGGTCTATGCCCGCTCGGGCGACATGCTCTACCGCGTTGCCCCCGACACCGGCATTGTCGAGCAGCAGATCGGCGAAGTCGGCAAGCTGATCCGCTAAAAGCCTTCCCTCTCTGCAGGTCAAGCTCCGAAAGCGCGGGGCTTGACCTGTGTCATGTAAGGCGAGGCCCGCAGGCTTTAAGATTTCCCCTCAAGGCATCTCGCCTGTTGGGAGAACAAGATGGCTATCGCAAACATGGGCACGACCGACCGCGTCATCCGCCTGGTCGCAGGGCTTGCCCTGATCCTGTGGTTTTTCATGGATGGGCAAAGCGGCGGCGCTTTGCATTGGCTGAAGGGGCTGGCAGGCCTCGTCCTGACGATCAGCGCCGCGCTGACCTTCTGCCCGCTCTACAAGGTGCTGGGCTTCTCGACCCGATAGGCCAGGCGGCCGCTACTTGCGGCCGATCCGCCCCAGATGGGTGTCGCCAAAGGCTGTGGGCTCCTTCAGCCCATAGCCAAGCATCCGGTCAAAGCCGACATGGGCCATCCAGATCAGGCCCAGATCGGTGACCGGCCCCGATCCGAACAGCACCGAACCGCCGACCGCCAGCAGCAGACCCCAGCCGTACAGATGCACGGCGTTATAGGTCAGCGCGCCGATGCGCGGGCCGCGCAGATAGCCCAGAAACCCCAGATCCGGCGCGAAAAACAGGATCACCATCGCCCACCAGGGCAAGGACCGCTCCACCATCGCCGAGCCTATGACGGCGATCAGGCAGGCCAGAAACACCAGCCCGCCTTCGATTTTCTGCCACAGGACCGCGCTCATTCCGCAGCCAGACGTTTGGCGGTGGCGAGCATCGGCTTCAGGTAGCGCCCGGTGTGGGAGGCCTCCACCTTGGCGACCTGTTCCGGCGTGCCGGTGGCCACGATCTTGCCGCCGCCATCGCCGCCCTCCGGCCCGATGTCGATGATCCAGTCGGCGGTCTTGATGACGTCGAGGTTATGCTCGATCACCACGACCGTATTGCCCTGATCCACCAAGGAGTGCAGCACCTCCAGCAGTTTGCGCACATCTTCGAAGTGCAGACCGGTGGTCGGCTCGTCGAGGATATAGAGCGTCTTGCCGGTGGCGCGGCGGCTGAGTTCCTTGGACAGCTTCACCCGCTGCGCCTCACCCCCTGACAGGGTGGTGGCCTGCTGGCCGACCTTGATATAGCCAAGCCCCACTTCGCAGAGCGCATCCATCTTGTCGCGGATCGCCGGAACCGCCTGGAAGAACTGGGCGGCATCTTCACATGTCATGTCAAGAACGTCGGCGATGCTCTTGTTCTTGAACTTGATTTCCAAAGTCTCGCGGTTGTAGCGGTGGCCCTTGCAGGTCTCGCAGGTGACATAGACATCGGGCAGGAAGTGCATCTCGATCTTGATCACCCCGTCGCCCTGGCACGCCTCACAGCGCCCGCCCTTCACGTTGAAGCTGAAACGCCCGGACTGATAGCCGCGCGCCTTGGCCTCCGGCAGGCCGGCAAACCAGTCGCGGATCGGGGTGAAGGCCCCGGTATAGGTCGCGGGGTTCGAGCGCGGCGTGCGGCCGATGGCGCGCTGGTCGATGTCGATCACCTTGTCGAGATGCTCAAACCCACGGATCGTCTCGCAGGGCGCCGGCGTCTCGTGCGCGCCGTTCAACCGCATCGCGGCGGTCTTGAACAGGGTCTCGATGGTCAACGTCGACTTGCCGCCGCCCGACACCCCGGTCACGCAGACGAACATGCCCAGCGGGAACTCCGCCGTCATGTCTTTCAGGTTGTTGCCAGTGGCGCCCACCACGGTCAGCTTCTTGCCATTGCCCTTGCGCCGCACCCGCGACACCGGGATCGACCTTTGCCCGGACAGATACTGCCCGGTGATGCTGGCCGGATCGGCGGCAATCTCGGAGGGCGTGCCGCGGGAAATCACCTGCCCGCCATGCACCCCCGCCCCCGGCCCCATGTCGAAAACATAATCCGCCTCGCGGATCGCGTCCTCGTCATGTTCCACCACCAGAACCGTATTCCCCGCATCGCGCAGGTTCTTCAGCGTGGTCAGCAGGCGGTCATTGTCGCGCTGGTGCAAGCCGATCGACGGTTCGTCCAGCACATACAAGACCCCAGTCAGGCCCGAGCCGATCTGGCTCGCCAACCGGATCCGTTGGCTTTCGCCGCCCGACAAGGTGCCGGCATTCCGGCTCATCGTCAGATAGTCGAGGCCGACATTGACAAGGAATCCAAGACGTTCGCGGATTTCCTTCAGGATCGCCCGGGCGATTTCATTCTGCTGGTTGGAAAGCTTCCCCGGAACCTGACCGATCCAGGCATGCGCCTCGCGGATCGACATCTGCACGACTTGCCCTGCATGCAGCCCGTCGATCTTGACCGCCAAGGCCTCGGGCCGCAGCCGGTAGCCGTGGCAGGTGCCGCAGGGCCGGTTGTTCTGATAGCGCTCCATCTCCTCGCGCGACCACGAGCTGTCGGTTTCCTTGTAGCGCCGCTCCATGTTCGGGATGACGCCTTCGAAAACCCGCTTGACCGTGTAGATCCGCCCCGCCTCGTCATAGCGGAACTCGATCTCCTCGCCGCCCGAGCCGCGCAGGAAGACCTCCTTCACCTTGTCGGGCAGGTCCTTCCATTTCTTTTTCTTGTCAAAGCCATAGTGCTTGGCCATCGCATCGATGGTCTGGGTGAAATAGGGGCTTTTCGACTTGGCCCAGGGCGCAATCGCCCCTTGGGTCAGGGTCAGGCTCTGGTCGGGCACCACAAGGCGCTCGTCAAAGAACAATTCCATCCCCAGCCCGTCGCAAACCGGGCAAGCCCCGAAGGGCGCGTTGAAGGAGAAAAGCCGCGGCTCGATCTCGGCAATGGTAAAGCCGCTGACCGGGCAGGCGAACTTCTCGGAATAGGTGATGCGCTTGCCCTCGCCCTCCGCCGGCGCGGTCTCGATCACCGCGATGCCATCGGCGAGGTTCAGCGCGGTGCGGAAGCTGTCGGCGAGCCGGGTCTGCAACCCATCGCGCACGACGATCCGGTCGACCACAACGTCGATGTCATGGCGCAGCTTCTTGTCCAGCGTCGGCGGCTCTTCCAGATCATGGAAGGTGCCGTCCACCTTGACGCGCTGGAAGCCCTGCTTGCGAAGCTCCAGAAACTCCTTCTTGTACTCGCCCTTGCGGTCGCGGATGATCGGCGCCAGCAGATAGGCGCGCGACCCCTCCTCCATCGCCATCACGGCATCGACCATGTCCTGCACCTGCATCGCGGTGATCGGCAAGCCGGTGGCGGGCGAATAGGGAATCCCGACGCGGGCGAACAAGAGGCGCAGATAGTCGTAAATCTCGGTCACCGTGCCGACGGTCGAGCGCGGGTTCTTCGAGGTGGTCTTCTGTTCAATCGAAATCGCGGGCGAGAGGCCCGAGATATGGTCGACATCCGGTTTCCCCGCCATGTCGAGGAACTGCCGCGCATAGGCCGACAGGCTTTCGACATAACGCCGCTGCCCCTCGGCATAGATCGTGTCAAAGGCCAGCGAAGACTTCCCAGAGCCCGAAAGCCCGGTGATCACCACGAACTGATCGCGCGGGATATCGACGTCGACATTCTTGAGGTTGTGTTCGCGCGCGCCGCGCACCTCGATGAACTTCTGCTCTGCCATGGCCCACCTCTTAATCTCGATGAAGATAGGGTGGAATCGCGGTCATTCCAACCCGAAAAAGTGAACAAATAATGAACGCATAGCGGAAGTGCGGATTCACGCATCCCGCCTTTACAATTTCCCCGCTTGGACTAAAGGATGGAAAGGTTAAGAGGTGTCCCGTGTTCAATTTCCTGCGCCCCGGTTCCACATCCGCCCTGCTGCCCGACATGGTGGCCCGGGCCAAGGCGGGTGAGGTCTTGCTGGTCGATGTCCGCGAGCTGGACGAGCTGCGCGGCACCGGCACGGTGCAGGGCGCCCTGCATCTCCCCCTGACGGAGCTTGCCCGCAAGGCCAACCCGAAGGCGCCGGAGTTCGACCGAAGGCTAACCAGCAAACCGCTCGCGGTGTTCTGCGCCTCGGGCGCGCGGTCGGCGCTGGCGCAGCAGAAGTTGATGAAACTGGGCTATCAGGTGGTCAACCTCGGCGGTTTCGCGGGCCTTGTGCAGGCGGGGGCCAAGATCACAAAGTCCTGACGGCGGCCCTGCGCCGCGCCTGCCACCGCACGATCAGCAGGCCAAGCCCGGAAAACCCGACCAGGAACAGCGCAAGCCCGCTGACCCCGGCCCTCTCCAGCAGAAAGGCCAGCATCGGCGTGCCGGTGACGGTGCCCAGATTGCCCAACTGCGCAATGGCTCCAGCGCCGCGCGCCCGGTCCTCCACGGCCAGATTGAGCTGCGGCAGGCTGGCAAAACTCGCCCCCTGCACGATCCCCAGCGCCGCGGCCAAAAGCAGGGCCGCCGCCACCGGCAGCACCCCCTGCCCCCAGAAGGCCCAAAGCGCCACAGCCGCCAGCACAGCCAGCCCAAAGCCCGCCGCCACCAGCCGCACCGCCGCGACCCGGCTCAGCAGCCAGACCCCGAAGGTCAGGCTCACCCCGATCGAGGCCAGCGGCATCGCCACGCCGACAAAGCCGCCCCAGGCCCCCATCCGCCCCGGCATCAGAGTCAAAACGGCCACATAAGTAATGGTATAACACACAAACCCCATGGCCGGCGCCGCCACGAAGGGCGAGCGGTAGATCTCCCAATGCTGCGCCAGAAGCCCGGCGCGCCCGGGCGGCACCGCCAAGGCAACATCGCGGTCCATCAGCCCCGACAGCACCACGGCACAGGCCAGCAGCCACAGCGCATGCAGCCGGAACAGGCCCGCAATCCCCCAATCCGCCAGAATCCCCGGCCCGATCCAGGCCAGCACCGCATAGGTCACCGCAAAGAAACTCGACCACAGCGTCAAGGCCGCGCCCTGCCGCGCAGGCGGCGCCGCCGCCGCAATCGCGGTCGGCCCGACCACCACAATCGCCAGATGCGAGACCCCCTCCAGCACCCGCGCCAGCATCATCACCGGATAGGGCGGCAGAAAACTCTCGACACCCGAAACGACGGCCCCGAGCACCAGCGCCCCGAGCAGCGCCCGCCTTGCCCCGATCCGCGCCACGAGCAGCCCCGCGGTGGTGCCAAAGACCAGCCCGACCATGCCGACAATCGACACCATCAACCCGATCGCCACCCCCGCCTCCGCCGGATAGGCCAGCCCCAACGCCGCATAGGCCACCGAGATCTTGCCAAACTGCGCCGCAGCCCCCAGGCCGGCCGCCCAAAGCGCCAGGATCGTCAACACAGCCCGCATCGCTTCCGCCTTCATTCAGACCCAAATATCCTCGGGGGGTGCGCCCGGAACGGGCAAGGGGGGCCGAAAGCCCCCCTCCTTGAATTTTCGCAGAAAATTCGTGACCTAGAAGTGCAGCGCGCGACCGTAGGCGTCCAGCACCGACTCGTGCATCATCTCCGACAGGGTCGGATGCGGGAAGACGGTGTTCATCAGCTCTTCCTCGGTGGTCTCGAGCGTGCGGCCGATCACATAGCCCTGGATCAGCTCGGTCACTTCCGCCCCCACCATATGCGCGCCCAGAAGTTCGCCAGTCTTGGCGTCGAACACGGTCTTGATCATGCCCTCCGGCTCGCCCAGCGCAATCGCCTTGCCATTGCCGATGAAGGGGAAATGCCCGACCTTCACCGTGTAGCCGGCCTCCTTGGCCTTGGCTTCGGTCATGCCGACCGAGGCCACCTGCGGGCTGCAATAGGTGCAGCCGGCGATCGAGCCGGGCTTGATCGGATGCGGATGGCCGCCCGCGATCAGTTCGGCCACCATGACACCCTCATGGCTGGCCTTGTGGGCGAGCCAGGGCGCACCGGCGATATCGCCGATGGCATAAAGCCCCGGCACCCCGGTGCGGCAATATTCGTCGGTCACCACATGGGTGCGGTCGATCTTGACGCCCAGCGCCTCCAGCCCCAGGTTCTCGACATTGCCGACGATGCCGACGGCCGAGATCACGGTGTCGAACTCCATCGTCGTGGTGCCCTTGGCATCTTCCAGATGCGCCACGACCTTGCCGGGCGACCGGTCCAGCTTCTTGACCGTGGTCTTTTCGAGGATCTTCATCCCCTGCTTGACGAAGGCCTTCTTGGCAAAGGCGCTGATCTCGGCATCTTCCACCGGCAGCACGCGGTCCATCACCTCGACCACGGTGGTATCGGCGCCGAGCGTGTTGAAGAAGCTGGCGAATTCGATGCCGATGGCGCCCGATCCGATGACCAGCAGCTTCTTCGGCATCCGCTTGGGCTGCAGCGCGTGGCGATAGGTCCAGACCAGATCGCCATCCGCCTCCAGTCCCGGCAGCTCACGCGCCCGCGCCCCGGTGGCCAGGATGATCGCCTTGGCGCTCAGTTCCTCGGTGCCCTTGTCGGTCTTGACCGAGACGACACCCGCCTTGGCCAGGGTCGCGGTGCCCATGAAGACGGTGATCTTGTTCTTCTTCATCAGGTGGCCGATGCCGCCCGACAATTGCTTGGCCACCCCGCGCGAGCGGGCGACCACGGCATTCAGATCAAAGCCGGCCTTTTCGACACTCAGGCCAAATTCCTTGGCCCGGTGCATCAGATGAAACACCTCGGCCGAGCGCAGCAGCGCCTTGGTCGGGATGCAGCCCCAGTTGAGGCAGATGCCCCCGAGGTTCTCGCGCTCCACGATCGCGACCTTCTGGCCCAGCTGTGCGGCGCGGATCGCCGCGACATAGCCTCCAGGACCGGACCCGATTACAACGACGTCGAAGGTTTGGGCAGCCATCTTTCCCTCCCGTGAAAAAGTAGTTTGGCATTAAACTATCTGGCCAAAGCCAGCAATACTTGCCTTGCCGTAGCCCTATGCACCCTCTGCATGACTGGCACGCAGGGCATTGACCAGGGCACCATAGCCGCCGTCGGCCAGAAAGGCGGCCTCCTGCGCTGTCGTCTCGCGGCCCAGGGCGGCATTGCGTCCGGGAAAGCGGCCGAAGCGGGCGATGATTTCCTGATGGGCGCGGGCGTGCAGGACCATCTCGGGGTCCGATTGCATCCGCTCCGCCATCAGCTGCACGGACAGCGCCTGATCCTCGGGATTTTCGGCATGCTCAAACGGCATGTAGAAGAACTGCCGCTCGGGTTCGGGGGCGCCCAGATCCCAGCCCTCCGCCACCGCGCGGCGGGCAGCGGCGAGCGCCAGGGGATCGGTGGCAAAGGCCTCGGCCTTGCCGCGGAACATGTTGCGCGGCAGCTGGTCGGTCAGGATCAGAAAGGCCAGTGTGGCCACCGTGCCCTCGACCCAATGGTCTAGCCCGCCCTCGCGCGCCGCCTGCCACAGCTCGACAAAACCGTCGCGGCACAACCCGTCGAGGTCCGCGCCGCCGGCATACCAGCCCTCGGGCCCGACCCGGCCCAGCCAGAAGTCCAGAACGTCAACCGGATTATCCATCTGCGTCCTCCTGTTAGCGCCAGCCTGACAGGTTCACCGCAGCTGTGCAATCAGAAGGCGGCGCAAACCGAAGGTGAGGCCATCGTGAGGATATCACCCGGCCCGGCTGCGGCGCGGGTCATTCTCCATCACGGCATGAACGGCGACCGTACCGGCAGAGGGCGACAGCCCGGCATAGCCGCCCACTTCCAGCGGTCCTGCCCGCCGGCTCATCCGCCAGGCGGAATAGACCGCCAGCACCACGAACAGGATGGCGAGGAACAGGAAATAGCCGCCGCCGCCGATCTTGGACATGAACCAGCCGGTGACCAGCGGCCCGAAGATCGCACCGAAGCCGTTCAGAAAGATCATTCCGGCAGAGGCGCCGGGCATGTCCTCTTTCGACAGGAAGTCGTTGGTGTGGGCAATCAGCAGCGAATACAAGGGGTTGATGATGCCGCCCAGCAGGACCGCCACCACGAGGATCAGAAGGAAAGGCAAGGTCATCGCCGTGGCCACCGCCATCACAACCGCCCCGATCGCCGACAGCCACATGATCAGCGCACGCCGGTCGACGTGATCCGAGGCCCAGCCGATCGGATATTGCAGCACCAGCCCGCCGACATAAAGCGCCGCGCCAAAGGCCGCGATCTGGCCAAAGCTCAACCCCGCCATCGCGCCCCAGACCGAGGCCATGCCGAACATGCCGGCATAGATCCCCCCGGTCAGCAGCATCCCCACACAGCCGAGGGGAGAGATCGCGAACAGCCTGCGGAAGCTCATCCTTTTGGCGTCGTTGAAGGTCGGCGCCGGGGTCGCCGCCAGCAGGAGCGGCGTGAAGGCCAGCGAGACGAGGACCGACGGGATGATGAACAGCCCGAAGCCCGCCGGATTGCCCATCGCCAGCAGGCCCTGGCTCGCGATGATCCCCAGCATCTGCACGATCATATAGGCCGACAGCGCCTGGCCCCGCGTCTCGTTGGTGGCGGTGTTGTTCAGCCAGCTTTCCGAGGTGACATAGATCCCCGAAAAGCAGAAGCCGATCAGCACGCGCAAGACGGCCCAGGCCGTCCAGTCCAGCACCAGCGGGTAAAGGATCAGCACCGCCGAGATCAGCGAGCCGAGCGCCGAGAACACCCGCACATGGCCGACCCGCCGGATCATCGTCGGCGCCATCCGCGAGCCGCCGAGGAAGCCCACGAAATAGGCCGACATCACGATGGAAAGCTCGAAGGTGGAGAAATTCTCCATCGCCCCCCGCACCCCCAGCAGAGTGCCCTGCACCCCATTGCCCACCATCAGGAACATGACGCCCAGCAGAAGGGGCCAGGATTGGGCAAGTACTTTCAGCATCGCAGGCTCCATCTGGTCGGCGGATTCAAGTCCGCGGACCTTAGCAGAGGCTTGGTTAATAGGATAAGAATTTCCGACAGGATGCCGCAGCTGCCCGCCATCGGCGGGATCAGGGCACCAGAAGCGACGAATCGCCATAGGAGAAGAAGCGGTAGCCCTCTGCCACCGCATGGGCATAGACCGCCCGCATCCGCTCGGCCCCCATCAGGGCGGAGACCAGCATCAGAAGCGTCGATTTGGGCAGGTGGAAGTTGGTCATCAGGGCATCGGTGACCCGGAACTTGAAGCCGGGGTAGATGAAGATGTCGGTCGGGCCGCGCCACGGCTCCACCCGCCCTGCGGCGGCGGCACTTTCGATCAGGCGCAACGCCGTGGTACCGACCGGAATCACACGCCCGCCCGCAGCCTTGGTGGCGTTGATTTCGGCGGCGGCTTCCGGCGTCACCTCGCCCCATTCGGCGTGCATCTTGTGGGTCGTCACATCCTCGACCTTGACCGGCAGGAAGGTGCCGGCGCCGACGTGGAGCGTCACTTCGGTAAACGCGACACCCTTGGCGGCCAGGGCCTCCAGCAGCCAGGGCTCGAAATGCAGGCTGGCGGTGGGGGCGGCCACGGCGCCCAGATGGCGGGCAAAGACGGTCTGGTAATCGGTCTGGTCCTGCGCATCCGCCGGACGCTTGGCCGCGATATAGGGCGGCAGGGGCATCTGCCCGGCCTCGGCCAGGGCGGCGTCGAAATCGGGGCCGGTCAGGTTGAAGCCAAGGACCATGTCGGTCTCGCCCTTGGTCATGACCTCGGCAGAAAGCACATCGGAAAAGCGGATCACTTCGCCGACCTGCACCTTGCGCAGGGGCTTGGCCAGGGCGCGCCAGCCCTTGGCCAAAGGCTCCAACAGGGTGACCTCGACCTTGGCCACCGCCTCGCCCCGCTGGCGGGTGCCGAAAAGGCGGGCGGGAATGACGCGGGTGTTGTTCAGGATCAGCCGGTCGCCGGGGCGGAACAGGTCGACGAGATCGCGCACATGCAGATCGCGCAGGGTCTCACCCTCGGCCAGCAACAGCCGGGCGGCGCTGCGCGGCCGGGCCGGGCGCGTCGCGATCAGCTCCTCGGGCAGGTCAAAGTCGAAATCGGACAGCTTCATCTGTCGCCTCCGTTCGGGGCGGCAGGCGCCGCGGTTTGCGTGCCCGGCGGCGGCGGCACCGGGGGCGTCAGTGTCGAGGCCGGCGCGCGGAACAGGTCGCGGAACATGCCCGGCGTCAGGATCGACAAGGGGTTGACCGAGACATCCGGCTTGTTGGCATCGCCGGTCAGCCGGTAGGCAAAGCCGAACAGACCTTCCCCCTTGCGGGTCAGGATCGCGCCGATCCCGTTGAGCATGTAGATCGGCGAAACCACGCCGCGCAGGTCCAGAAGCCCGCTGTCGGAATGGTAAAGCCCCTCGACCGACACCCCCATCGAGGCGCCGATGGCCGAACCTTTCTGGATGTCGATCGTATTGGGCGTGATCAGGAATTGCGCCTCGGCATGTTCAAAGACGATGCCGTCGCCCGCCAGCTGGTCCAGAAGCCCGATGACCGAGATCGCCGAGAGAAGATCCGCCATGACCGAGCCGTATTTGACCCGGAAGCGCCGTATCGTGGCCTGGCCGTCATATTCCCCGGTCTTGGGGCGCGGGATCAGCGTCATGTCGAGATCGCCGCCATGCGCCGAAGAGAACATCCCCGCCGCCTGCATGGCCAGCCCGGCATCGGCCGAGACGACCCGCACCGCCGTGCCATAGCGCATCGGCACGGCCGAGCCGGTGACCGGGGCGGCCCCGTTCACCATGCCGCCAAAACTGCCGTTGAAGCCGCCTTTCAGCGAGAAATCACCCGAAAAACCGGTCAGCCTTATGCCCTCGGTCACCCGCAGGGATTGCAGGTTGATCGACAGCGGGCTGCCCGAGGAGCTGCCGCCGCTCGACCGGTTCTGCGGGAACTTGCGCAGGTCGATGCTGCCCGAGGTCACCGCCAGCGCCACCGGGCTCGACGGCCCGCGCCCGGTGATCGATACCGCGCCATTCAGCCAGCCGCCCATCGTCACCTTGTCGAACTGCGCGACCTCCAGCCCGCCCTTGGCGTTCAGCGTCACCCTGCCCTGCGCCGACAGGCCGGGGCCGGTCAGGTCCAGCCGCGTGATCTGCGGCGGGCTGCCAAGGCGGACCTCGGTCTCCAGCCGGCCCGCGGCATCGGGGGCCTTGCGCCAGCCAAGGTCGGGAATGGCCAGCGTCATGCCCGCCAGATTGGAGGACAGCTTCAGCTGCCCCGGCACGCCCTTGGCCAGCTGAAGCGAGACATCGGCCTGCGCCTTCCCGCTGACCATGCCCGCCGGCAGACCAAGGCCGAACTCCTCCACCGCGTCCTGCGAGAGGGTGACTTGCCCGGTCATCCGGGCCGGCGGCACCGCCAGGCTCTCGGCCACCGCCGCAAGCTTGGGAACGCCAAGCGCCTGCGCCACCGCCGGGGTTCCGGCCTGGGCCTCGGGCAGCGGCCCCGGCAGGGGCAGCGCATCGGGCAGGATGGCGCTGGCTATCGCGCCCGGGTCGGGCTGCGCAGCCCTGACGCGCGGGCCCGGGGTGGTGGGTGGGGTGGCGGTTGCTGCTGGCGCCGGCAGCTGGTCCGGCTCACCCTCTTTGGGCGGCAACTGCTCCGGGAAATCCTGCTGCAGGGTCACGTCAAAGGGCACCTTGCCCAGAAGACCCTGTCCCGCAATGGTCAGACCCCTGGGGCTGGCCGCGACCCGCAAGAGGGGGGCGGTGACGACATGGCCCTTGACCACCTTGTCCGAGGTGAACTCTGCAACCTGCGCCGCGACCTTGAAGTCCACATCCCACGGCATGACCCGCGGGATCAGCGGCAAGGAGATCTGGGCGCTGACATCGGTCCGCCCCTGCCCCAGATCCACCGGCTGCGCCGCCTTTTGCAGGTAGAAGAACGGCGGCTGATCCAGCAGCGACAGCACCGCCGTCAGCGCCCCAGTCATGTGCAGATCAATATGCGCCAGCGCCGGAAGCGCCGTGATGTCGGGGACCGAGAACACCGTGCCCGAAACGTCGATCGGCCCGCCCTCGGGCGGGGTGACCGCGCCATGCGAAACGACCTGCGTGTAGGTCTTGCCCTGGATGGCGGCATAGCCATCGGCGCCCTTGACCGGCGGCATCTTGGCCATGAAGTTCAGATCGGCATCCTTGAAATCATAGGCAAGCTCGGTCCGCGGCTCGGTCCCCGGCGCGATGCGCAGGGCGGCATGCAGATCGGAGAGGTCGGCGTTGCGAATGTTGTTGGCCACCCAGGACCTTGTGCCCGGCACCAGTTGCAGCGGCCAGAGCGACAGAAGCCGGTCGCGCGAGATCTGGTTCAGCGTCAGGTCGATGGCGACGCGCCAGCCGCCCTCGTCCGCCGCGACCTTGCCCGAGGCCGCCAGATGCTCGGCCCCGTCGGTCAGCGAAACCTGGCCGATGTCGATGGCAAAGGGGTCGAGCCTGAGCCGCAGGTCGGCGGAACCCTGACTGAACTGCACCGGCGCCGCGAAAAGACCCGCCGGGTCGATCGACAGACCCGAGACCTGGATCTGGCCCAGAAAGGCCGCCGGACGCCGGCCCGACAAGGCGCCGGTGATGGTCTTGCCGTCGGCGTCCACCAGATAGGACTGGCCCTTGCTGGTCAGCCGCAGGGTGCGGCTTTGCACGGTAAGCTCGCTCAACACGATGCGGCCGGCGGCGGAATCATAGCCGAGGCTGAGGCTCGCCTTGTCAAAGGCGATGGGCGTGGTCTTGGCTGAGGGTTTCAGCGCCCCCGCCGCGATGTCGAGCCTGCCGTCCAGCGCCTCGATCCCCTTGGTGTCGATCGTGGCCGCGATCCGCCCCGAGATCGGCGCGTCCAGCACGCCAAGCCAGCCCAGAAGCGGGGTCTGCGCCGCAAGGTCCACCGCGGCGACCCGGTCGACCTGGGCCGAGATCCGCGCCGAGCCGGCCCCGGCCTCGGACCCCTTGGCCGCCACGGCGGTGAAGACCGCATGGGCCGGCGCGCTGCCGCCCGCGACCAAGGACATGCTGAGCTGCGCCGCCAGTTCCGCCGGGCGGTTTTCGATGGAGAGATGGCCGTCGCCGACCTCCCAGGTCTTGCCGGCGCGCTGGTCGGTGAGCGACAGCGACAGCGCCTCGACCTCGACCGTGCGCAGATGGGTCAGGGCCGGCAGGGCAAAGGCGCGGTCGAAGGTGGCGAACAGGGCGGCAAGCGTGTCGATCCTTGGCCCCTGACCGCCGCCGAGCGCGATGTCGAAATGCCCGTCGCGGTCGCGGCGCACCGCGATGCGGGCGCCGACGATGCGCAGGCTCTGGGCGCGGACCTTGCCCTGGACCAACCCGCTGGGGTCGAGGCTCAGATAGGTCTCGGGCAGGGCCAGCAGGGTCTGGCCGCCGGGCTGCAACAGGCGCAGATCATCGAGCAGGAAGCGCGGCACCCAGTCGTCGCCCAGCGTCATCTCGATCCCGCCGACCGACAGCGCGCCATCGGGCAAGGCCCCGGCCAGCGCGCGGTTCAGCCGGGATTCGACCTCGGCCACGACCCAGACCGGCATCTTGACCGGCTTGCCGACATATTCCAGCGCCAGCGCCGCCAGCGCGAAGAGGAAGATCAGAAGGAAAAGCCGCCCGCCGAGGCCCGCCCGCCGCCGCCTTGCGCTGCGAACGGGCTTGCGGGTCGCGGGCCCGGCTGCGGCGGGATGCCCGGATGCGGCAGGCTCTTGCGTCGCGGCCCCGGCCGGCAGGCGGTCTTCGGCGCGCAGCACTAGCGCTTCCTGCGCCGGGTGGCCCGCGCCCGCAGGCCGTGCGAAGGCAGACTTGGAGCGATCGTCTCCCCTCCCGCCCTGCCCTGCCCCTGCCATGCCTGCCTCTTGCCTGTTGCGGCCCCGCGCGGGGCCCTCTTGCCGGATGACTGCGCAACACCCCTGCCTGATGGCCGGGAGGTTGCGCAAGATCCGGGTCTTGTCAGCCGTTGCCTTTATCTTTGCCGGAAGGCAACTAGATCGCCAAGGACCGGTCGATCAAAAGGCAAGGAGCCGCCCATGAAACCCGACGTTGCCGAGGGCCAGATGGCCCCCGAATTCACCCTGAGCCGCGAGGACGGCAGTTCCGTCACCCTCTCCGCCCTGCGCCCCCAGCGCGTGGTGCTTTTCGCCTATGGCGCGGACGGAACCCCGACCTGCACCAATGAAGTGATGGATTTCAACGGCTTGGCGCCCGAATTTGCCGCAGAGGGTGTGGTGGTTCTGGGCCTGAGCAAGGATTCGGTCGCCAAACACGCCAAATTCGCCGCCAAGATGGGGCTGACCTTTCCGCTTTTGTCGGACAAGGACGGCACGATGATGGAGGACTGGGACTCCTTTGGCGAAAAGCTGTTCTTCGGCAAGCTGGTGCAGGGAGTTCTGCGCAAGACCTTCCTGATCGACGCCGAAGGCCGGATCGCGAAGATCTGGAAGGTCGACAAGGTCAAGGGCCATGCCGCCGAGGTTCTGGCCTTCGTGAAGGGTTGAGCCAGTCCTGCACGTTCGGAGGCGGGGGGTTTCACACCCCCCGCACCCCCCGTGGGATATTTATGGACCAATGAAGGAGAAAAGGGTGGCAGAGGTGGGTGAGCGGACTTTGGCGGCGATGGCGGTCGAGGTTTTGACCACCGCAGACGGGCGCGCCAAGGCGGCGCTCGGGCGGGCCCATGCGGCGCGCTGGTTTGCGGCGCGGGCGGCGGGGGCGCCCTTGGCCATCGGGCGGGCGGCGCCGCCGATGCAGCCGGCGCGGCCTGCGAGACCCGAGCTTCTGTCGCCCCGCGATGTGCCGCGGCGCCGGCCGGGGAGCCCCGCGGGGCGGATCGCCATGCTGCATTCGCTGGCCCATATCGAGCTCAACGCCGTGGACCTGCACTGGGACATGATCGCCCGCTTTGGCCATCTGCCGATGCCGCTCGGCTTTTACGACGACTGGGTGAAGGCCGCCGATGACGAGGCCAAGCATTTCAACCTGATCTGCGATTGTCTGGAAGCTTTGGGAAGCCACTACGGCGCCCTGCCCGCCCATACCGGGATGTGGCGCGCCGCCGAGGACACCGCGGAGGATTTCATGGGTCGCCTCGCCGTGGTCCCCATGGTGCTGGAGGCGCGCGGTCTGGATGTCTCGCCCGGGATGATCGCGCTCTTCGCCAAGGCGAGCGAGGCGCAGGCCCTCGCAGCGCTGGAGGTGATCTATGCCGAGGAGGTCGCCCATGTCGCCTATGGCTCGAAATGGTTCAACTGGATGTGCGGCCGCGACGGGTTGGACCCGAAGGAGGCCTTCCACGACCTGGTGCGCCGCTATTTCCACGGCCTCTTGAAGCCGCCCTTCAACGAGGAGAAACGCGCCGAAGCCGGGATTCCGCCCGACTTCTACTGGCCGCTCACCGAAGATCTGCCAGAGGATCTGCCAGAGGACCCGGAGGGCGCCGCTGATCCGGCCCAGTGATTACGGCGGAAACCCGCAAAGCGCCGGGCGCTTTGCGGCAAAGAGATTGCGAGGAGCCCGGGCGCTGGCTAATCCACTGCGACACCCGTTCCGAGCGCTGGCTCCAGGCCTGCGTTCAGGACGGGTCTCCTGCCATTATCCAGAACGGACCGCATGTGCTGACCCGGCTCTCATACCGCATCAACCTCTGGCTGGAACCCTGGTTCCCGGAACAGCGGCTTTTTCTGAAATCCGACGCCACGACGCGCTTTGTCCGGCTGCGCCCGATGACGCAGGCGATCAGTGCGGCGGTGGGGGTCGTGGCCCTGGGCTGGATGCTGCTGGCCACGACGATTCTGCTGATGGATTTCCTCAGCGCCGGATCGACGCGCGATCAGGTGCAGCGCCAGACCGCCCTGTTCGAGCAGCGCCTGAACAGCCTGTCCGATGACCGCGACCTGCGGGTCTCGGAAGCGGCGGGCGCGCAACAGCGCTTCAACGTGGCGCTATCGGAAGTCTCGGCGATGCAGGAACGTCTGCTTGGCTCGGAAACACGCTTGCGTGAGCTTGAGACCGGGATCGACGTGATCCAGAACACCCTGCGCCGCACGATCCGCGAAAGGGACGAGGCGCGCAGCGAGGCGCGGCAGGCCAAGGTCGCGCTCGACCAGCAGGCCGGCGATGCGGCGCATACCGATCTCGGCCAGGCGCAGGATATCGCGACGACGCTCGACATCATGTCCTCCGCCCTGACCGATACCGCCCGTGACCGCGATGCCGAGGCCGCCGATGTGCTGGCCGAACAGGCCCGCACCGCCGCCGTGGCCAAGCAGAAATCCCAGCTCGAGGCGCGCAACGCCGTGATCTTCGGCAAGCTGGAAGAGGCGCTGACCGTCTCGGTCGAGCCTTTGGACAAGATGTTCAAGGCGGCGGGGCTGAACCCGGACGATCTGATTTCCTCGGTGAAATCAGGCTATTCCGGCCAGGGCGGCCCGCTGTCCCCGATCTCGCTGTCGACGATGGGGCTGTCAGGCAGCCCGGATGAGACGCGGGCCAATGCGATCCTGGAAGGGCTGGACACGCTCAACATGTACCGGATCGCGGCCTTCCGGGTGCCCCTGGGGATGCCGGTCCACAACTCCGTCCGCTTCACCTCGGGCTTTGGCGGGCGCAACGATCCGATCAACGGCTCGGCCCGGATGCACGAGGGCCAGGATCTCGCGGGCGACTATGGCACGCCGATCTATGCCACCGCCGATGGCACCGTCACCTATGCCGGCTGGGAGAACGGCTATGGCCGCCTGATCAAGATCCAGCACGCCTTCGGCATCGAGACCCGCTACGGCCACTTGTCGCAGATCGGCGTGAATGTCGGTCAAAAGGTATCGCGTGGCGAAAAGATCGGTGATATGGGCAACTCAGGCCGGTCCACCGGCACTCACCTTCACTACGAGGTCCGTCTTAGCGGCACCGCCGTAAATCCGATGACCTTCATAAGGGCAGCGAAAGATGTTTTCTAAGAGCCGCATCAACGAACCCGGTCCCAAGGCTGGCGAGAGCGACAAACCCAAGGCCCCGGAGGCCCCTGTGACAAAACCGACGATGGAATACGCACCTTCCGCGCCCAAGGGCAAATCTGGCCCCTCGATTCTTTCCGCCGATCTGACGGTGGTGGGCAACCTCAAGACCTCGGGCGATATCCAGGTCGAGGGCACGGTCGAGGGCGATATCCGCGCCCATCTGCTGACGGTCGGCGAAAGCGCCACGATCCGCGGTGAGATCGTGGCTGACGACATCGTGGTCAATGGCCGCGTCATCGGCCGGGTGCGCGGCCTGAAGGTCCGCCTGACCTCTTCCGCCCGGGTCGAGGGCGACATCATCCACAAGACCATCGCCATCGAATCGGGTGCCCATTTCGAAGGTTCGGTCCAGCGCCAGGAAGACCCCCTGGCCACCGGCCGCACCGCCCTGCCGCCGCCCCTGTCGAGCGGCTCCGAAGGCGTCTGAGCGTCTTCACTCTGAAACGACGGGCACCCTCGGGTGCCCGTTCGCATTTGGGGAGTGTGCCATGCTGTTGAACACCCTGACCGACCTGCTGGCGCCCCTCGGGGTCGAGCCGCGGCGCATGTTCGGCGGCACCTGCTTCATGCTGAATGGCAATCTTCTGATCGGCACCCACCGCGCCACCGGCCTGATCGTCCGCGTCGGGCCCGATGCCATGCCGCAGGCCCTGGCGATGGGCGCCACCCAGATGGTCATGGGCGCCCGCCCGATGAAGGGCTGGGTCCTGACCGAGAACACCCCCCCGGCCGACCTGCCCGCCTGGATCGACCTTGCGCTGGCCTTCAATCGCAGCCTGCCGCCTGAAGCCGCCAAAAAGAGGTCGCGGAACGCCTAGACCGCGTGGCCCCCTTGGCGGAGGGTGAGCCATGACCCTTCCCATCGCACGCAGCAAACCCGGCTTTCTACTGGCCGCCGCCGTCCTCGCCTCGGCCATGGGCTATATCGATTCGTCGGTCACGGCGATTGCCCTGCCGGCGATCCGGGCCAGCCTCGGCGGCTCGCTTGCCGCGGCGCAATGGGTGCAGGGCGGCTATCTGCTGGCGCTCTCCTCGCTCATCCTGGTCGGCGGCGCGATGGCCGACCGCTTCGGCGTGGTGCGGGTGTTTCAGGGCGGGATTCTGGCCTTTGTGGCAAGCTCGCTCCTCTGTGCGATGGCCCCCTCGATGGAGCTGATGATCGCCGCCCGCGCCCTGCAGGGCATCGGGGCGGCCTTCATGGTGCCCGGCTCGATGACGCTGGTCTCGCGCGCCTATCCGCGAGAGGACAGGGGCCGGGCGCTCGGGCTCTGGGCCGCGGCCTCCACCGCCACCACGGCGGGCGGGCCGATCCTCGGCGGGCTGGTCCTGACCCTGGCGGGGGGCGAATCGTGGCGGGCGATCTTCGCCCTGAACCTGCCGCTCGGGGTCGCGGCACTCTGGCTTCTGGCGCGCCACGCGCGGCCGGATGAGGGGCGCCCGGGCACCAAGGTGGACATCTGGGGCGCGGCGCTGGCCACGCTCTGCCTCGGCGCCCTTTCCGCCGCGCTGACCGAGGGCGCCGCCCTCGCCCTGCCCGCCACCCTGATCGGCGCGCTGGCAGCGGTGGCCTTTCTCTGGGTCGAGCGTCGCAGCTCCGCCCCGATGATCCGCCTGAGCCTCTTTCGCAACCGCAGCTTCGCCGCCGCCAACCTCGCCACGCTGCTCTTGTACCTTGGCCTGAACGGGGTGAACTTCTACCTGCCGATGACGGCGATTTCGGCCTGGGGGATCACCCCCCTGGGCGTGACGGCGGCCTTTCTGCCGGTGTCTTTGTGCGTCGCCCTGTTCTCCGCCCGCGCCGGGCGGCTGGCGGACCGGATCGGCCCGGGCTGGCCGATGACGATCGGCTGCCTGATGGTGGCGCTGGCCTATGCGCTGATGGCGCATTTCGCGCCCGAGGGCAATTTCTGGCGCGACATCGTACCCTTCAGCCTGATCAGCGGGCTGGGGATTGCCCTTCTGGTCGCACCCCTGACCGCCGCCGTCATGTCCCACGCGCCCGAGACCGAACAGGGCACCGCCTCCGGCATCAACAACGCCACCGCCCGCGCCGGAGGGCTGATCGCCGTGGCGCTGATGGGGCGGATCGCCGCCCTGTCCTATGGGCCGATCTCGTCCGAGATGCCGGGCTTTGCCCTGCCCGGCGGCACGGCGCTGCATCACGCGGCCACCGGGGCCAGCTTTTCCCATGTGGCGCTGGCCTGTTCCGGCATGGCGCTGGCGGCAGCAGCGGTTTCGGCCTTCGGTCTTCTCAGGCGATAAGCCGGCGGTACAGATGCCAGGAGGCGTGGCCGAACACCGGCAGCACCAGGAACAGGCCCAGAAACCCCGGCAGCATCGCCGCAAACAGCGCCACCGCAATCAGGGCGCCCCAGGCCAGCATGACCAGCGGGCTTGCCGCGACCGTCCGCACCGAGGTGATCATCGCGGTGACGAAATCCACCTCACGGTCCAGAAGCAAGGGCAGGCTCACGACCGAGATTGCGAACAGCAGGACCGAGAACCCCGCCCCGATGGCGGTTCCGACCGTCAGCATCGCCATCCCCGCCGGGGTGGTGAAAATGGCGAGCGAGCTTGTCACGTCGGTCATCGTCGCCGTGCCAAGGAACAGCGCAAAGATCATGTGGCTGAGGAAATTCCAGAACAGGAAGAAGATCACGATCACCGCCGCCATCGAGGGGATCTGCCGGTCCTTCTGGCGCAGGATCACGCCAAAGATTGCACCGGGGCTAAGCGCCTCGCCCGCTTCGATCCGGCGCGAGACCTCGTAAAGCCCGCAGGCGACAAAGGGCCCGAGGATCGGAAACCCCGCCGAGGCCGGGATCGTCCACCACAGCTGCCCCTTCACCGTCAAGGCGCCCCAGATCAGCCACCCGCCCAGCACATAGACCGCCGCGAAAGCCAGCCCATAACCGGGGGCCTTCCGGAAATCGCTCATCCCGCCCCGCAAGGCCGCGCGCAGATCGGACAGATCCGCCTCAAGCACGATCACCGGGGCCGCCGCCACCATATCCACCATCCTCCCGGGCCTCCCAACCCCGAACCGCACCGGTCAGCGCGGCAGGTCGATCATCGGCAAAGGCAGCGCGGTCGGCAATAGGCTTCGCAGCCCCGGGTAGGAGTTAACAAAACCCTAAGAAATTTCGGGAAACCGTTAGATTTCAGTGCCTTGTCAAGAATTGCACGCGTGCAATCCCCGGCATTTCACACCTCACCCCTCGGCATTGGCATCGGCCCGGCTCTTGCCCGACACGTCCATCGCCAAAGTGGCCGCCATGAAGCGGTCGAGGTCACCATCCAGAACGCCCTGGGTGTCCGAGGTCTCGACCCCGGTCCGCAGGTCCTTCACCATCTGATAGGGCTGCAAGACATAGGACCGGATCTGGTTACCCCACCCCGCCTCGCCCTTCGATTCATGCGCTTCCAGAATCGCCGCGTTCCGCTTGTCCAGCTCCTGCTGGTACAGCCGCGACTTCAGCGCCTGCATCGCGATATCCCGGTTCTGGTGCTGCGATTTGAGCGAGGAGGTCACCACGATGCCCGAGGGGAAGTGGGTGATCCGCACCGCCGAGTCGGTCTTGTTGACGTGCTGGCCGCCGGCCCCGGAGGAGCGGTAGGTGTCGATGCGGATATCCTTGTCCTGCACCTCGATCTCGATGTTCTCATCAACCACCGGATAGACCCAGACCGAGCTGAACGAGGTATGCCGCCGCGCCGCCGAATCGTAGGGGCTGATCCGCACCAGACGGTGAACCCCGGCTTCGGACTTCAGCCAGCCATAGGCATTCTTGCCGCTGATCTTGTAGCTGACCGAGCGGATGCCGGCTTCTTCGCCCGGGGTTTCGGACTGCATCTCGACCGTGTAGCCCTTCTTCTCCGCCCAGCGCACATACATCCGCGCCAGCATCGAGGCCCAGTCGCAGCTTTCGGTGCCACCGGCCCCGGCGTTGATTTCGAGGAACGTGTCATTGCCATCGGCCTCGCCATCCAGCAAAGCCTCCAGCTCCTTCTGGGCGGACAGGGCGACCAGATCCTTCAAGGCGGCCTCCGCCTCGGTGACGATCTCGACATCGCCCTCCATCTCACCCAGTTCGATCAGCTCGACATTGTCGCGCAAGCCGTTGGTGATGAGGTCAAAGGTCGATTGCGCGTCGATCAGGGCCTGACGCTCGCGCATCAGCTTTTGCGCCTTGCCGGGGTCGTTCCACAGATCCGGCGCCTCGATCATCGCGTTGAATTCTTCCAAGCGGTGCGGGGCGGTTTCCACATCCATCCGCTGGCCCAAGAGCGTCAGCGACTTCTTGATCGCTTCAACATGGTTCTGGGTTTCGGCGCGCATGGAGGATTTCCCTTATCAGATGGGGCTCTTCAGCCTGAGGGCGGGATTTAGCGACAGACGGCGGGCGGGACAAGGTAGGATGGGCAATTTGCCCATCTTCCAAGGTCAATAAAGCCCACCGGAGCTGACACTGCCGAAGGTCGCCTTCTTCTGGACCGTCGTCGTCTCGCCCTTGCCGTTGGTGACGGTGGTGGCGGTCGAATCCGTCTGGTCCGTCTCGCCCTCGGCAAACAGCGGCAGATCCTGCCCCATGCCGAAACCGCCATCGACCAGCGCGCCCATGCCGAAGACCGGCTCTTCGCCATCGCGGAAGTATTCGGCCTGCACATTCGGCCCCGAGGCGCCATCGGGAAGCTGCGCGCCCGAGTAGCGGTCGATGTTCAGGAAATGGCCGCCCGGCGGCACTTTGAACGCGGTGCCGCCAAAGCGTTTGACCGCCTCCTGCATGAATGCCTGGAAGATCGGCACACAGAGCGTGCCGCCAAAGGCGCGCGGCCCCATGGTGCGCGGGTTGTCAAAGCCCATGTAGCAGCCCGCCACCACGTTCGAGGTGAAGCCGATGAACCAGACATCCTTGGCATCGTTCGTCGTGCCGGTCTTGCCCGCCACCGGCACCGGCAGCTTGACCCCGGTCGCCGTGCCACGCTGGATCACGCCCTGCATCATCGAGGTCAGCTGATAGGCGGTGATCGCATTCATCACCCGCTCGCGGTTGCTGGTGATGTCCAGCCCCATGCCCGAGGGCAGGTTGTCATCGCTGCAATCGGTGCAGGTGCGGGCATCGTGGCGGTAGATCGTCTTGCCGTAGCGGTCCTGCACCCGGTCGACCAGCGTCGGTTCCACCCGCTCGCCACCATTGGCGAACATCGCGTAGGCGGCGGTCATCTTGAAGAGCGTGGTCTCCTGAGAGCCCAAGGCATTGGCGAGCAAGGGTTGCAGGTGGTCATAGGCGCCAAAGCGTTCGGCATAGCCCGCGACCGTGTCCATCCCGATATCCTGCGCGATCCGCACCGTCATCAGGTTGCGGCTCTGCTCGATCCCGGTGCGCAGGGGCGTCGGGCCATAGAACTTGTCGTGGCTGTTCTTCGGCGTCCAGAGGCCCTGCGGCGTGTCCACCGTGATCGGCGCGTCAACCACCATCGTCGCCGGGGTGAAGCCGGAATCGAGCGCTGCGGCATAGACGAAGGGCTTGAAGCTTGACCCCGGCTGACGCGCGGCCTGCGTTGCCCGGTTGAAGACCGAATCCTCGTAAGAGAAGCCGCCCTGCATCGCCATCACGCGGCCGGTGTTCACGTCCATCGCCATGAAACCGCCCTGCACCTCGGGCACCTGACGCAGGGACCAGCGGTCAAAGCTGCCATCCTTGGCGGTGACCTTGCGCGTCATCACCACATCGCCGACCGAGACGAGATCGCCCGGCACCTTGGCCTTGGGGGCAAGCGAGCCGCCAGCCAGACGCTTGCGCGCCCAGGTCACGTCCTTGGCCGGGACCTCGCCCAAGGCATCCTCGCCCTCGATGCCGAGCGTGGCGGTCTTGTCGCCAACCTCCAGCACCACGGCGGCATGCCAGCCTTCAACATCGCGCGGCAACCCGCCCACGGCGGCCAGGGCGCTGCGCCAGGTGTCGGGGGTCAGGCTCTCGGGCGGCAGGACCTTGCCGGTGCCACGCCAGACGCCCTGATCGCGGTCATATTTCTCCAACCCGTCGCGCAGGGCCTTGGCGGCCAGCTTCTGCATGTCGGGGTCTTCGGTGGCGCGGATCGAGAGACCGCCCGAAAAGAACTCGTCCTCGCCGAAGGTGCCCGAAAGCTGGCGGCGGATCTCGTCGGTGAAATAGTCGCGCGGCGGCAGGACATCGCGGTAGGCCGGGATCTCGCCACCCTGCACGGTGCGCAGGGGTTCGGCCTTGGCCGCCTCGCCGGTGGCCTGATCGAGATAGCCGTTCTGCTCCATCTCGTTCAGCACATAATTCCGCCGGGCGACCAGCTTGTCATGGTCGCGCACCGGGTGGAATTTGCTCGGCTCTTTCGGCATGGCGCCCAGGGTCGCCGCCTCTGCCGGGGTCAGCTCGTTCAGCGTCTTGTTGAAATAGGTCTGCGCCGCCGCCGCCACCCCATAGGAGTTCTGGCCAAGGAAGATCTCGTTCAGATAAAGCTCGAGGATCCGATCCTTCGACAGGGTCTGCTCCAACCGCGTCGCGAGGATAATCTCCTTGATCTTGCGCGCGATGGTCTTGTCGCCCGACAGAAGGAAGTTCTTGGTCACCTGCTGCGTGATCGTCGAGGCGCCGCGCGCGTTCTGCCCGCGCGAGCGGATCGCTTCCCAGCCGGCGGCGAGCATGCCCTGCACGTCATAGCCGGCATGGGTGTAGAAATGCTTGTCCTCGGCCGAGATGAAGGCTTCCTTCACAAGATCGGGAATATCGCTGATCGGGACGAACAACCGGCGCTCGGTCGCAAATTCGTCCATCAGCTGGCCTTCGGCGGAATAAATCCGGCTGATCGTCGGCGGCGCATATTGCGCGAGGCTCTCGTGGCTCGGCAAGTCACGGGAATACATGTAGAAAATCCCGCCGACCGTCAGGGCCGCGAACAACAGACCCAGCGTGACCATCGAAAAGATGGCCCCGAAGAATGACACGATAAACCGAAGCACGCGAAATGCCCTCTCATAGCTGGCAGTCCCTATATAGGCACAGCGCCGGCAAGGTCAAAAGAATGCCAAGGCCCGGCGCAAGATGCCGGAACAAAGCCGCCGATAGGCCCGGTTAGGGGCCCGTCTTTGCTGCCGCAGCGTCCGCCACGGCCCAGGCCTTCAACCCGTCGCGGATCGCCCGCGCCATGGTCTGGCGCCATTGCGGGTCCAAGAGATGCTCCAGATCGCTTTCCGAGGACAGGAACCCGACCTCCAGCAGGACCGAGGGGATATCGGCCGATTTCAGCACCGCGAACGAGGCCTCCTGGTGCGGATGGCGGTGCATGCGGATCTTGTCGGCGGTGATCGAGGCCACCAGCGCATCGGCAAGCTTTTCCGTCCGGGGCTGGGTCTCGGCCCTTGCCATGTCCATCAGCACCGTCGCCACCACGTCATCCTGCTGGGACAGGTCGATCCCGGCCAGAAGGTCATCGCGGTTGTGCCGCTCGGCCAAGGTGGCCGAGGCCTTGTCGGTGGCCTCGTCCGCCAGAGTGTAAACCGTGGCCCCCACCGCCTCGCCCTCGGCCAGGGCATCGGCGTGGAGCGCCAGAAAGACCTGCGCCCCGGCCATATGCGCGATCGAGATGCGCTGTTCGAGGGGCACGAAGGAGTCGTCCTCCCGCGTCAGGATCACCTTGAAGCCGCCGTCGCGCAGCAGCACTTCCTTCAACTCGCGGGCAAAGACCATCATCAGCTTGGCCTCGGTCTGGCCATCGCGCTCGGCCCCGGGGTCGATGCCGCCATGGCCGGGGTCCAGAACCACGATCAAGGGCCCCGTGCCGCGCTTGGGCACCGGCACCAGGGGCGCCGGCTTGGGCAGCGCCCAACCTTCAGGTTCCGGCTCCGCCGCCTTGACCGCAAAGGCGGCTTCCGTGGCAGGCGCCAGCACCACATGCACCGAGGTCGCATCCTTGGTGACCATCCCCGCCTCGGCCACCAGCATCGGGCGCTTGAGGTCCAGCACCAGACGCGACCAACCGGGCCGGAACACCCCGGCGCGCAAGCCGCCGACCAGCGCCGACTTCTGCCGCATCGTTTCCAGCCCCGACCAGTCGACCTCGCGGAAGTCCATGACCAGTCGCGGCGGCGCGTCCAGCACCCGCACCCGCCAGGGCACCGGCTGGCTCAGGCCCAGGACCAGATCCACCCTGCCCGAGGCATCGGCCAGATGGCTCGCCTTGGGATCCAGCCGCGCCAGCGCCGACAATGGCTGCGCCTGCCCTGCCGTGGCGACACCGCCCGCGATCAAGCCCACCAGCAGCGCGAGCACCCGAACCCAAAACCGCACCCCATACCCTTTCATCCAGACCGAAATATCCCACGGGGGTCCGGGGGTGTGAAACCCCCGGCCTCCGCCAAGCTCACCGCCGCTGCGCCATATAGGCCTGCAGGCGTTTCAACCCCTCAACGATATCCGCCGTGGCCCGCGCATAGGAAAACCGCAAGGTCTGCCCGCCGCGCAGCGGGTCAAAATCGAGGCCCGGGGTCACCGCCACCCCGGCCTCGCGCAGCAATTCTGCCGAAAAGGCCAGCGAATCCTGGGTATGCGCGCTCACATCGGCATAGATGTAGAAGGCCCCGTCCGGCGGCGCAAAGCTGGTGAAGCCTGCCTTGGGCAGGCCTTCCAGCATCAGGCGGCGGTTCTCGGCATAGGTGGCGCGGTTGGCTTCCATCTCGTCGGTACAGTCCAGCGCCGCCAAGGCCGCCACCTGCGCCACATGCGGCGCGCAGATGAAGAGGTTCTGCGCCAGCCGCTCGACGGTGCGGATATGATCCTCCGGCACCACCATCCAGCCGATCCGCCAGCCGGTCATCGCGAAGTATTTCGAGAAGGAGTTGATCACATAGGCCTCGTCGCTGATCTCCAGCGCCGAAACCGCCCGGCCACCGTAATGCAGCCCATGGTAGATCTCGTCCGAGACAAAGCTGATGCCCCGTGCGGCACAAACCTGCATCAAAGCCGCAAGCGCYGGCTTGTCGAGCATGGTGCCCGAAGGATTGCCCGGCGAGGCCATGATCAGGCCCTGGATATCCAGCCCCTCCAGATCGGCGGGCACCGGCTGCAGCCGGTTCTCGATCCGCGCGGGGATGCCCACCGGCACCAGGTCCAGCGCCCGCAGGATCTGACGGTAGGACGGATACCCCGGCTCACCCAGCCCCACCCGGTCGCCGCCATCGAAAAGCGCTGTGAAAGCCAGAAGGAAGGCGCCCGACGACCCCGAGGTCACCACAACCCGCGCCGGGTCGAGATCCACGCCATACCAGCGCTGGTAAAGCTGCGCGATCCCGGCGCGCAGCTCGGGGAGGCCGAGGGCGACGGTATAGCCGAGGCTTTGGGTTTCAGCTTGCGCAAGGGCACGGGCGACAGCTTCATTGGCGCCCAGGGGGGCGCCGGTGCCGGGCTGGCCGACCTCCATATGGATGATGTGGCGGCCCGCCGCCTCGGCCTTGCGGGCCGCCTCGACCACATCCATCACAATGAAGGCATCCACCTGCCCGCGTCTTGATCTCTTCATCCACCTGCCCCATTCTGACGCCCCATGTTCCCGCGCGGGAGGCTGGCGTCAAGCAGCCTTCCGGTCCGCGCCCTTCAAAGGTCCGTCATGCGCCGTATTGCCCTTGCCCTTTGCCTGTCGCTTGCCGCTCTGCCCGCCCTGGCCGGCGGCCTCGGCGAGATGACCCCAGCCGAACGCGACGCCTTCCGGGCCGAGGTGCGCCAGTACCTGATCGACAATCCCGAAGTGATCATGGAGGCGATGCAGGTCCTGCAAACCAAGCAGGACCAGGCCGCAGCCCAGGCCGATGCCCAGATGCTCGCCGCCAATTCAGACGCGATCTTCAAGGACACGGCCAGCTGGGTCGGCGGCAATCCGGATGGCAACATCACGGTGGTCGAGTTCATGGACTACCGCTGCACCTATTGCCGCAAGGCCTATTCCGAGGTCGAGGATCTGGTGAAGAACGACGGCAATATCCGCTTTGTCGTCAAGGAATTCCCGATCCTGGGCGAGGATTCGCTAACCTCCTCCAAATTCGCCATCGCGGTGAAACTGCTGCATGGCGATCAGGCCTACAAATCGGTGCATGACGCGCTGATCAGCCTGCGCGGGACGCCGGATGCCGAGACGCTGGGGCGGCTGGCCAAGACGCTCGGCTATGACTCGGCCCCCATTCTGGCCAAGATGGACAGTGCGGATGTGATGGATGTGATCAAGGCCAACCACGCCCTGGCGCAAACCCTCAACATCACCGGGACACCGACCTTCGTGATCGACACCAAGATGCTGCGCGGCTACGTGCCGGAAGCGGGGATGAAAGAGATCGTCGATCAGGAACGCGCAGGCTGAGGCGCACGAATTTTCTGCGAAGGGTCTTGACTAGGAGAGCGGGTTTTCGCGGCAGATTTTGAGCAGGATCCTAGTCAGGTTCTTGCCGCGATTGTTGTATCTGAACTCGCATTCCTTGAGGTGCAAGGGGAAGGTTTTGGGGCTTAGGCCGCGGAAGCGGGCGAGGCGGGTTTTGGCGTAGCCCCAGAAGGCCTCGATGCCGTTGATATGGACCTCGCCACGGGCGA
>NZ_JBFUFS010000027.1:0-42261 GCF_056403335.1 Rhodobacter sp. P2_H5 | reverse complement strand
GGGCGCGAGGGCGCAGGCCGGCCCAGCGCGCGACCTCGGGCGCGTGGCGCAGCGCCGGGAGGGCGGCGCGGGCGCGGGTCAGGAGGGCGTCGGCCTGCGCGTCGGTGTCGAGGTGAGTCCATTGGTTTTCGGTGGTCGAGCCGATCGCCACCGTGCCATCGGCATGGGGCACGATGTGGAGCCCGTCGCAGAACAGCTGCGGCTGATCCTCAAAGCCCTGCAGGCGGACCGCGATGGCCTGACCCTTGACGCCCTGCCCGGCCTTGTGGCCGAGCGCGCGGGTCAGATCCGCCAGCCCGGCGGCGCCGGTGGCCCAGATCACCGGACCTTCCTCCGCCGCGTCACCGATCACCAGATCGGCCCCCTTGATCCGCAAGGCCGCAGCGAGGCTGGCCAGCGCCTGTTGGGGATGGAGGCGGGCCGACAGCGTGTCGTGGATCAGGAGGCCGGTGGGCGAGGCGGGCTCCCATGCCGCACCCGTGGCAGGGATCACGGTCCAGGTCGCCCGCCCCTGCCAGAGGGTCGCGGCCTGGGCGGCGCGGGTTTGCGCCAGGGCGATGGCGGCGGCATCGGCCAAGGGTTGCAGGCGGCCGACGCGGGCGTAGCCGCTGGACAGGCCCGAGGTCGCATCGACCGCGGCCCACCACTCCTCTGCCCCAAGGAGGTTGGCCAGTTGCAGCGCCTTGACCGGGTTCCAGCCCTCGGGCGTGTGGGGCGACAGGGCGCCGACGAGGCCGCCGCTGGCGCCGGCGCCGATCCGGCGCGCCTCGATCAGGCGGACGCGGGCGCCGCGCTGCACCGCCTCCCAGGCCACCGAAAGGCCGAAGATCCCGCCGCCCCGTACCGTCAGATCGACCCTTGTCATTCCTGCTGCCCTTGCCCATGGTCCGCGCCGCAAAGGGCTAATCCAAATGGCAGTCGGTGAACAGGCAGAAGGGTTGGAGTGGCGGGACGGTCAGGTGCCGGTCTCGCGCCGCTTTGACGACCCCTATTTCTCGCTGGCAGGCGGGCTGGCGGAGACGCGGCATGTGTTTCTGACCGGCAACGGCCTGCCCGAGCGGCTGCGGCCGGGGTTTCACATCGCGGAACTGGGCTTTGGCACCGGGTTGAACCTGCTGGCGACCCACCTTCTGGCCCCCGAAATGCCGCTGGTTTACACGAGTTTCGAGGCCTTTCCGATCACCGCCGAGGAAATGGCGCGCAGCCATGCCGCCTTCCCAGAGGCGGCGGCGGTGGCGGGCCCCCTGGTGGCGGCCTGGGCGCAGGGCCTGCGCCGTTTCACCCTGGGGATGATCGCGGTCGAGGTGATCGAGGCCGATGCCCGCGACGCCCTGCCCCTGTGGCAAGGCCGGGCCGATGCCTGGTATCTCGACGGCTTCTCTCCCGCCAAGAACCCCGAGCTTTGGGGCGAGGATCTGATGGCCGAGGTCGGCCGCCACACCGCGCCGGGCGGCAGTTTTGCCACTTACACCGCGGCGGGCCATGTCCGGCGGGCGCTGGCGGCGGCAGGCTTTGCCGTCACACGCGCGCAGGGCTATGGCACCAAGCGCCACATGAGCACCGGAGTCCGGGCATGAGCCGCAATCCGACACGTGGCATCTGGCTGATGATCGCCGCGGTTTTCACCTTTTCGGCGCAGGACGGCTTCTCGCGCCATCTGGCCGAGACCTACAACACCCAGATGGTGGTGATGGTCCGCTACTGGGTCTTTGCCGCCTTCGTCCTGATGCTGGCCGCGCGCCGGCCCGAGGGTCTGACCGCGATCCGCTCGCGCCGCTTGCACTGGCATGTGCTGCGCGCGGTCCTCTTGGTGGCCGAGATCTGCGTCATGGTCTATGCCTATACCAAGATCGGCCTGATCCAGAGCCTGGCGATCTTTACCGTCTGCCCCCTGCTGGTGGTGGCGATGTCCGGCCCGATCCTGGGCGAGCGGATGAGCCTGAAACGCTGGCTCGCGGTGGGCATCGGCTGCATGGGGGTGCTGGTCATTCTGCGGCCGGGGGCGGGGGTGTTCAGCTGGGCGGCGCTGCTGCCCTTGGCCTCGGCCCTGATGTTTGCGCTTTATTCGGTGCTGACCCGGCTGACGACGCGGGACGAACCCTTCTTCGCCGCCTTCTTCTGGCCGCCGATCATCGGGGCGGTGCTGATGACCTTTGTCGGCCTGCCGCACTGGCAAAGCGTGGCGCCTGTGGATTGGGTCTATCTGATGGCCTATGCCGCGATCTCGGTCGCGTCCAACTGGCTCTTGCAAAAGACTTACGAGGCGGCGGAGGCTTCGGTCGTGCAGCCCTTTGCCTATTTGCAGATCGTTTTCGTCACCGTGATCGGGATTGTGGTCTATGGCGAGGTGCTGCGGGTTGAAGTCGCCATAGGCGCCGGGCTTGTTGTGCTGGCGGGGCTTTATGCCCTGACCGTGGCGCGGAAAGAAGCGAAAGCGTGACCGAACAGAACACCCGGCGCGGCATCTGGATGATGCTGACCGCCGTCATCATCTTTTCAGCACAGGATGGCATCACCCGGCATCTGACCGTTCTGTACCCGGTGCAGATGGTCGTGATGCTGCGCTTCTGGTTCTTTGCGCTCTTCGTGATCTGGCTGCAGTCGCGCCAGCCCGGCGGTCTGCGCTCTACCGTGCCGACGCGGCAGATCGGGTTGCACATTGTTCGCGGCCTGCTGCTGGTGTTCCAGATCAGCATCGTCGGCCTCGCCTTCGCCCATAACGGGCTGATCGAGACGCATGCTTTGCTCACCAGCTATCCCTTGATGGTGGCAGCCCTCTCCGGCCCGGTGCTGGGCGAGAAGGTGGGCTGGCGGCGCTGGACGGCGATCGTGCTGGGCTTCCTCGGGGTGCTGGTCATGCTGCGGCCGGGGACGTCGATCCTGTCCTTCTGGTCGATGCTGCCCCTGCTGGCCGCGCTGATCTTTGCGCTTTACGCCCTTCTCACCCGCTATGCCGCGCGGCGCGACAGCGCGCAGGTCAGCTTTTTCTGGACCGGGATCGTGGGGGCCGTGGGCATGACCTTTCTGGGCCTGCCGGTCTGGACCAACATGGCGGGGCAGGACTGGTTCTGGATGCTCCTTCTGTGCTGCACCTCGTGCTCGGGCCATTACTTCCTGATCCGGGCCTATGATCTGGCCGAGGCCTCGGCGATCCAGCCCTTTGCCTATCTGCAGATCGTCTTCATCGCGATCCTCGGAATCCTGGTGTTTGACGAGACCCTGAGGGTCAGCGTCATCTTCGGATCTGCCATCGTGATCGCGTCGGGGCTGTTCACGCTGTGGCGGCAGAGGGTCACCGGGCGCGGCTAGACGGGTGCGCTATTCCGGTTTGCAATCCGGGATGGCTTTGGCATATTAGAATGATTCCAATTTTGAGGCCCTCCGATGATCTCCAGCTTTACCCAGCGCCGCCGCTTCAAGGATCTCAGCGAGCAGGAGGTGCTGGCACTTGCGATCTCCTCGGAGGAGGACGACGCGCGGATCTATCGCAGCTTTGCGCAGATGCTGCGGGCCGAATATCCCGCCTCGGCCGAGGTCTTCGACGGCATGGCGCTGGAGGAAGACGGCCACCGCCGCCGCCTGATCGAGATGCACCAGAGCCGCTTTGGCGATGTGATCCCCTTGATCCGGCGCGAACATGTAGCAGGGTTCTATGCCCGCCGCCCGGTCTGGCTGACCCGCAACCTGTCGCTGGAGGCGATACGGTCCGAAGCCGCCGGGATGGAGGTTCAGGCCGAGAAGTTCTATCGCCTGGCTGCCGCCAATACCTCGGATGCCGCAACCCGCAGCCTGCTGGGCGACCTCGCCGCCGCCGAGGCGGGCCATGAGAAGACCGCCGAGCGGCTGGAGGCGAAATACCTGCCCGGTGACGTGCGCGAAACCGAGGACGCAGGCGCGCGCAAGCAGTTCATCCTGACCTGGGTGCAGCCGGGGCTCGCGGGGCTGATGGATGGCTCGGTCTCCACCCTCGCGCCGATTTTCGCGACGGCTTTCGCGACGCAGAACAGCCATACGACGCTTCTGGTCGGCACGGCGGCGGCGGTGGGGGCCGGCATCTCGATGGGCTTCACCGAGGCCGCGCATGACGACGGCGTGCTGTCGGGGCGCGGCAGCCCCTTCAAACGCGGGCTGGCGAGCGGGACCATGACGGCATTGGGCGGCCTCGGCCATGCCCTGCCCTATCTGCTGGCGGATTTCTGGACCGCGACGATTGTGGCCATGGTTGTGGTGTTCTTTGAACTTTGGGCGATTGCCTGGATCCAGAATCGGTATATGGAAACGCCGTTCCTGCGGGCGGCGCTGCAGGTCGTGGTCGGCGGTGCTCTGGTCTTTGCCGCCGGGGTCTTGATCGGCGGCGGTTGAGGCGCTGGCTGCGGCGGAAGCGGGGGCCAGCCCCCGCACCCCCGGGATATTTATGGACCAATGAAAGTGGAAAAGATGCAGATCGTCTCGGAGAACAAGGCTTTTGACGGGCGGCAGTTGGTGCTTGCCCATGCGTCGGAGGCCTGCGCCTGCGACATGACGCTGGGGCTGTTCTTGCCGAAGGAGGCCGCGCGCGGGGCGGTGCCGGTGCTGTGGTATCTGTCGGGGCTGACCTGCACGCATGAGAATGCGATGGTCAAGGCGGGCGCGCAGGCCTGGGCGGCGCGCGAGGGCGTGGCGCTGGTGTTCCCCGATACCTCGCCGCGCGGCGAGGGCGTGGCGGATGATGCGGCCTATGATCTGGGTCAGGGGGCGGGGTTTTACGTCGATGCGACCGAGGCGCCCTGGGCCGCGCATTTCAAGATGTGGACCTATGTGACGCAGGAACTGCCGGCGCTGTTGTTTGCCAGCTTTCCCCTGGACCCGGCGCGGCAGGCGATCACCGGGCATTCGATGGGCGGCCATGGCGCCCTGACCGTGGCGCTGCGCCATCCGGAGCGCTTCCGCTCCGTCTCGGCCTTTGCGCCGATCTGCAACCCCTCTCAATCCGACTGGGGGCGCAAGCAGTTCACGGCCTATCTGGGGGCCGATGAGGCCGCATGGGCCGCGCATGATGCGACCGAACTGCTGCGCAAGAGCGGCTTTGACCGGCCCCTGCTGATCGACCAGGGCGGCGCGGACAAGTTTCTGGACCTGCTGATGCCCGCCGCCCTTGAGGCCGCGATTGCCGAGACCCACACCCGCGGCACCTACCGGATGCACGAGGGCTACGACCACAGCTATTTCTTCGTCGCAAGCTTCATGGAGGATCATTTGGCCTTCCACGCCAGGGCCTTGAAAGCGTGACGCTCTACATCGACGCCGATGCCTGCCCGGTCAAGGAAGAGGCCGAGAGGGTCGCGACAAGGCTGAAGGTCAAGATGGTGCTGGTGTCGAACGGCGGCATCCGCCCCTCGGCCAACCCCTGGGTGGAAAGCGTCTTTGTCGCCCAGGGCCCGGACGAGGCCGACAAGTGGATCGCCGAACGCTCCGGCCCGGGCGATGTGGTGGTGACCGGCGATATCCCCCTTGCCGCGCGCTGTGTCGAGGCCGGGGCGCGGGTCCTGAAGCACAATGGCGAGGAGCTGAACCGCGCCAATATCGGATTGGTGCTGGCGACCCGCGACCTGATGGCCGACCTGCGCAGCGCCGATCCCTTCCGGCAGGGCGGGGGCAAGATGTTCTCCAAGGCCGACCGCTCGCGGTTTCTGGATGTGCTGGACCGGATGCTGAGGGCGGCTCAGGCGGGCTGAGACGGCTTTGTGGCAGGCCGTCCGTGCTTTGCCCTGCGGTGTCGCGGGCGGGACAGAATCGGGGGGCAGGCTCTTGCTATGCAGGGGCATGAAACTTCAGCCCCCCGCCACACCGCTGGAAGGCCCGTCGCTCGCCGGCGGGGTTCTGCCCAAGACGCCCGCGCCCGGGGGGCGGCATGTGCTGCTCGGCATCCTCGCGGCCATGTCGGGGTCGGCGGTGTTTTCGCTGAATGACCTGTGCATCAAGCATTTGTCGGGAACCTATGCGCTGCATCAGGTCATTCTGGTGCGCGCCTTCATCGGCATCGCCTTTATCGTAGGCTTTGCGGCCGTCTCGCGGCAGAGGCGGATCTGGCACACGAAACGCCCCGTGATGCACTTCCTGCGGGCCACCATCGTGATGCTGTCCAATGTCACCTATTTCCTCGGCCTCGCCGCCCTGCCGCTGGCCGATGCGGCGGCGATCGGCTTTGTGGCGCCCCTGCTTCTGACCATGCTTTCGGTCGTCTTCCTGCGCGAGAAGGTCGGCTGGCACCGCTGGGGTGCTGTGGTGGTGGGGCTGATCGGGGTCGTCGTCATGCTGCGGCCCGAGGGGCAGGTGAAATGGGCGGCGATCCTCGTCCTGGCCTCAGCCCTTTGTTATGCCATCACCCAGACCATGACCCGGATGATGCGCGAGACGGAAAGTGCGGTCACCTTCGGCTTTTACACCCAGATCGCTTTCGTGATCGTCTCGGGTGCCATGGGGGTTTTCGTGGGCGACGGGCATCTGGCGGGGTCGTCGGATGCCTCGCTGGCCTTTCTGTTCCGGACCTGGGTCGTCCCGCCGATGCAGGACTGGATCTATTTCCTCGGCACCGGCCTGTCGGTCGCCATCGGCGGGTTGTTGATGAGCCAGGCCTACCGGATGAACGAGGCGGCGCTGGTGGCGCCTTTCGAATATACCTCGATGCCGCTGGCCGTGCTCTGGGGGCTTTTGTTCTTTGGCACCTTCCCCGACCTGCAAGGCTGGATCGGGATTGCGCTGATCATCGGGGCCGGGCTTTATACGCTATACCGGGAAACATTGAGGCGCAGGCATGGTGGTTGAGGCGGTCCTTTTCGACATCGGCAATGTGCTGACCCGCTGGCAGCCCGAGGCCTTCTATGACCGCGTGCTGGGCGAGGCGCGGCGGCGTGCCCTGTTCGACGCCGTGGATCTGCACCACATGAACGAGCTGATAGACGCCGGGGCCCTCTTCCGCGAGACGATCTATGACTGGGCCGAGCGCCACCCCGATTGGGCGCCCGAGATCCGCATGTGGTACGACCGCTGGATCGAGCTGGCCTCGCCGCGCATCGAAGGCTCCATCGCCTTGCAACGCGCCTTGCGGGCCAAGGGTGTTCCGGTCTTTGCCCTGACCAACTTTGGCCGCCACTCCTTTGAGGAGGCCATGCCCAAGCTGGATTTCCTCGCCGAATTCGACCGCCACTATGTCTCAGGCCGGATGGGGGTGATCAAGCCCGATCCGCGCATCTATGCCATGGTCGAGGCGGATTGCGCGATTGCGCCCGAGCGGCTGCTGTTCACCGACGACCGGCCCGAGAATATCGCGGCGGCGGCGGCGCGCGGCTGGCGCACCCATCACTTTGAAGACTGGCAAGGCTGGGCGGCGCGCCTGGTTGCCGAAGGATTGCTGACAAGAAAGGAAGCCGGGCTATGATCACCTTCATCGGGCGCGAGGCCGAGGCCAAGATGAGCTGGCGGGGCCTGCTGGCGGCTTTCGAGGCCGGGCACCGCCTGCCCCGGGCTGAGATCGCCGATCTGTTCCTTTACCGCGACCGCGATGTCATGCTGGACCGGGCGGCCTGGATCACCGGCCTCGGCTCGCTGGTCAAGGTGGCGACGGTGCATCCCGGCAACGCCGCTTCGGGCCTGCCCACGGTCAATGGCGTGGTGGCGCTGTTTGACGATGCCACCGGCCTGCCCAAGGCCTTTGTCGATTTCCATCTGGTGACCAAGTGGAAGACGGCGGGCGACAGCCTGCTGGCAGCCTCCAAACTCGCCCGCAAGGACGCGCGTCATTTCCTGCTGGTGGGGGCGGGCACCGTGGCGCGCTCGATGATCGAGGCCTATTCCAGCCTCTGGCCCGAGGCGCGCTTCACCGTCTGGAACCGCAGCCCGGCGGGGGCCGCGAAGATGGCGGCTGAGGTGCCGGGCCTGGCGGTGGCCGAGGATCTGGAGGCCGCGGTCAAGGCGGCGGATGTGATCTGCACGGCCACCATGGCCTCGGCCCCGGTGTTGAAGGGGGAATGGCTGCAGCCGGGCCAGCATCTGGACCTGATCGGGGCATATAACCCGAAGATGCGCGAAGTGGATGACCACGCGATGCAGCGCGCCAGCATCTTTGTCGATTCCAGGGCCACAACGATCCACCACATCGGTGAGCTGATCGACCCGATCGCCAGCGGCGCGATCACCGAGGCCGATATCCGGGCGGATTTCTACGACCTTGCCGCGGGCCTTTATACGCGGCAAAACGCGGAAGAGATCACCATCGCCAAGAACGGCGGCGGCGCGCATCTGGACCTGATGACGGCGGCCTATGTGCTGGATTGCTGGGCCAAGGGCTGACCGCCGCCCGGGAAGCGGGCCCTGCCACCGCGCGGAGGGCGCTCAGACGACATGCACCTCGGTGCCCCAGGCCAGACATTTGGCCGCCAGCGGCTCGGGCAGGGGCGCGTTGGTGAAGAAGGCCGACAGATCGGCCAGCGAAGCCAGCCTCGCCGGGGCCGAGCGGGCAAATTTGCTGTGGTCAGCCACGAGGAAACTGTGCCGCGCCTGGCCAACGATGGTCCGGTAGACCCGCGCCTCGGCCAGATCGAAATCCAGAAGGTCGCCATCGGCATCTATCGCCGAACAGCCCATCACGGCGAAATCCACCTTGAACTGGCTGAAGAATTGCGGCGTCATATCGCCCACCAGCCCGCCATCGGACCGCCGCAGCGCCCCGCCGGCCAGCACGACCTCGCAATCGGCATTGGCGACCAGCGTGTTGGCCACATTCATGTTGTTGGTGATGACGGTGATGTTCTTGTGGTGCAGCAGCTCGCGCGCCACCGCCTCGGTCGTGGTGCCGAGGTTCAGGATGATCGAGGATTTGTCCGGGATCGCCGCAGCACAGGCCCGGGCAATCGCGGCCTTGGCCTGTTCATTGGCATGCCTGCGCTGCTCATAGCCCTGACTGGCCGCCACGACCCGCAGCACGGCCCCGCCATGCACCCGGTCCAACAGCCCCAGATCCCCCAGGTCGGCAAGATCCCTGCGGATCGTCTGCAGGGTCACCGCAAATTTGCGGGCGAGGGCATCAACGGTCACGCGACCTTCGGCACGCGCGAGCTCCAGTATCTCGGCCTGCCGGAAACTCAGTACCAAAGCACCAATCCTTCACTTTAACTGCGTCACTTTAATAGTATTTTTTTCTGACACGGGAAATTGCGGCTGTCACTGCCTTTCTGGTTGTGCCGGCGCGAGCGTGCGGCGTTTTCCCGCAAAATGGCGCTTTGCCCGCACCGGCTTTCCTGTCAGCCTGACCAAAACGGAGGAGAATTCAATGCACCATATCCTTGCGATCGACCAGGGCACGACCTCGACCCGGGCGATCCTTTTCGATGCCGCGCTGCGCCCGGTGGTCAGCGCCCAACGCGAGTTTCCCCAGCATTTCCCGGCCTCGGGCTGGGTCGAGCACGAGCCCGAGGATCTGTGGCAGACCACACTGACCTGCGCGCGCGAGGCAATTGCCAAGGGCGGCCATCTGCCCGCCGCCATCGGCATCACCAACCAGCGCGAGACCACCCTTCTGTGGGACCGCGAGACCGGCCTGCCCCTGCACCGCGCCATCGTCTGGCAAGACCGCCGCACCGCGGACATGTGCGCCGACCTGCAAGCGCAGGGCCTGGCACCCCTCATAACGCAGCGCACCGGGCTGCTTCTGGATCCCTATTTTTCGGGCACCAAGGTGAAATGGCTTCTGGACCAGATCCCCGGCGCGCGCGCGCGGGCCCGGGCCGGCAAGCTCGCCTTCGGCACGGTGGACAGTTTCCTGATCTGGCGGCTGACCGGCGGCCGCGTCCACGCCACCGACGCCACCAATGCCGCCCGCACCCTTCTGTTCGACATCAGCCGCAATGAATGGGATGCCGAGATCTGCGCCGCGCTCGACATCCCGATGGAACTTCTCCCCGAGGTCCGCGACAGCGCCGACGATTTCGGCACCACCGCGCCGGGCCTGTTCGAGGCCGAGATCCCAATCTGCGGCGTGGCAGGCGACCAGCAGGCCGCCACCGTGGGCCAGGCCTGCTTTGCCCCTGGCATGATGAAGGCCACCTATGGCACCGGCTGCTTTGCCCTGCTGAACACCGGGACCGAGCGGGTCACCTCCTCGACCCGGATGTTGACGACCATCGCCTACCGGCTGAAGGGGCAGACGACCTTTGCGCTGGAAGGTTCGATCTTCATGGCCGGAGCGGTGGTGCAATGGCTGCGCGACGGGCTGAAGATCATCGACCGCGCCGATGCGACGCAAGCCTTGGCCGAGGCCGCGGACCCTGCGCAGGGCGTGGTGCTGGTCCCTGCCTTCACCGGCCTTGGCGCGCCCTATTGGCAGCCTGAAAGCCGCGGCGCGATCTTTGGCCTGACCCGCAGCACCGGCCCGGCCGAGATGGCACGCGCCGCATTGGAAAGCGTCGGCTACCAGACCCGCGACCTTCTGGAGGCGATGCGCGCCGACTGGAAAGCGGCGACGGCCGGCATCCTGCGCGTCGATGGCGGCATGGCGGCCTCGTCCTGGGCGATGCAATTCCTGGCCGACATCATCGGCGCCCCGGTCGACCGCCCGGTGACGCCGGAGACGACGGCGCTGGGTGCCGCCTACCTCGCCGGCCTCGCGCGCGGGCTTTGCCCCGAACCTGCCGAGTTTGGCCGGACCTGGGCGCTGGACCGCCGCTTTGAACCCAAGATGCTGAAGGTCGACGCCGACGCCCGCTATGCCCGCTGGCAACGCGCGGTGGCCGCGACGATGCAGTTCTGAAGGGGAAAGGGGTTCGGGAAATTGGTCGGAGCGAGAGGATTCGAACCTCCGACCCCCTGCTCCCGAAGCAGGTGCGCTACCAGACTGCGCTACGCTCCGACCGTGGGCGGGGAGTTACCGCGTGGCGCCGGGGTTTGCAAGGGGTGCCACGCGGATTCTCTGCCAAGTCACTGCAGATCGTCACGTTCCGGCGGCTTCGGGCCCCGGCTTTCGAAGAACTTGAACCAGGAGGTCAGGCGCGGCATCACCCCCAGCTCGAACCGCAGGCGCGACTCGGTCACCGGGCGGTTGGCCGAGACGGTCGGCGTGCCCTCGCGCATGACGATGTAGATGCCCGAGGCGATGATGATCCCGGTGCCGACCAGCGTCCAGAGGTCGCTGGATTCGTGAAAGATCATGCTGCCGTAGATCGAGGCCCAGATGATCTGTGAATATTGCATCGGCGCGATGATGGCCGCCTGCGCGCGGCGATAGGCGGCGATGCTGAGAAGCCCGGCCACGAAGCTCAAGGCCGACATCGCGGCCAGAAGGCCAAGATGTTCCACCGGCAAGGGCTTGTAGACAAAGGGAAGCGCAAGCCCCGAGACGACGAAGTTCGCGATCATCGGGTAAAGCATGATGACCACAGACCGCTCCGACGAGCCCGACATCCGCACCAGGATCGAGCTCATCGCAAAGACCAGCGAGGCGCCGATTGCCGCCAGATGCCCCAGCCCCAGATGCGACTGCCCGGGCCGCAGGACGACGATGACGCCCAGAAGGCCCACGACAATGGCGATGCCCCGGTGCAGCCCGACCTTCTCGCCCAGAAGCGGGATGGCCAGGAGCGTGATCAGGATCGGGGAGGAGAAGAAGATCGGATAGGCCTCGGACAGGGGCAGCGCCGAGAAGGCGTAGAACCCGAGGAGTGAGTTCAGCACGACGAAAACCGCGCGGATCAGCGTCATCGCCTTCTTTTTCGGGATCAGCGTGCCCGAGCGCTGATCGCCCATCAGCATGATCGCGACGAGGGGAAAGCCGAACAGCCCGTTGAAGAAGATGTTCTGGAAGGGGCTGTAACTCGCCCCCATGTATTTCACGATGACGTCACTGGTGGCGTAGATCGCGAAGGACAAAAGCCCCAGAAGCGCTCCGTTCAGATTGGATTGGCGGGCGGGCATGACAGACCTGATGTGGGAGTTTGGGCAAGGTGCCAGCCCCCTCCCTTGCGCCAAAGCGCCGGGATTTCAAGGGCCATTTGTGAGCGCTACCGGGGAATTTCGGCGAAATGAAAACCAGGGTCCCGGAAGCGCAATCTTCGGCGGCATTTTGCCGGAGGCGCAAAGCAAAACGCGCCCGGCTGTCACCGGGCGCGTTGCCAAAGGGTTGGAGGCTTAAAGGCTGGCGTCCAGCGCCGCGATGACCGCATCGCCCATCTGGCTGGTCGAGATCGGGGTGCCGCCCTCGGGGCCCATCAGGTCGGCGGTGCGCAGACCGTCGGCCAGGACCTTCTCGATGGCCTTCTCGACGCGGGTGGCCTCGTCGCCGAGGTCGAACGAATAGCGCAGCGCCATGGCGAAGGACAGGATGCAGGCGATCGGATTGGCCTTGCCTTGCCCCGCGATATCGGGGGCCGAACCGTGGACGGGCTCATACAGCGCCTTCGGGCGGCCGTTCATCTGCGGCAGGCCGAGGCTGGCCGAGGGCAGCATGCCCAAGGAGCCGGTCAGCATCGCCGCCATGTCGGACAGGATATCGCCGAACAGGTTGTCGGTCACGATGACGTCGAACTGCTTGGGCCAGCGGCACAGCTGCATGGCGCCGGCGTCGGCGTACATGTGCGAAAGCTGGACGTCGGGATATTCCTTGTCGTGGATTTCCTGCACCACGTCGCGCCACAGGATGCCCGATTCCATCACATTGGCCTTCTCCATCGAGCAGACCTTGTTGTTGCGTTTGCGGGCCAGCTCGAAAGCCGAACGCGCCACGCGGGCGATCTCGGATTCGGTATAGCGCTGGGTGTTGATGCCAACCCGCTCGTTGCCTTCAACGAAAATGCCGCGCGGCTCGCCGAAATAGACGCCCGAGGTCAGCTCGCGCACGATGACGATGTCCAGGCCGGCCACGACCTCTTTCTTCAGCGAGGAGAAGTCGGCCAAAGCGTCAAAGCACTGCGCCGGGCGCAGGTTGGAAAACAGGTCCATCTCCTTGCGCAGGCGCAGCAGGCCGCGCTCGGGCTTCACCGAGAAGTCCAGCTTGTCGTATTTCGGGCCGCCGACGGCGCCCAGCAGAACGCAGTCCACTTCCTGCGCCTTGGCCATTGTGGCGTCGGTCAGGGGCGTGCCATGCGCGTCATAGGCGCAGCCGCCGACCAGATCCTCGGAGACGTCGAATTTGATGCCCCGCTTGGTGTCGAACCAGGAGATGATCTTTTTGACCTCGCCCATGACTTCCGGGCCGATGCCGTCACCGGCGAGGATGAGGATTGAGGGATTGGCCATGGGGCGCTCCTGCTGAATTGGTCGCGGTTGGCCTAGCGGCTGGGGCGCGCGGGGTCAAGCGGCACAGGGGCGCGCCGCGTTGTATCGCAAGGATTTCCCGCCTTTCAGGGCAGGGTCAGCCGCAGCCACACCGGGCGGTGCCGACTTGCCGTGGCGAGGGTCAGGGCGAGCGGGTCACTGTCCGGCGGCCAGAGCACGCCAGCGGCCACGACGCCCAGATCGCGGGAGGGCAGGATCATGTCGAGCCGTAGCCCCCAGCCGGTCTTGAAGACCGCGGTGTCGAGGCGCGGATCGCCCGCCCCGTGATCCGCCCGCCCCGCGGTGCCGCGCGGCATCGGGTCCTGCAACTCGGGGCGCGCCATCAGGGCGCGGAGGTTTTCGGGCAAGCCGTCGCCATCCTGAGGGTCGAGGTTCGGCTCCCCCATCAGCAGGAAGGGCGGGCGCGGAGCGGGGTGAAAGCCGGGATCGGGGGGCTTGGGCAGCTTGCCGTCCAACAGGCGCAGCCAGAGGGCGGTCTCGTCGGCGTTGCGGCGGCCATTGCGGTCCTCGGGTCCGTCAAAGATCGGCGGGGTGGCGGACCAGACCAGCAGGGTCAGCGCCTTGCCCGGGGCATAGGTTACCGGCACGGCATAATGCCCGGCGGTGGACAGGCGCTGCAGGGCGGCGGCCTCGGGCGCAAGGTCGGGCGGCAGGTTGGCGCCGGGCAGATCGCGCCACAGCAGGCCCGAGTAATCCGTCACATGATCGCGGTCGATCGGCAGCTTCGACAGGATCGCCATGGCAGCTTGCCCGGCAAAGCGGCCATAGGCCTGCGCATCGCGTGGCCCGGCGAGAGCGCCGTCATGGTCAAGGTCCAGCCCGGTTGGAATGCCGGTGTTGGGGCGCAGGGCCAGAGCCTCGGGGTAGTCCAGGCCTGCGGCGCGCAGCCGCGCCTGCAGGGCCGCCAGGGCTGCGCCATCATGGTCATAATCGAAATCGGTCAGGACGAGCAGATCGGCCTTCAGCGCCAGCAGGACCACGATGCCCGCCTCGATCTGCGGGTCGTCGGCCTTGATCAGGTGCTGCAGCAACAGCCCGGGACCGGCCTGCGCCATGCCGCTGTCATAGGTCGCCACCAGAAGGCTTTGCGCCGCCGCCGGACCCGGCAGCAGGCCGAACAGTAGCCAGAGGATCAGACCGGCGCGTATTGCGCACCCGCCTCGCCGCCCCGCGCCTGACGGCGGCTCAGGATCATCGCGGCGACCCGGCCCATCGCGATGCCGCGCATGAACAGGCTGGCGGGCAGGAAGGCCCACAGCGTCATGGTCCAGATCATCGTCTGCGGCGAGGTCAGCGCCATCGGGGCAAAGCCCCAGGAGGCGATCTCGACCACGGCGGGGGTGATGAAGGGCAACAGGAAGCCGAGCGCGATGTTGATCCGCGCATCGCGGGTCAGACGGACCACCACATCCCCGCCCGAAGTCGGGTCGAAGGTTGGCAGATTGACCCAGACGTTGAAGGGCCGGTCCCGCCGGGGCCAGCCACCCATCCGCATCATGATCACAAAAATCGCGAGCGAGATCAAAGAGATCAGGTAAGACATCCCCGCCGCCGTCCGCACCGCGCCGACCTGGGCGCTGGTCGATCCCGCCGACATCATCAGCGTGGCCAGCCGCACCGGACTATAGGGGAAATCCATCGACAGGCCGATCAGCGCGCCCACGGCATGGACCAGTTCGGTCATGGTCGAGGGATGCACCCGGCCGCGTTCGATCACCGAAAGGCAGAACACCGTGGCGAACAGCATCAGAAAGCGGATGCGGTTGAAGGGCGGCGCATCGCGGAACTCGACCAGGCCGGGGTAGACGGAGTTGTATTCGACAAAGGTCAGCACGCCCAGAAACAGCGCGACAAGCGCCACCATCTGCTGGCTGTCGGCCCGCGGATCGGCCAAAAGAACGGTCGGCGTGGCGACGACAAGCATCACCAACACAGCCCGCATCGCCGCGCCTGTCAGCCGCGAAATCACTGCTCCTGCACCCCTCTGCCAGACGGTCCTGATGCTTTGCCAGGCCCTTGTTCCAGCGATTTTCCGCACATTGCGGCGGATTGCCTCAATCTTGCCCAAATTGTGCCTTCTTTCCCGCAACACTGCAACCGTCACGGCCACAAGACCCGGCCAAAGCGGCGCTTTCACGGTTCGGGTGTTGCAGGATTGAATCAATTTTGCGTTAAAAAAATGGCCGCCCGGTAGGTAATAAACCGGACGGCGCAAGATGTTGTAGCTGCTAGGTTTTATTTTCTAGCGATAGGGTCGGGATCAGGCCCAGGGCCGCAGCGTCGCTGCCTTTTTCTCAAACGAATCGATGGCAGAGGCCTTGACGAGGGTCAGACCGATGTCATCCAGGCCGTTGATCAGGCAGTGCTTGGAGTGGCTGTCGACCTCAAACGGGAAAACCTGGCCATCCGAGGTGGTGACGGTCTGCGCCTCCAGATCCACGGTCTGCCGGGCATTGGCGCCCTTCTTGGCGTCCTCCATCAGCACGTCGACCACGTCTTGCGGCATCACGATCGGCAGGATGCCGTTCTTGAAGCAGTTGTTGAAGAAGATGTCGGCGAAAGAGGTCGAGATCACGCAGCGGATGCCAAAGTCCAACAGCGCCCAAGGCGCATGTTCGCGCGACGAGCCGCAGCCGAAGTTGTCGCCCGCGATCAGGATCTGCGAATGACGGTAAGCCGGCTGGTTCAGCACGAACTCCGGGATTTCCGAGCCGTCGAGGTTGTAGCGCATCTCGTCAAACAGGTTCACCCCCAGCCCCGACCGCTTGATGGTCTTGAGGAACTGCTTGGGGATGATCATGTCGGTGTCGATGTTGACCAAGGGCATGGGCGCCGCGATGCCGGTCAGTTTGGTGAATTTTTCCATCTTCGTTTCCTACAAGGAGGGTCGCCGCAGCGCCCGATGATGTTCCTGAATAAAGGCAAGGACGGCCGCACTGACCGTCCCCAGCCCAAGTTCGTAATAGGCGGCCTCAAGCGGCGCGAGCCTCTCGATCCATTTGTCAAGATCGTCGCCATTTCTGGCGAAGAAGACAGCCTGCAAGGCTGAAGACGTTGCTGCATCGCCAAGATCTGATGTGTCCACGGCCTTGCGCAGTATCTTCGCTTGAGAAGGCAAGGCGATCAGGGTCATGGCGGCATCTCCCCGCAGAAGGTGGGGAGAAGCGTATTCGAAGCAACTTGCCAGCCCGCCTGACTGAATGCAGGTGTCACAAGCCATGGCGGAAGCCAACAACCTCTCCTCTCGCATGAGGGCTCGCTCTCCGAAGGCTTGCTCGCAGCCGATCAGGACGTCGGTATAACCCGACACAAAGGTGACATCCGACTTGGCAAGGACAGCTTCCAGCCGCCTCTCACTCTCCCGATGGAAGTCATCCTTTGTGTCGAGACGCATGCCTCAGACCGTCTCACTCATCAGCTCGCGCACATCGGTCAGGTGACCGGTGATCGCGGCGGCGGCGGCCATGGCGGGGCTCAGGAGGTGGGTGCGCCCCCCGCGGCCCTGACGGCCTTCGAAGTTGCGGTTGGAGGTCGCCGCGCAACGCTCGCCCGGCGAGAGCTGGTCGGGGTTCATCGCCAGGCACATCGAGCAGCCGGCCAGACGCCATTCAAAGCCCGCGTCGATGAAGATCTGGGCCAGGCCCTCTTCCTCGGCCTGGGCGCGGACCAGACCCGAACCCGGGACGACCATGGCGCGCAGACCGTCTTTCTTCTTCTTGCCCTTCAGGATGGCCGCAGCCGCCCGCAGATCCTCGATCCTTCCGTTGGTGCAGGACCCGATGAAGACGGTGTCGATCGTGATGTCCGACAGTTTCTGGCCCGGCGTCAGGCCCATGTAATCCAGCGAGCGCTGCACGGCCTCGACCTTGCCACCGTGGAAATCGGACGGGTTCGGCACGACGCCGGTGATCGGCAGCACGTCCTCGGGAGAGGTGCCCCAGGTGACGACCGGGGCGATATCCTCGCCCTTCAGCGTGATGACCTTGTCCCAATGGGCGTCGGCGTCGCTGAACAGGGTCTTCCAATAGGCCACCGCAGCCTCCCAGGCCGCACCTTTCGGCGCGTGCGGGCGGCCCATGCAATAGGCGAAGGTCTTCTCATCGGGGGCGATCAGGCCAGCGCGGGCGCCGCCCTCGATCGCCATGTTGCAGACGGTCATCCGGCCTTCCATCGACAGTTCGCGGATCGCCTGGCCGCAGTATTCGATGACATAGCCGGTGCCGCCGGCGGTGCCGGTGGCGCCGATGACGGACAGGGTGATGTCCTTGGCGGTGACGCCCGGGCGCAGGCTTCCGGTGATTTCCACCTTGAAGTTCTTGGCCTTGCGCTGGATCAGCGTTTGCGTCGCCAGCACATGTTCCACTTCCGAGGTGCCGATGCCATGCGCCAGCGAACCAAAGGCGCCATGGGTCGCGGTGTGGCTGTCACCACAGACCACGGTCATGCCGGGCAGGGTCCAGCCCTGTTCCGGGCCGACGATGTGGACGATGCCTTGGCGAACATCCGACACCGGATAGTAGTTGATGCCGAAATCCTTGGCGTTCTTGTCCAAAGCGGCGACCTGGATCCGCGAATCCTCGGTCATCGTGGCGGCATTGGCGCGGTCCAGCGTGGTCGGCACGTTGTGATCGGGCACGGCGATGGTCTTCTCAGGCGCGCGGACCTTGCGGTTCGTCATGCGCAGCCCTTCAAAGGCCTGCGGGCTGGTCACTTCATGGACTAGGTGGCGGTCGATATAGAGCAGGCAGGTGCCGTCTTCGGCTTGGTCAACCAGATGGTCATCCCAGATCTTGTCATACAGGGTACGAGCGGTCATGGCTCTCTCACTTCAGCTGTGGTTCGGGAATGGACAAAAGCCGCGCCGAGGCGCGGGGCGCGTCTAAGACGCGACAGTCAAATTCGTGCGAGGACAGACCGCAGGCGCTGCGTAAAGCGCCAGGGCAGACGTGCGTGATCCGCGATGTCGAAGAAACGATCCATGGAGGGCTAGATATGCCGATCGGGCCGCGCAATCAAGCCGGGAGCGTGGTGCCAATCGGGGCCGAAGCCCCGAATTGCAGGCTTATTTCAGCAAAGACGATCAGTAGGCGGCGAATTTGCCCCGGCTGATCTCGCGCTCGCGGGATTCAAGGTCATAACGGCTGACCGATCCGCAGAGATAGGCAAGTTCACGGTCCGCACGGCTGGGAATCATCGGAAAGAGGCGGTGGAACAGGCGGGAAATCGTGGGTTTCATGGTTCTAACTCCTGATATCCTCCCTGACGCCCTTATGCCGCAACGCAGCAATCCGAGCCAGCCCCGTTTGCGGGATGGCGCTTTGCACCTGATGCATGACGCCAGAGAGGCACCCTTGCGCCAGCCGCATGGCTCGCGGGACCGGAGTTCCCATCCGGCGCCTGACGCGCGGGATTTGCTTTGCGGGGCGCGTCATGCGACAGATTCGTTCCATGGACACCATAGACCCCGACATTCTGGCCAGCGCGCAGGATCTGGCGACGCAGATCTCGACCTTTCTGCAGTCGCTGCTTTTGCCGTCGCGGCTGTTGCAGGTGGTGCTGGTGGTCGTGCTCTTCGGGGTCGCCGCCCTGATCCGTTACTATGCCGAGCCGCGCGTGGACGCCTATCTGCGCAGGTTGGAGGGCGTTCCGCCGCAACGCATGCGGTTTTACGCGATTCTGAAGCGGCGCATCCGGGGCATCAGCTTTGTCGCACTGACCTGGATTGCGGTCGGGGTGATCGAGCAGATCTCGATCTATCCCTCGCGGCGCTATCTGGTGGTGATCGCGGCCACGGTCGCCTCGGCCTGGGTGCTGATCGGGCTGGTGGCGCGGCTGATCCGCAACCCTTTCCTGCGCCGGGTCGTGGCCTGGGCGGGGTGGATCTATGTGACCCTGCAATACATGGGGTTTCTGGCGGCGGCGACCGACTTTCTGGACTCGCTCGGGATCACGCTGGGCGATGTGCGGATCACGGCCTTGGGGGTGGTGCGGGCGCTGGTGGTGACGGCGGTGCTGATCTCGGCGGGGCGGCTGTTGACTCAAGCCATCACGCGACGGCTGGCCAAGAATGACGACATCTCGCCCTCGGTGGGCGTGCTGGCGGTCAAGCTGGTGCAGATCGTGCTCTATTCCGCAGCGGCCTTCCTGGGGTTGAAGGCGCTGGGGTTCGACCTGACCGGATTGGCCTTCCTGTCCGGGGCGATCGGCGTGGGTCTGGGCTTTGGCTTGCAGAAGGTGGTGTCGAACCTCGTCTCTGGCGTGATCATCCTGATGGACGAAAGCATCAAGCCGGGCGATGTGATCAGCCTGGGCGATACCTTCGGCTGGATCGCCTCGCTCGGGGCGCGCTATGTCTCGGTCGTCACCCGCGACGGGCGGGAATATCTGATCCCGAACGAGGACCTGATCACCGGCCAGGTGGTCAACTGGTCGCATAGCAATGACCTGGTGCGGCTCGATATCACCTTTGGCATCTCTTACGCCGACGATCCGCATCAGGTGCGGCGCGTCGCGGTAAATGCGGCGCGGACGGTCTCGCGCGTGCTCAAATCGCACGATCCGGTCTGTCATGTCACTGGCTTTGGCGAAAGCTCGGTCTCCTATGTCTTGCGCTTCTGGATCAGCGACCCGCGCGAGGGGCTGACCAATGTGCGGGGGCAGGTTTATCTGGCGCTGTGGGATGCTTTCAAGCGCGAGGGCTTCCGGATTCCCTTCCCGCAGCGCGAGGTGCATGTGTTGCCCAAGGGCGGGATCAAAATGGGTGAAGGCGAGGACTCGACCTTGGCGCCAAATCCCGATATGGGGCGCGCTTCACCTGCGGGACGTTGAGAAATCCTTCGCCTACTGCTAGTCTGAACTCATCCCGCACCGCCCTTCAGGCGCTGCGCCTTACCGGAGGACGCTGTCCTGTCTCAATTTGATCCTGCGACCGGGCTTCCGGTCGGGCCCCGGGCCGAGCGCATGGCTGCGCCCGACTATACGGCGGAAGATGTGCTGGCGGTGGTTCTGGCCTCGCTTGACGACGACAAGGCCGAAGATGTCGTGCAGATCGACCTGCGCGGGCGTTCGGATGTGGCCGACTACATGGTCATCTGCTCGGGCCGCTCCTCGCGTCAGGTCGCCTCGATTTCCGACAAGCTGTCTGACCGGCTGAAGGAAAAGTTCCGCATGGGCGCCAAGATGGAAGGCAAGGAAACCGGCGATTGGGTTCTGATCGACGGCAGCGACGTGATCATCCACGTCTTCCGGCCCGAGGTGCGCGACTTCTACCAGCTGGAGAAGATGTGGATGCCCTCGGCGGCGCATCGGACCGACACGGACGCTGCGGTCTGAGATGAGGGTGCATCTGGTGGCGGTGGGAAGGCTTCGTGCCGGACCTGAACGCGATCTGGTGGCGGATTACTTCCAAAGATTCGACCGGACCGGGCGGCCCTTGGGGCTTGGCCCGGTTTTGGAACATGAGGTCGAGGACAAGAAGAACCTTGGGATGGCAGCCGAGGCCGAGCTTCTGGCGCGGGCCGTGCCTTCGGGCGCGGTTCTGGTCACGCTGGATGAACGGGGCAAGCTCATGTCCTCGCCCGAGTTTGCCACCCAGTTGGCCCGCTGGAGGGATGCCGGGCGGCAGGATGTGGCTTTCGTGATCGGCGGGGCGGATGGGATTGATCCGGCGTTTCGGGCCAAGGCCGATGCCTCGGTCAGCTTCGGCCTGATGGTCTGGCCGCATATGATGGTCCGGGTCATGCTGGCCGAGCAATTGTACCGGGCCGCGACGATCCTCGGTGGCGGGCCTTATCACAGGGCGTGAAACCTGTGTGATTGCACGCGTGCAATCCACATCAACCCATTGATTTAAAATAACTTTGCATTTTTTCTTCATCTTTTGTTAAGATCTTCCCGCGCAGGACTCCGGCCTGCGCCTCTGTCATGCTCCCTTTGAAAATCTGTCGCGGAAGCGTCATGAGGCACCCCTAAGGACGGAGGGGACATCATGAGGGGAGAGCGACATGCGCTCAGGTATTTCGACGTTCTTGGGGACGGTTGCTGTGGTTCTGGCCGCAGGTGCGGCCAGCGCTGAACCCAAGTTGCTGGCCATCGGCCAGATGACCGCAAGTGCGGCGGGCGAGGGGCTGGACATGTCCGGGCTCAAAGGCAATCTGGAGAACAGTCTGCCGAAGGCGATGCTGGGCGGGCTTGGTTCGGGTCTGGCCTATGCGGGCAATGGCACCTTCCTGGGCCTGCCGGACCGCGGGCCGAATGCAACGCCCTTCAACCCCAAGGTTGATGACACCGTGACCTTCATCCCGCGCTTTGACACGCTGACCCTGGCGCTGACCCCCGCCGCCGCAGGCGCCGCCCTGCCCTTCGAGATGAAGCCCGAACTGACCGCCACCACCCTGCTTTATAGCCCGGATGCGCTGGTCTATGGCTCGGGCGAGGGCCTGGACATCGGCTCGGGCGTGCCGGCGGAGAATACTGCGGGGCATAACTACTTCACCGGGCGGTCGGATGCGATGGACCCGGCGAAATCCTCCTGCAACCCGGGCAACGGGCGTTTCGATGCCGAGGGCATCCGGGTCTCGGCGGATGGCAAGTCGGTCTATGTCTCGGACGAATATGGCCCTTATCTGTATGAGTTCGACCGGGCGACGGGCGCGCGCATCAAGGCGATTGCCCTGCCGGAGAACCTGTGCATCAGCAAGCTTTCGGCGATGAAGGATGACGAGATCAAGGGCAACACCCTTGGCCGCGTCACCAACAAGGGGATGGAGGGGCTGGCGATCACCCCGGATGGCAAGATGCTGGTCGGCGTGATGCAGGCCGCTTTGGAGCAGGATGCGGGCGACAAAGCCAGCAAGAAGCTGATTCGTCTGGTGACCGTCGATCTCGCCTCGGGCGAGACGCATGAATATGGCTACAAGCTCTCCGATGGTTCGGGCGTCAGCGAGATTGTCGCGATCAACGACCATGAATTCCTGCTGGATGAACGCGATGGCGCGGGGCTGGGCGACGGTTCGCCCGCCGAAGCCAAGAAGCTGTTCCGCATCGATCTGACGGGCGCCAAGGACATCACTGCGCTCGCCGGGCCGGAGGCTGTTGAAGCGGTCGTGAAGAAAACCGAAGTGCTGGATCTTGTGGCGCTGCTGGGTGCGCATGGTGTGACGGCGGACAAGGTGCCGTCGAAGATCGAAGGCATGGCCTTTGGCGAGGACGTGACGCTGGACGGCACGGTTCTGCACACGCTGTACATTGCCAATGACAACGACTTTCTGCCTGAAACCGCCGGGCCGAACCTGTTCTACGTCGTGGGCTTCAGCGATGCCGATTTGCCGGGCTTTGCGGCAAAGTAAAACCGGCTGAATTGCAAGGGCGGCGGGGCTTTGGCCTCGCCGTTTTGCATTGGGGTTGTTGTTTCTGGGTCCTGTCGGTCATATGAACGGCAAGAGCAAGTTGGAGACCGATATGACCGCGTTCAAACCCGTTGTTCTGTGCATTCTGGATGGCTGGGGGATCGGGGCCAATCCGGCGGTTTCGGCCCCGGCGCAGGGCCATGTGCCAAATTTCAACCGGATCTGGGCGGAATGCCCGCATGCGACGCTGACCACCTTTGGCCCGGATGTGGGCCTGCCGACCGGGCAGATGGGCAATTCCGAGGTCGGCCACACCAATATCGGCGCGGGACGGGTGGTGGCGATGGATCTGGGCGCGATTGATCTGGCGATCGAGGATGGGTCTTTTGCCAAGAACGAGGGCGTGGTGGAGTTTGTAGCCAAGATGCGCGCCTCGGGTGGCGTGGCGCATCTGATGGGCGTGGTGTCGGATGGCGGGGTGCATGGGCATCTCAACCATGTGCTGGCGGCTTGTCGGGCGATCACGGCGGCGGGCGTGCCGGTGGTCTTGCACGCGATCACCGATGGGCGCGATGTGGCGCCCAATTCGGCGGCGGAGTTTGTCGAACATCTGATGGTCTCGCTGCCCTTCGGGGCCAGGGTTGGCACGGTGATCGGGCGCTATTGGGCGATGGACCGCGACAACCGTTGGGAGCGGGTCGAGCGCGCCTATCAGGCCATGGTTCATGCCAAGGGCGAGGTGGCGGCGACCCCGCAGGAGGCGGTGGCGCAGTCCTATGCCAAGGGCGAGATGGACGAGTTCATCGCGCCGACCGTGATCGGCGATTACGCCGGGGCCAAGGATGGCGACGGGTTCTTCTGCCTGAACTTCCGGTCGGACCGCGCGCGCGAGATCCTCGCCGCGCTGGCCGATCCGGCGTTTGGCGGTTTTGATGCCGGCAAGCGGCCGGTCTGGGCGGCGCTGCTGGGGATGGTGGAGTACTCCGAAAGCCACAACACCTATATGGCGACGGCCTATCCGAAACGCTCGATTGTCAACACCATCGGCGAATGGGTGGCCGATCACGGCAAGACCCAGTTCCGGCTGGCCGAGACCGAGAAATATCCGCATGTGACCTTCTTCCTGAACGGCGGGCGCGAGCAGCCTTTTGTCGGTGAGGACCGTTTCATGCCGAAGTCGCCCAAGGTCGCGACCTATGATCTGCAGCCCGAGATGTCCTCGGTCGAGGTGTCGGATCATTTGGTGATGGCGATCGAGAAGGGCTATGACCTGATCGTGGTGAATTTCGCCAACCCGGACATGGTGGGCCACACCGGCAGCCTGCCCGCCGCGATCAAGGCGGTGGAGGCGGTGGATATCGGGCTGGGCCGGGCCTTGGCGGCGCTGAAGGCCATGGGCGGGGCGATGATCGTGACCGCGGACCATGGCAATTGCGAGCTGATGGTGGACCCGGTGACCGGGGGCCCGCATACCTCGCATACCACCAACCCGGTGCCGGTGGTGCTGGTCGGCGGGCCGGAGGGTGCGGTTCTGCGGCAGGGTGGGCGGTTGGCTGATCTGGCGCCGACGCTTCTGGCGCTGATGGGGCTGGAGCAGCCGCCCGAGATGACCGGAAAGAGCCTGCTTCTGGCATGATCAAAGCCTGCGCCCTTGCCCTGCTTCTGACCCTCGGCGCGCCGGGGGTCTTTGCGCAGGAGGTGCAGGGCAGTGTCGCCAAGGCGGCGCAGAAGGCCTCGGCGGATCTGGAGGCCTCGGTCAAGGCCCTGCAGGCGGCGGATGCGGCCAAGGACCGGGTCGCGGCGCTGACCAAGACGATCAAGGCCTATGAGGGCGGGCTTCTGGCCCTGCGCGAGGCGATGCGGCAGGCGCAGCTGCGCGAAACCGCGCTGACCTTGCAGTTCCAGGCCAAGCGCGGGCAGGTTTCGCAACTTCTGGGGGTGCTGGCGGGGCTGGACAGTGAGCAGGGGCCGCTCCTCCTCCTCCATCCCGATGGGCCTTTGGGCACGGTGCGGTCGGGCATGGTGCTGGCGGAGGTGGCGCCCGCCCTGCAGAAGGAAGCCGCCGGGCTGAAGCAGGATCTGACGGAGCTTCGCGACCTGCGCGCCTTGCAGACCCAGGCGCAGACGACGCTGGCGCAGGGGCTGCGGCAGGTGCAGCTGGCCCGCACCGACCTGTCGCAGGCGATGTCGGACCGCACCGCCCTGCCCAAGCGGATCACCGAAGACCCCGCCGCCCTGCAGGCGCTGGTCGCCAATGCCAAGACGCTCGCCGCCTTTGCCAAGGGCCTCGACCCGCAGACCACCAGCGTGCAGGGCTTTGCCGAGGCCAAGGGTGCCCTGCCCTGGCCGGTTCTGGGCCATATCATCCTCCACCCCGGCGAGACCGATGCCAAGGGCGTCACCAAACCGGGGCTGACGCTGGCCACAAGGCCACTCGCCTTGGTCACCGCCCCTTGGGCCGCGACGATCCGCTACCGCGGCCCCTTGCTCGACTACGGAAATGTGATGATCCTGGAGCCGGGAGCAGGCTATCTATTGGTTTTGGCCGGGCTCGATCAGGTCTATGGCGAAGTGGGCGATGTCGTCTCGCAGGGGGATGCCTTGGGCTTGATGGGCGGATCGGTGGAGGCAACGGCGGCAAATGCCGCAGATATCCTGCGTCCGGCCGACAACGGCTCTGGTGCAGGCGACAGCGAAACGCTTTATGTGGAATTGCGCAATGGGGGCCAGCCGATCGATCCGACGGACTGGTTCACCGCTAACGAGGAATAAGAAGGCATGAACAAGGTTCTGATGGCCGCAATCGGCGGCACGGTGGCGGGAGCGTTGCTTGTCACCCAATTCGCCGGGCCGCTGATCGCAGAGGAGGCCGGCAAGAACACCTCTGTCTATCAGCAGCTGGATCTGTTCGGCGATGCCTTCGAACGCATCCGCAGCCAATATGTCGAACAGGTCGACAGCCAGAAACTGATCGAGGCGGCGATCAACGGCATGCTGACCTCGCTTGACCCGCATTCGAGCTATATGAACCCCAAGGACAATGCCGCGATGCAGGTCCAGACCAAGGGTGAGTTCGGCGGCCTCGGCATCGAGGTGACCCAGCAGGACGGTTACATCAAGGTCGTCTCGCCGATCGACGGCACGCCGGCCGACAAGGCCGGGATCAAGACCGGCGATCTGATCATCAAGGTCGATGGCAAGTCGGTCAACGGGCTGACGATGGATCAGGCGGTGGACCTGATGCGCGGGCCGATCGGCTCGGAAGTGGTGATCTCTGTCGTGCGCGAGGGGACCAAGGACCCGTTCGACGTCTCGATCATCCGCGACACGATCAAGGTGGCGGCGGTCAAGGGAAGGCTGGAGGGCAGCACGGTTGTCCTGCGGATTTCGTCCTTCACCGATCAGACCTTCTCGGGCCTGCAGGCCGAGCTGAAGAAGGCGGTCGATCAGGCCGGCGGTCTGGACAAGGTCAATGGCGTGGTCCTTGACCTGCGCAACAACCCTGGCGGCTTGCTGGTGCAGGCGATCCAGGTGTCGGATGCGTTCCTCAACGAGGGCGAGATCGTCTCGACCCGCGGGCGCAACCCGCAGGACAACGAGCGCTTCAACGCGACCAAGGGTGATCTGACCAATGGCAAGCCGATGGTCGTGCTGATCAATGGCGGTTCGGCCTCGGCTTCGGAGATCGTGACCGGCGCCTTGCAGGACCATCACCGGGCCATCGTTGTGGGGACCAAGAGCTTCGGCAAGGGCTCGGTCCAGACCATCCTGCCGACGCGGGATGGTGGGGCGATGCGCCTGACGACGGCGCGCTATTACACTCCGTCGGGCCGGTCGATCCAGGCTTTGGGTGTCATGCCCGATATCGTGGTGAACCAGCCGCCGGTGGACCCGAACGCCAAGCCCGAGGATCCGAATGCCGATCCGAACAAGATGACCTCGGAAGCCGATCTGAACGGCATCCTGTCCAACGACTCGATGACCGATGACGAGAAGAAACAGCTGGAAGCCGACCGCGCGCGGACGGAAGAAGCCTCCAAGCTGCGCGACAGCGACTTCCAGTTGGCCTATGCGGTCGACATCCTGCGCGGTCTGGCCGCGGTGGACCAGAAGCCGTGAGCGAGGCGGTCAAGGCAGAGGATCTGCCCTACCGTCCCTGCGTCGGCGTCACGCTGATCAACCCGCAAGGGTTGATCTTTGCCGGGCGGCGGCTGGATGGCGGGCAGGCCAAGGGCGGGGCTGCGGCCTGGCAGATGCCGCAGGGCGGGATCGACGAGGGCGAAAAGCCGCGCGTCGCGGCCCTGCGGGAGTTGGGCGAAGAAACCGGCGTAACCCCGGATCTGGCGGCGTTTGTCGCCAAATCCGCCGGTTGGCTGACCTATGACCTGCCGCCCGAGCTTTTGGGCAAGGTCTGGGGCGGCAAGTACCGCGGGCAAAAGCAGCGCTGGTTCCTCTATCTTTTCACCGGGCGTGACGATCAGGTCAACATCGTGCAGCCGCATCAGGAATTTGCCGAATGGCGCTGGATCAGCGCAGAGGAGATGCTGGCCGCCATAGTCCCCTTCAAGCGCGCGGTTTACGAACAGGTGATCGCGGAGTTCCGCGACCATCTGGCCTGAGCCGGTTGACGATATATACAGCATAACTGTATATATGCCTCCATTCCCCGATGGAGTCAGAAGATGCAGGACATGCACAAGGCGGCGGTGCGCCGTTTCAACGCCGAGGTGATCGAGGGCGGCTCGGCTGAGGCCTTTGCCGCCTTGATGGACCCCGAATTCATCAACCACTCTGTCCCGCCTGGCGCGCCGCAAGGGGCGTCAGGCATGTGGTACACCTTTGATCAGGTGCTGCGCCCGGCGCTGTCCGGGCTGAAGGTGGTGATCCATGACCAGCTGGCCGAAGGCGACCGGGTGGTGACGCGCAAGTCGATCACCGGGCGGCATACCGGGGCGCTGCTGGGTCTGGCTGCGACCGGGCGTGCGGTGGAGATTCAGGTGATCGATATCGTCCGCTTGCGCGACGGGCGCTATCTGGAACATTGGGGCGTCAACACGCTGGCCGCCGTGCTGGCCGGCCTGCGCGCTTAGGCCTCGGGCCGGGACAGGGCTTGCAGCGCCGGCATGGCGGCGGCGAGTGCTGCGCGGTCGGGTGGGGAAAGCTGGGCCAGACGGGCGGCGATCCACTGGCTGCGCGCAGCGCGCCCGGCCTGCAGGCGGTCCTGCCCCGCGGCGGTGATCGTCACCAGCTGGCCGCGGGCGTCCGCAGGGTCGGGGGCGCGGTGGACCAGACCTTCCGCCTCCATCTGCGCCACGACCAGCCGCATGCTTTGGTGGCGCACCCCGCGCGCGGTGGCCAGACGGGCCATGCTTTGCGCGCCATGGCGGCCCAACAGACCCAAGGTCTCGGACTGGGCGGAGGAGGGGGTGCCAGCCTCTTCACGCACCAGACGGACCAGATCGCCGATCACGCGACGCAGGGTTTCGGCGAGGTCGTCCTGCATGTCGCTCAGGCCGCCGTGTCAGCGATGAGGGGGGCCGCCTCGGTCTTGGGCGCGGCTTTCTCCGGCATCGACAGGGTCTGGGTCCAGTAGTCGGCCGAGGTGATCTCAGGATAGCGGCGGTGATAGAGGGCGCGCAGGCGGTCGTAGCCGAGGATCGTGCGCAGGCTGAGGGCGGTGAGCCGCGCCAAGAGCTTCGCCGCCTTCCAGTTCGACCGTTTGGTGACATAGGCCTTGTCGCGGTTGGAGCTGAGGAAGGTCAGCTGTGCCGCCCCCCAGACCGCATCGAGATGGCCGCGCTGCCAGGCCGGGATCACGCGCTTGCTGCCCCAGATCGGGAAGAAGGGCAGGAAGTGGCCGTTCAGCGACAAGGGATAGAACTTGCGCCGCGCGCCGAGTTTGCGGTCAAGGAAGCCGGCCTTGTGCTCGGGCTTGATATCGGCGACGGGCTTCCAGCTTTCGACCTTGGTCAGGGCCTTGATCGCGGCGCGGGGGCCGGAGGCGTCGGCGTTTTTGGTGAAGAAATCCGGGCCTTGAAGCACATGTTCCCAAGCCATCAGCACGGCTTCCAGCGTCTCGTACTGGAATTTCACGATGTTGCGCTTGAAGAAGGACAGGCCGATCCGGGTCAGGGCCAGCCGCCCGACCTCCATCTTGTCCAGCGTCAGGTGGTGGACCATGTGGCTGCGCAGGTCAAGGTACCAGGTCAGCGGGCTTTCCTTGTCGATGAAGTCATCGGCAAAGGAGACGACGCCGTTCAGCGTGGTGATGGCGAATTCGTTGACGAGCGAGAAGTTCACGTCGTCGCCGCGCACGAAGAAGGGGAAGGGGTGGCGTTTGACCTCGGCCACCGGGAAGGCGAAGAACCACCAGCCACCGTACATCTTGGACGACCGCGACAGGGCGCTTTCGTTCTCCATCGCGATCACGGCGTCGCGGTCGCGCAGGTCCACCCCGGTGAAAAGGGGATAGCAGCGCTGGTCGAAGGTGGCGCCATTCTCCCACATCCGCCATTTGTCGGTGTTGTTGATCATGGCGCCCGCGATGGCGGCCTTGGGGTCCTTGGCAAGCGTCAGGAAGGCATAGGTGCGGTGCAAGGCCTCCATCGGGATCGAGGCGTCATCGTCCATGAAGAGGACATGGGAGTAGCCGGCCGCCTCGGCCTCGAGCAAGCCCCGGGTGAAGCCGCCGGCGCCGCCGAGGTTGGCGTTGGGGATGCGACGGATCTTCGGATGGGCGAGGATCTTGGCGGAATCGCCGTTGTCGACGATGAAACAGTCCATATAGGGCGCGAAATCGGCGCGTTCGAAGTAATGCGCCAGACGGCGGGCGGTGTTTTCGACCTGCGCCTCGCGCTTAAAGGTGGTGATCGACAGGGCCAGCCGCCGATCCGGGTTGGGCGCGCCCTCGGTCATGTAGCGGGCGGCGGTGATGGCCACACCTTGGCTGAGGGCCTGCACCTCGTAGAAGATCACGCCGCGCGTGGCGTTGTCGGCGTAATGCGACAGGTCGATCAGGGTCTCGTTGCCCTTGGACAGGCTGACGATGGTGGTGGCCAGCAGTTCCCACGAGCGGTCGGGGATGGCGTGGAAGACCTTGACCTCGACCCGCCCGCGCCCGGTCAGGCCGAGCCAGAGACCGTTCAACGCGCAATTCTCGTGCCATTTGCCGATGGAGAGCGCGTTGAAATAGGTGTCGAACGCCGCCGTCGCCCCCTGGGCCACGGTGATCAGGCCGGCGCGTTCGTCATAGACGACCGGGCCGTGGCCGTGGAAGAACATGTTGCCTTCGGTGCAGATGCCCTGCTCGGGGAAGATCAGGTTCTGCAGGGTCAAGAGGCCGGTGACCTTGCGGCCATAGGTGTCGCGGCGGATCAGAACACCGGGCAAGGGATTGACCTGCAAGAGACCGTCCTGAAGGCAGGTCACCTCATCCACCCCGAACCGCTCGCGCCGGAGTGCGGCGGCCGGATCGCTGCCCAGGGCCGCCAGGGGAAGGGCCACGAAGGTGGAACGCGCGACGATCAGGCCCGAGCGCGAGTCCAACACCGCCTCGTAGCCGGAATCCAGAACCGAGCCGATCTCGCGCATGTCGAATTGCATGGCATGGGCGGTCAGTTTGCCTTCGGCATTGCGCACCAACCCGTTGTCAGAGAGCTGCGAGGCTTCGGCCACGTCGAGCAGGCTGGCGCCGATCGCCACCGTGCCACTGCGCAGGATCGAGAGACACGCCAGCGTGCGGTCCAGCATCTCCACCCCGAGGGTGGTGTCGGGGTCGAGGAGGAGGACATGGGTGAAGCCGCGCGCCTGCGCCTCGGCCACCATGGCCTGGTGGGCGGTGTGGCGGTCGGGGGTGGCGGGCAGGCTGATGACGGCGGGGGAGGTCTGCGCCACCGGCCCGCAGGTCAAGAGCGCGGCCCTGCCCTGCTGTCCTGCGGCCCAGGTGGCGAGACGGTCGAACATCCGGTCAGGGCCGGCCTCGGCCGCCGCCGATGCGCGCTGCGGGCGGCAGATCGCCAGACGGGTCGCGGGATCGGGCTGGGCGTCGGTCAGGAAACGGCCGGACTGGAGGCAGACATCCTCGGCATCGTCCACGGCGCGCAGCTCGACCCAGAGCGCGCCCTCGCGCCGGTTCAGGCCCACGCAATCCAGATCGAGGACCGTCTCCTCCTCGGGGTCGAGCATCACGATATCGGAGACCAGCCTTTGCCAGGACCGCCCGGCGAGACCCTGAAACACGATGACCTCGACCAGACCGGTGCCGCGCAGCGCAAAGGCCAGGCGCCCGAGGCGGCAGGAGGCCTCCAGCGCCTCCAGCCCCAAAAGATTGTAGGCAGTCGAGAAATGCAGGGCCGAGCCCGGCTCGATCAGAAGCTGGGAGTTCAGTTCGCTGACATAGACCGGGCCGAAGGCGCGGTAGAACATCTCGGTTTCGGTGCAGACGCCGGGTTGGGCCAGAAGCAGGGTCTGCAGGGTGAGCCAGGATTGCACAGCGTCAGCGGTCAGGCTGGCCGTGGCGTTGCGGCTGACCAGCCTGGCGGGGTTGCGCGGGATGCTTTGGGTTTTTTTGGCGGACACGGATCACCCCGGTTGGACAGCTGCAGATATCGGGCGGACATTCGGTTTGGGCTGAAGCGGGGGCCCGGCGGCAACGGCAATCATCGGATAAAACACGGCGAAGGCGGGCGGAAATCCCGCCCCGTCCAAAGGATGCGCAGTCCGGGGGCCCGCGTCAAGCCAAGTGGCGCGCTGCGGTTGCTGCACCGCGGCACAAACCGCCTCACTTCGGACGCGGCGCCGGATGCGCCTTGGGGTCATGTTCGGTCTCGGGGTGGCGGGCGATGCGGCGGATCTCGGTGTGCTTGCGGGTCAGGTTGTGGCGCAGCGCATCCATGACGGCCATGCGGAACAGCGTCATATAGGCCAGCCGGTCGGAGCCGGCATGGCGGGCGCGCAGGTACCATTTGACCACGGCCATGACGAGGACCGGCCAGAACAGCACCGGACCGGCGGCGACGCGGTAGGCCAGAAGGCTGTTGCGGTAGTTGTAATAGACCTTCCACAGCGGGCGGTAGATATCGCCGCCGCCCTGCCGATAGGTGGAGCAGTCATGCTCGAACCGCAGGTCGGGCACGAAGCCGATGGAGCCGCCCATCCGCGTCATCTTGAGCGTGTAGATCACGTCATCGGCGTAAAGAAACAGATCGCCATTCGGGTAACCCGCCCGCGCCAGCCCCTTGCGCGACAGAAAGAAGCCGACAAAGGAGGTCGCATCAATCGCCACAGGCTCGGTCGTGGCATAGTCGGCATCGCCGACGTGAAAGCCGCCACGTCCGCCACCACAGGCGGTGCGCAGGAAATCCTTCATGTGCCAGAAAGGGTTGCGCGAGGGGCGGTTCATGTCGCAGATCGTGCCATCGGGGTAGTAGACCCCAGCGGCCACGGCCTCGAAGCCCTGTTTCTCCAACCCACTGGCGCGGCCAAGAAAGAGCGACATGACGCCGGGATCTGGGCGTGCATCGTCATCCATCAGCACGCACCAGTCGGGGTCGAACTTCTCGGCCACCACGCGCAGGCCCTGCTCAAATCCCCCTGCCCCGCCGACATTGTCGGTCAGGGTGATGACATGCAGGCGCGGGTCCTTGACCCGGAACAGGAACTCGGTGCTGTCATCGGTCGAGGCATTGTCGACGACGAGGATCGCATCGAGATCCTCGGCCAGAAGCCGGTCGATGGTGCGGTGCAGTTGGATCCGTCGGTTGTAGGTGACGACGAGCGCCACCAGACGCACCCGCTCTGCGCCCTGGGGCGGCAGAGCGTCTGCGGTCTGCTGGTTCATATCGGGCGTACCGCGAAAGCCGGCATGGTCCCGCCCTTGGCTGAGGTTTCCACGAAGGTGCGGGCGGTGTTCAGCGCCTCGCGGATGGTGACGTCCATGTCGAGATAGCGATAGGTCGCCAGACGCCCTACGAAGGTGACGCCGGTTTCGGCCTCGGCCCGGGCCACATATTGCTTGAGCAGTTCCTGCTCTTCCATCAGGCGGATCGGGTAATAGGGGATGTCATCCGGCCCGCAAAGCCGCGAAAACTCGCGGTACATCACCGAACCCTCATGCTCCTCCCAGGGGGAGAAATGCTTGTGTTCGGTGATCCGGGTCCAGGGCACATCGACCTCGCCGTAATTCATCACGGCGCAGCCCTGATAATCGCCCTGATGGGTGAAGCGTTCAAAGTCGAGCGTCCGGTAGCCGAGGCGGCCGATGTCGTATTCGTACCAGCCATCCAGCGGGCCGGAATAGAAGACATGGTCATACGCCGCCGCCTGGTCGCGGGTGAAGCGGGTCGACAGATGGACGGTGATATTCGGATGGTCGAGAATCCGTTCCACCATCGCGGTATAACCGTTTTGCGGCATGCCCTGGAATTTGTGGAAGAAGTAATTGTCATCATAATTGAAGCGCACCGGCAGCCGCTTCAGGATCGAGGCGGGAAGCGCGGTCGGATGCACGCCCCATTGCTTTTGCGTGTAGCCCTTGAAGAAGGCCTCATAAAGCTCCTGACCGACAAAGCGCAGGGCCTGATCCTCGAAAGTCTGGGGATCGGTGATCGTGGTGTCGGCCTTGGATTCCAGGAAGGCCTTGGCCTCGGCCGGGTTCATCGTGGCGTGGAAGAACTGGTTGATCGTGTGCAGGTTGACCGGAAGGGAAAACACCTGGCCCTTGGAGATGGTCTTCACCCGGTTCTTGTAGGGCATGAAGGTCTCGTAGGCATTCACATAATCCCAGACCTCGGCATCGTCGGTGTGGAAGATATGGGGCCCATAAATATGGACCATGACGCCAGTTTCAGGGTCACGTTCGCAATGGCAATTTCCGGCGACATGATCACKGGCATCAACGATCGTGACCTCATGCCCCAGCTCGGCCAGATGGCGACCGATCACCGCGCCTGAAAGCCCCGCACCCACCATCAGGTATCTGCCCGCCATTCGAAATCCCTTCGTCCTGTTCCAATTCCATCACCCGCCGGATTTGCCGATCCTAAGCGCCAACGTCTCGGGCTTACCAGATCACCCCCCGCAGGAAAACTGCCGATATTCTCGACAGGCGGGAGTTTTCCGGTCTGGCGCTGCGGAATTGACCATCATTTGCTCAAAGCGGGCCAAGCTTGGCTGGCCTTGGCCCAGCTCAGCGGGGAAGAGGTTGACTATGGGCCAAATGGGCATATTCCGGGGCAAATCGCACAGGAGTTCCCCATGCAAGACGACGTTCAGCTTCAAGTTGCAGACAAACCGCGCGGCAAGGCCAAGGGCAAAGGCGCTGCCGGCCCCAAGGGCCCCGAACTGCAGATCGCCCGGATGCTCGTCCGCGCGCTGTGGCAGCAGGAATGGTCGGCGGCCAACCCCGACAAGACCGCCGCCGAGCGCACCGCCGCCTGGAGGGAGACGCGTCAGGCGGTCAACGAGTCCGAACTGCGCGGCATGCGCCGGGCCCTGACGGCGATCAAGCGCGCCGGCGTGACCATGGCCATCGCCGAGCGGGCCGCCAAGGGCGAAGCTGACGAGGCCGAAGCGGTCAGCGCCGAAGCCTGAGCTTTCGACCGGCAGAATTGGAAAGGGACGGAGCGCCGCTCCGTCCCTTTTTGTTTCAGCTGGCGGGCGTCGCGGCCAGGATGTCGCGCACCATCGGAATGACCTTTTCGCCATAGAGCCCGACACAGGTGACCAGCGCGCCATGATCGATCGGGCCGGTGGCATATTTCATGTCGAAGCGCGCAAGGCCAAGGTCGGCCACGGTGGCAGCGATCTTGCGGGCCACCGTCTCGGGCGAGCCGATGTAGAGCGAGCCATTCTCGATCTCGTCGATGAAGCGGGCCTTGGTGGTGGGCGGCCAGCCGCGTTCACGGCCCAGACGGCCGTACATTTCCTGATGGGCGGGCCAGGCGATCTCGCGCGCTTCCTCATCCGTTGCGGCGACAAAGCCGGGGGAATGCACGCCGACCGGGCGCACCGGCTTTTCCAGCTGGGCACAGGCGCGGTGGTAGAGGTCGATATAGGGCAGGAAGCGGCGCGGGTCGCCGCCGATGATCGCCAGCATCAGCTGCAGGTCTTGCCGCACCACACGCACCACCGATTCCGGGCTGCCGCCGACGCCGACCCAGACCGGCATGCCTTCCGGCCCGAGCGGCGGCTGGACGCGTACCTTGTTCAGGCCGGTGCGGGTGGAGCCAGCCCAAGTGACCTCCTTCTCGCGCACCAGTTGGGCGAAGAGGTCGAGCTTTTCCTCGAACAGGACCTCGTACTCCGACATGTCATAGCCAAACAGCGGGTAGCTTTCGGTAAAGCTGCCGCGGCCGAGGATCACCTCGGCCCTGCCGTTCGACACGGCGTTGAGGGTGGAAAAGCGCTGGAACACCCGGACCGGATCATCCGAGGACAGAACGGTGACGGCGGTGCCAAGCCGGATCCGCTCGGTGCGGCCGGCGATGGCGGCCAGCACGATCTCGGGGGCGGAGATGGCGAAGTCGGGGCGGTGATGTTCGCCCAGGCCGATGAAATCAACCCCGGCCTTGTCAGCCACAACCGCCTGCTCGACCACATCGCGCAGCACCTGATCCGGCCGTTTCTGCGCGCCTTCAGGGTTCAGCGGGGTATCGCCAAAGGTATCAAGCCCAAGTTCAACAGCCATCTCAGCCTCCATTGCTGGGGCAGAGATAACCTCTCCCCCGGCCATCGGCAAAGGCGCAAAGCCGCAGGGCTTCTGCGCATCCGTGCAGAGGCGGGGTCAGGCCCATTCGTAGTTGAAGGAGACCGAGATGCGTTCCTCTTCGGCGAGGTTCATCGGCACCTCATGGCGCAGCCAGCTTTCCCACAGCAGGACCTCGCCAACCTCTGGTTTGACATAGACAAAGCTCTGCAGATCCTGCCCGGCTTTCTTGAGGCGCAGCGGCGCGTGCATCATCATCGGCAGGCGGGGATCTTCGAGCTTCAGGGCCGAGGTGCCCTTGGGCATGGCGACATAGGTGGTGCCGGAGATCACCGAATGCGGGTGGATGTGGCTGGCATGCATGCCGCCCTGCGGCAGGATGTTGATCCAGAAGCTCCCGCATTTCAGCTTCTTGTCGCCAAGGTCGAAGCCCAGATCCTTGCAGAAGGCCGCGACATGCTTGTCGAGCGCCTTCTCCAGATCGGCAAAGATCGGAAAGCGCCAGGGCAGGTCGTTGAGCGAGGCATAGGAGGTGTAGCCCGGATAGCCGTGCTCCTCGCACCAGGCCTGGCCCGCCTCGTCATCCTCGGCAATCGCCTCGCAGGCGTCTTTCAGGGCCTCGTAATCGACCTTCTTCTTGCCCAGCTCGGACAAGGCGGCGCGATAAAGGCGGGTGACGAAGAGGGAGGATATTTCGGCCATGACAGGATCCTTTGCGGGATGGGCTTTATCAAAAAGAAAGGCCCCACCGTCACCGGCGGGGCCCATTTTCGGTAGGGTGCGTGCTGGCACGCACCGTGCTTACCAGTCTTCGCGTTGCACGACGCGGGTCAGGACCGGCAGTTTCATCGCGCCGAGGCGCAGGGCCTCACGGGCGATCTCTTCGGAGACGCCGTCGATCTCGAACATGATACGGCCGGGTTTCACCTTGGCCGCCCAGTAGTCGATCGAGCCCTTGCCTTTACCCATACGAACTTCGACGGGCTTGGCCGAGACCGGAACATCCGGGAAAATCCGGATCCAGACGCGGCCCTGGCGCTTCATGTGGCGGGTGATCGCGCGGCGGGCCGCTTCGATCTGCCGCGCGGTCACACGCTCGGGTTCGGTGGACTTCAGGCCGAAGGAACCGAAGTTCAGCATGAAGCCGCCCTTGGCCTCACCATGAATGCGGCCCTTGAACTGCTTGCGGAATTTAGTGCGCTTAGGTTGCAGCATGTCTATTCTCCCTTAGGCGCGTTCGCGGCGCGGTTGGCGCGGTGCGGCGCCTTCCTGCGATTCAGCCTGACGACGGTCATGGGCCTGGGGATCATGCTCAAGGATTTCGCCTTTGAAGATCCAGACCTTCACACCGATGATCCCATAGGGCGTCATGGCTTCGGACAGGGCATAATCGATGTCGGCGCGCAGCGTGTGCAACGGCACGCGGCCTTCACGGTACCATTCGGTCCGGGCGATTTCAGCGCCGCCGAGACGGCCGCCGACGTTCACACGGATCCCGAGGGCACCAATGCGCATCGCGTTCTGCACGCCGCGCTTCATGGCGCGACGGAAGGAGACGCGGCGTTCCATCTGCTGGGCGATCGACTCGGCAACGAGTTGGGCGTCCAGTTCGGGCTTGCGCACTTCGACGATGTTCAGGTGCAGTTCGGACTTGGTGAAGACCGAGAGCTTCTTGCGCAGCGTCTCGATGTCCGCACCTTTCTTGCCGATGATCACGCCCGGACGGGCGGTGTAGATCGTCACGCGGCACTTCTTGTGCGGACGTTCGATGATCACCTTGGAGATGCCGGCGGCCTTGCACTCTTTGTGCACGAACTCGCGCATGCGCAGGTCTTCCAGCAGCAGGTTGCCGTAGTCTTTCGACTCGGCGAACCAGCGGCTGTCCCAGGTGCGGTTGACCTGCAGGCGCATGCCGATCGGATTGACCTTCTGACCCATTATGCAGTCTCCCCGACTTGGCGGACCTTGATCGTGATTTCAGAGAACGGCTTCATGATCTTGCCGAAACGGCCGCGTGCCCGCGGACGGCCCCGCTTCATGACGAGGTTCTTGCCAACCCAGGCTTCGGCGACGACCAGCTGGTCGACGTCGAGGCTGTGGTTGTTTTCCGCATTGGCGATCGCCGATTGCAGAACCTTTTTCACTTCGCCCGCGATCCGGCGCTTGGAGAAGGTGAGGTCGGCCAGAGCCTTGTCCACCTTCTTGCCGCGGATCAGACCGGCGACGAGGTTCAGCTTCTGGTCCGAGGTGCGCAGCATGCGCGCCACGGCCATTGCTTCATTGTCCGCCACGCGGCGCGGATTCTTTTCCTTACCCATGGCTTACTTCCTCTTGGCTTTCTTGTCGGCGGCGTGACCGTAATAGGTCCGGGTCGGCGAATATTCACCGAACTTCTGGCCGATCATCTCTTCGGTCACGTTGACCGGAATGTGCTTCTTGCCGTTGTAGACGCCGAAGGTCAGGCCCACGAATTGCGGCAGGATGGTGGAGCGACGCGACCAGATCTTGATCACTTCGTTTTTGCCCGACGCTTTCGAGGTCTCTGCCTTCTTCAGCAGGTAACCGTCGACGAACGGGCCTTTCCAGATAGAACGTGCCATGGATCAGCGCCCTTTCTTCGCGTTACGCGAACGGACAATAAGCTTGTCCGAGTGCTTGGACTTGCGGGTCTTGTTGCCCTTGGTGCCTTTGCCCCACGGCGTAACCGGGTGACGGCCACCCGAGGTACGGCCTTCACCACCACCATGCGGGTGGTCGATCGGGTTCATTGCAACACCGCGGACGGTCGGGCGGACGCCAAGGTGGCGCATACGACCGGCTTTACCGAAGTTCTGGTTGGAGTTGTCGGGGTTGGACACGGCACCGATGGTGGCCATGCATTCCTGACGGACCAGACGCAGCTCGCCCGAAGACAGGCGGATCTGCGCATAGCCACCGTCGCGACCGACGAATTGGGCATAGGTGCCGGCAGCGCGGGCCAGCTGGCCGCCCTTGCCTTGCTTCAGCTCCACGTTGTGGACGATGGCACCGATCGGCATGCCCGAGAAGGGCATCGCGTTACCGGGCTTCACGTCAACCTTGGCGCCGGCGACAACCGAGTCACCAACGGCCAAACGCTGCGGAGCGAGGATGTAGGATTGCTCGCCGTCCTCGTAGCGGATCAGGGCGATGAAGGCGGTGCGGTTGGGATCGTACTCGATCCGCTCGACCACAGCCGGCATATCAAATTTCGTGCGCTTGAAATCGACGATGCGGTAAAGGCGCTTGGCGCCGCCACCCTTGTGCCACATCGTAATACGTCCGGTATTGTTCCGGCCACCGGTCTTGGTCAAACCCTCGGTAAGGGATTTGACCGGACGGCCTTTGAACAGATCCGAACGGTCGATCAGAACCAACCCGCGTTGGCCAGGCGTCGTCGGCTTATACGACTTAAGTGCCATGCTCTCTGTCTTCCGTTAGGGGGGTCTGAGGTTTCAGACCCGGGTGTGTAGGGCGCCGAAGCTCCCCGGTGGTAAGTCTGGCAGGGCGGTAACCCCGGGCTCCAGACCGTCGATCTGCTCGTCCTTGGCTTCGGAGAACCGGGGCCGCGGACTGTCTTCCTTAAAAATCCATGGCCCCGGAGAACCGGGGCCATGGAGATTCGCGGCTTACTATCAGAGGCCCGTGGAGACGTCGATAGTGTTACCCTCTTCGAGCGTAACATAAGCCTTTTTCTTGTCGCTCCGCTCGCCGGCACGGCCGCGGAACTTCTTGGACTTGCCCTTGGTGATGGTGGTGTTGACCGCCTTCACCTTAACCGAGAAGATCGCCTCGACGGCTTCCTTGATCTGCGGCTTGGTGGCATCCATCGCAACCTGGAACACGACCGCGCCATTTTCCGAGGCCATGGTGGCCTTTTCGGTGATGACGGGCTTCTTGATCAGGTCGTAGTGTTCGGGTTTCGCGCTCATTTCAGGCGAGCCTCCAAAGCTTCGATACCTGCTTTGGTGATCACCAGGGTGTCACGCTTCAGGATATCATAGACGTTCGCGCCCATCGTCGGCAGGACATCCAGGCCTTCGATGTTGCGGGCGGCCAGGGCGAAGTTCTCGTTGACCGAAGCACCGTCGATGACCAGAACGCGCTTCCAGCCACGTTCCATCACGGACTTGGCGAGAACGGCGGTCTTGGCTTCCGCTAGGCTTGCCGTGTCGATGATCACCAGCTCGCCGGCTTTCGCCTTGGCGGACAGGGCATGACGCAGACCGAGCGCACGGAACTGCTTGGGCAGCGAATGCGCGTGGCTGTGCGGATGCGGACCCTTGGAGGTACCACCGTGACGGAAGGTCGAGACCTTCTTGGAACCGTGGCGTGCGCCGCCGGTGCCCTTCTGGCGATAGATCTTCTTGGTCGAGTAGGACACTTCAGCACGGGTCAGCGTGGAGTGCGTACCAGCTTGCGACTTCGCCCGCTGCCAACGCACGACGCGGTGCAGGATGTCGGCGCGCGGCTCAAGGCCGAACAGCGCTTCGTCCAGGTCGATGGTGCCAGCTGCGGCCCCATCCAGCGTGATGACGTTCAGTTTCATGCTTCACCCCCTTCAGCGGCGACAGGCGCAGCCGAAACTTGAGCTTGCCGGACGGCTGCCGGAATCGGCAGACCCGCGGGAGCTGCTTTCTTCACGGCGTCCTTGATCGTGACCCAACCGCCGGCATGACCGGGGACGGCGCCTTTGATCATCAGCAGACCACGCTCGGCATCCGTGCGGACGACTTGCAGGTTCTGGGTGGTCGAACGGACGGCACCCATGTGGCCGGCCATCTTCTTGCCCTTGAACACCTTGCCGGGGTCCTGGCACTGGCCGGTCGAACCGTGCGAACGGTGCGAAACCGACACACCGTGCGAAGCCCGCAGACCACCGAAGTTGTGCCGCTTCATGGCACCCTGGAAGCCTTTACCCGAGGAGGTCCCGGCGATGTCGACGAACTGACCGGCGAGGTAATGGTCAGCGGTGATTTCCGCGCCAACTTCGATCAGGCAATCCGGGGTCACGCGGAATTCCGCGATCTTCCGCTTCGGCGCGACATTGGCCTTGGCGAAGTGGCCGCGCTGAGCTTGCGTGGTGTTCTTGGCCTTGGCCGTACCGGCGCCGAGCTGAACGGCGGTGTAGCCGTCACGATCAGCGGTGCGTTGGGCCACGACCTGCAGGTTGTCGAGCTGAAGAACGGTCACCGGAACCTGGGTGCCGTTTTCAAGGAACAGCCGGGTCATGCCCAGCTTCTTTGCAATAACGCCAGAGCGCATGGTTTTCGCTCCTTACACTTTGATTTCGACGTCGACGCCGGCAGCCAGGTCGAGCTTCATCAGCGCGTCCACGGTCTGGGGGGTCGGATCGACGATATCGAGAAGACGCTTGTGCGTACGGATTTCCCACTGGTCGCGCGACTTCTTGTCGATGTGCGGACCACGGAGAACCGTGAATTTCTCAATCTTATTCGGCAGCGGGATCGGCCCGCGCACAGTAGCGCCCGTGCGCTTGGCCGTGTTCACGATCTCTTGCGTGCTGGCATCCAGAACGCGGAAATCGAAGGCCTTGAGCCGAATGCGAATGGTTTGACCTTGCATTGCTTTTTCCTTCGGAACGTAAGCGGAGCATCGCGCCCGGCTCATAGGTTCACATGTGTTGTTGGTCGGCGGTAGATTGCGTCGCAGTAGAGAAATGCGGCGCGCCTTGCAAGACGCGCCGCAAGTTTATTATTCGAGGATCTTCGACACCACGCCGGCGCCGACGGTGCGGCCACCTTCACGGATAGCGAAGCGCAGCTTCTCTTCCATGGCGATCGGCGCGATCAGCGAGACGTTGAACTTCAGGTTGTCGCCCGGCATCACCATCTCGGTGCCGGCCGGCAGCTCAACAGTGCCGGTCACGTCGGTGGTGCGGAAGTAGAATTGCGGACGGTAGTTCGCAAAGAACGGCGTGTGACGGCCGCCTTCTTCCTTGGTCAGGATATAGGCCTCGGCTTCGAACTTGGTGTGGGGCGAAACCGACTTCGGCTTGCACAGCACCTGGCCACGTTCCACGCCTTCACGGTCGATGCCGCGCAGCAGAACGCCGACGTTGTCGCCAGCCTCACCRCGGTCCAGCAGCTTGCGGAACATTTCCACACCGGTGCAGGTCGACTTCTTGGTGTCGCGGATGCCGACGATTTCGACTTCGTCACCGACGTTGATCACGCCACGCTCGATCCGGCCGGTCACAACCGTACCACGACCCGAGATCGAGAAAACGTCTTCGATCGGCATCAGGAAGGGCTGGTCCACGGCGCGGGCCGGGGTCGGGATGTAGSWGTCRACMGCRGCCATCAGCGCGCGGATCGACGATTCGCCGATTTCCGGGCGGGTGCCCATCATCGCCTGGTGCGCCGAACCCTTGATGATCGGAATGTCATCGCCCGGGTATTCGTAGGTCGAGAACAGYTCGCGGATTTCCATCTCGACCAGTTCGACGAGTTCTTCGTCGTCGACCAGGTCGATCTTGTTCATGTAGCAGACCATGTAGGGGATACCCACCTGGCGGCCGAGCAGGATGTGCTCGCGGGTCTGCGGCATCGGGCCGTCSGAGGCRGCGCASACCAGGATCGCGCCGTCCATCTGCGCGGCGCCGGTGATCATGTTCTTCACATAGTCAGCGTGGCCGGGGCAGTCGACGTGGGCGTAGTGGCGGGCTTCGGTCTCGTATTCGACGTGGGCGGTCGAGATCGTGATGCCACGGGCCCGCTCTTCCGGCGCGCCGTCGATTTGGTCGTAAGCGCGGAATTCGCCGAAATACTTGGTGATCGCAGCGGTCAGCGTCGTCTTGCCGTGGTCAACGTGGCCGATCGTGCCGATGTTGACGTGCGGCTTGTTCCGTTCAAACTTTGCCTTACCCAT
>NZ_JBFUFS010000026.1:0-44148 GCF_056403335.1 Rhodobacter sp. P2_H5 | reverse complement strand
CTTCTGGGGCTACGCCAAAACCCGCCTCGCCCGCTTCCGCGGCCTAAGCCCCAAAACCTTCCCCTTGCACCTCAAGGAATGCGAGTTCAGATACAACAATCGCGGCAAGAACCTGACCAGGATCCTGCTCAAAATCTGCCGCGAAAACCCGCTCTCCTAGTCAAGACCCTCTGCGAAAATTCTGAAGGGTTCTTCGCAGAAGAACCGATCTTCCGATTTTTCGCAGAAAAATCGTGCGTCAGAACCGACTCGGCAGATAGGTGGTGATATCCAGCTCCGGCGCGCGCCCCTGGATCAGGTCGGTGACGATCCTTGCCGTGATCGGGGCGAGCGTCAGCCCGATATGGCCGTGGCCATAGGCATGGATGATGTCCGGCCCCGACTTCGAAGGTCCGATCACCGGCAGGCTGTCGGGCATCGAGGGGCGGAACCCCATCCAGCTGGCGGAAGGCTCCGGCAGGTCCGGAAAGATCGCCCGCGCGCCCTGCAAGAGCTTGTCCAACCGATGTTGCGAGGGCGGGGCGGTCAAGCCGCCGAGCTCCACCGTGCCTGCCACCCGCAAGCGGCCGGTCATCGGGCAGAGGTAGAACCCGCGCGAGGTCGGGCAACAAGGCCGGTGCAGCATCGGCGCCGCCATGTCCCATTCCAGGTGATAGCCCCGCTCGGTATCGAGCGGCACCTCATCCCCCGCCATCCTGGCCAGCGGCTTCGAATGGGCACCGGCGGCGAGGATCACCCGCTTGCAATGCATCCGGAACCCCTCGCCATCGAGGATGATCCCGTCGAACTGCCGGGTCAGAGAATCCACCCTCGCGGTCAGATGCCCGGCATATTGCAGCGCCGATTGCGCCAGCCGGTGGACCATGTCGCCCGGATCGGACAGGAAGGACGCGCCGGGGAAGAAGGCAGCGCCCGGCATCTCGGGCAGGTTCGGCTCCAGATGGGCCAGGTCGCGGGTTCCGATCAGATCAACCTCGACCCCGAGGCTGCGGCGGAAGGTGATGTCGGCCTCGGCGGCGCGGAAGGCCTTTTCGGTCTCGTAGATGTAAAGGCAACCGTCCTGCTCCATCAGGTCGAGCCCGCCGATCCGCGTGGCCAGATCATGCCAAAGGTCGCGGGCGCCCGACAGCAGCGCCGCGATGGCGCGGGCATTGCGCTCGGCCGGGCCGGGGAGGGACTGGCGGGCAAAGCGGGTGAGCCAGGGCGCCATGGCCATCATCGCCCCGGGCCGGATCGCCAGCGGCGAATTGCGGTTGAACAGAAGCGAGGGCAGGTTTTTCAGGACAGCGGGCGTGCCGACCGGCAGAACGGCATAATCGGCAATCGTGCCTGCATTGCCGTAACTCGCCCCCGAACCGGGCGCGTTGGGGTCGATGAGGACGACCTCCAGCCCCTCGGCCACAAGGCTCTCGGCAATGGCCAGACCGACGACCCCGGCCCCAATAATCGCGATGTCACTGGAAATATGTTGAATCATTGCGCCTCTTGGTCCTGCTGACCCCCGGTTTCGGGGGGCAGCAGGGTCAGCTTACATGCAGGCGTCAAACAGCGCACGGGTGTTTTCGCGCGTCATCACAATCGGGTTGCCGCCGCAGGAGGGGTCCTCCAGCGCCATCTCGGTCAGCATGTCGAGGTCCTTGAAGAGGACGCCCATATCCTCCAGCCGCGCCGGGATCGCCAGCTTGGCGCGCAGTTCCAGGATCGCCTCGTGGAAGCCCTGGAACCCGCCTTCGATGCCGATATAGGCGGCGGCGGCCTTGATGCGGTCCTCGATCGCGGGGCGGTTGAATTCCAGCACCATGGGCATGACGACGGCATTGGTGGTGCCGTGGTGGGTGCCATAGACAGCACCAATCGGGTGCGACAGCGAATGGATCGCGCCCAGACCCTTCTGGAAGGCGGTCGCGCCCATGGCGGCGGCGGCCATCATATGGGCGCGGGCGTCGAGGTCGTTCGGATTGTCATAGACCTTGGGCAGGTTTTCGAACACCAACCGCATGCCTTCAAGTGCTATGCCCTGCGACATCGGGTGGTAGAAGGGCGAGCAATAGGCTTCGAGGCAGTGGGCGAGGGCATCCATCCCGGTCCCGGCGGTGATGAAACGCGGCATCCCCACGGTCAGGGCCGGGTCGCAGATGGTGACGACCGGCATCAGCTTGGGGTGGAAGATGATCTTCTTCTTGTGGGTGGCCGAGTTGGTCAGAACCCCGGCGCGACCCACTTCCGACCCCGTGCCCGCCGTGGTCGGCACGGCGACGATGGGGGCGATCTTGTCGGCATCGGCGCGGGTGTACCAGTCGTCGATATCCTCAAGGTCCCAGACGCTCAGGTCCTTCTTCTGATGCGCCATCAGCGCGATCATCTTGCCAAGGTCAAGGCCCGAGCCGCCGCCGAACGCGATGACGCCATCATGCCCGCCGGCCAGATAGACGGCGATGCCGTCGGCCATGTTCTTCTCGTTCGGATTGGGGTCCACTTCCGAGAAGATCGCGCGGCCAAGGCCTGCGGCCTCCAGAATGTCCAGGGCCTGCACCGTGATCGGCAGGGAGGCGAGGGCCTTGTCGGTCACGAGCAGCGGCTTTTTCAGGCCGGCGGCTTTGACATGGTCAGCCAGTTCGGCGATGCGACCGACGCCGAATTTGATCGGGGTCGGGTAGCTCCAGTTGCGGTTCGGAACGCTATGGGTGGTCATGGGTCACACCTTCTTGAGATGGTAGGATTTCGGGCGGGTCACCGAATGGAACCCGAGGAAGGAGAGCGAGCCGCCGCGGCCGGTGTCCTTGCAGCCGGTCCAGCAGAGCGCGGGGTCAAGGTAATCGGCGCGGTTCATGAAGACGGTGCCGGTTTCGATCTGCGCGCCGAGGGCGGCCGCGGTGTCGTAATCCTGCGTCCAGATGGAAGCGGTCAGGCCATAGGGGCTGTCGTTCATCAGCGCCAAAGCCTCGGCATCGTCCTTCACCTTCATGATGCCAACGACCGGGCCGAACGATTCCTCGGTCATCACCCGCATGGAGTGATCGACGTTGACGAGGATCTGCGGGGCGAGGTAGGCGCCGCCGTCATCGGCGGGGAAGTTTGCCGGGTCGATCAGCGGCTTGGCACCAGCGGCGACGGCCTCGGCGATCTGGTCGCGCACCACCTTGGCAAAACGCTTGTTGGCCATCGGGCCGAGGGTGCTGTCAGCCTCGAACGGGTTGCCGAGCTTCAGGGCGTTGACCCAGGCCACGGCCTTTTCGACGAAGGCGTCGTAAAGGCTTTCGTGGACATAGATCCGCTCGATCCCGCAGCAGCACTGGCCGGCGTTGAACATCGCGCCATCCATCAGCGTGTCGACGGCGGCATCGAGGTTGGCATCGGCGCGGACATAGCCCGGGTCCTTGCCGCCGAGTTCGAGGCCAAGCGGCGTGAAAGTGCCCGCCGCCGCCCGCTCCATCGCCTGACCGCCGCCGACCGAGCCGGTGAAGTTGACGAAGTTGAAAGCGCGCGACGCGATCAGGCTTTCGGTCGTGGCATGGTCGAGGACGACGTTCTGGAAGACGTCGGCGGGGATGCCCGCGGCATGGAAAGCCTCGGCCAGACGCTCGCCCACCAGCATGGTTTGCGAGGCGTGTTTCAGGACCACGGTGTTACCGGCGATCAGGGCAGGAACCAGGGTGTTGATCGTGGTGAGGTAAGGATAGTTCCAGGGGGCGACGATGAAGACGACGCCGAGCGCTTCGCGGGCGATATAGCGGCGGAACTTGTCGCTGTCCTCGATCACCACCGAGGCGAGGGTCTTGGCCGCGATCTCGGCCATGTAGTCGGTGCGGGCGTTGACGCCGCCGAATTCGCCGCCAAAGCGGGTCGGGCGGCCCATTTGCCAGGCCAGCTCCTCGACCACGCGGGCCGACATCGCGTTGAGGTTGGCGACGCCCTGTTTAACAAGGGCGATGCGTTCGGAAAGCGGGCGGGCGGCCCAGTCCTTCTGGGCGGCTTTCGCCGCGGCGGCCATGGCGCGGGCGGCTTCGGGGGGCAGCGGCATGCGTTCGGCAAAGACCGAGCCGTCGACCGGGGAAATCAGTTGGATGGGTTTCATCACGGGGTCCTCAAAGCTGGGGCAGGCGCCCCTGTCTGGTCTGGCAAGATGGGCAGATTGCTCATCCTACCGTCTGATGTCGCGCAAGGTGGGCAAGACGCCCATCTTCGGCTCAGGAGCGTTCAAAACCGCGTTGCAGTTCGAAATCGGTGACCACGCGGTCGGTCTCCGAAATCTCCCATTCGCAGGCGTGGTGGTAGTGATCGACCACCTCGTCGCCAAAGGCCGCCCGCAGCATGGCGGAGTTCTTCAACAGCTCTGCCGCGTCGCGCAGGTTCTTCGGGATCTCGCGGATGCCGGCGGCCATGTACATGTCGCCCTTCATCTCGGGTTCCAGCTCCATCTTCTGTTCGATCCCGTCCAGACCGGCGGCCAGAAGGGCGGCGCAGGCGAGGTAGGGGTTCACATCCGAGCCCGGGATGCGGCATTCGACGCGGACGGCCTTGGTATGCTCGCCGCAGACGCGGAAACCGGCGGTGCGGTTGTCGGCGCTCCACACCGCTTTCGTGGGCGCGAACATGCCGACGGTGAAGCGTTTGTAGCTGTTGACGTAGGGGGCGAGGAAGGCCGTCAGGTCGCGGGCATGGGCGAGCTGGCCTGCGATATAGTGCTTCATCACCTCGGACATGCCGTGCTTGTCCTTGTCGTCGGCGAAGGAGGGCTTGCCGTCCAGGCTCCACAGGCTTTGGTGGATGTGGGAGGACGAGCCGGCTTTCTTGTGATCATACTTCGCCATGAAGGTGACCGAGCGGCCCTTGGTCCAGGCGATTTCCTTGATGCCGTTCTTGATGATCGTGTGGTTGTCCGCCGTATCCAGCGCGTCGGAGTATTTGTAGTTCAGCTCCTCTTGCCCCGCGTCAGCCTCGCCCTTGGAATTCTCCACCGGGATGCCCGCGCCGTAAAGCCCGTTCCTGACGGCACGCATCACGTCCTCTTCCTTGGTGGTCTGGAAGATGTGGTAATCCTCGTTATAGGCCGAGACCGGGTGCAGCGCCTTGAGCCCGCCATCGCGCAGGTTTTCGTAGGAGTTCTCGAAGAGGTAGAATTCGAGTTCCGAGGCCATCATCGGTTCGAACCCCAGTGCCCGGGCGCGGGCGACTTGTTTCTTGAGGATCGCGCGGGGCGAGATCGCCACTTCCTCATGCGTATGGTGGTCAAGAAGATCGGCCAGAACCAGCGCCGTGCCCGGCAGCCAGGGGATATGGCGCAGCGTCGCCATGTCGGGCTTCATCACGTAATCGCCATAGCCGGTCTGCCAGGAAGAGCTTTTGTAGCCCTGGACCGTGTTCATGTCCTGGTCGACGGTCAGCAGGTAATCGCAGCAATGGGTTTCGTGCCAGCCGCTTTTCACGAAAAAGGCGGAGTGGAAGCGCTTGCCCATCAGGCGGCCCCACATGTCCACCGCGGCCACCAGAACGGTGTCGATGCTGCCGGCGTCCACGGCGCGTTTCAGTTCGTCAAATGTCATATTGCCGGGCATGTCCGGTCTCCCTTGATCTGTTGCGCCCCTTGGGGCTTTGCGCGCGGGGTTGGCCCCGCTTGAGCTTGTGATTGGGGCGTCAGCTGGCCTTGGCCTGCTTCTGGATCTCGACCAGACCCATGTTCAGCACCGGCGCCAGGCTTTCGGCCATGGCCTCGCAGGCCTCGTCCGAGGCGATCAAGTCGTTGCGAATCTCCAGCATCGCGTTGGGCAGGCCGTAGGGTGTCGCGTGCAGGCGGAGCGTGTGGGTCACGTCATCGGCGGCGGAATAGGGGGCGTTGAGTTCGGCTTGCAGTTTGGTCAGCTTGCGGGCGGCGGCGTGGATCGCCACGGCAAGGCCCGGATCGGCGTCATGGATCACGCCGAATTCGACCGCGCGCGGCGCACCGAAATAGACCGGGGTGAAGGAATGGATCGTCACCACCACCGGCCGCAGACCCAGGGCGATGCGGCGGGCAAGCAGGCCATGCAGGGCACTGGCCCAGGGCAGATAGACGGCCTCGGTCCGCGCCAGACGTTCTTCGGGCGTGATCGCGGCATTGCCGGGGATATCAAAGACCTCGGACTTCGCGGGCATGGCGCCCTTCATGTCGGGGGCGCGGTTGCAGTCATAGACCAGACGGCTGACCGGCGCATGGATCAGCACGGCATCAAGGCGTTTCATCAGCCCGCGCGCCACGGCCAGGGCGCCGGGGTCCCAGGCGATATGGGCGCGGCGTTGATCCTCGGTGAGGCCCAGGTCGCCCCAGCGTTCGGGGATCTGGTGTGAGGCATGTTCGCAGACCAACACCAGCCGCCCGCGCGCGGTGGCGTTTTCCACGAAGGGCGCGAACCCGGTTCCGGTCGCTGTTTCGGTCTCTGCCTTCTGGGCCCGCATCTGCGAGTCATCTCCCCTGTTTTCATGACGCTGGCGCTTCGCCGGAAAACTGTCAAGAATGTTTCTGACAGGTATTTCCTGTTACGATGTTTTCTGTTTGGCTGACGTCAGAGTGTGGGCGGTGGAGGAACGATTGGGCGGAGCCATCAAGATGACGCTGGACGATCAGTTGCGCACCGCACTGCCGGACCTGACTCGGGCCGAGCGGCAACTGGCCACGCATATCCTGTCGCATTACCCGGTAGCGGCGCTGGGCTCGATCACCGTGCTGGCCAAGGCGGCGCTGGTCTCGACCCCGACGGTGGTGCGGCTGGCGCAGAAGCTGGGGTACAAGGGCTACCCGGACTTTCAGGCCTCGCTGCGCGGTGAGGTCGAGGCGATGCTGGTCACGCCGCTGACCAAACACGCGACACGCGCCGGGGCGATGCCCGATGGCCATATCCTGACCCGCTTTGCCGAGGCGGTGGTGGCCAACATGCAGGCGACGCTGAACCAGATCGACCCAGCGGAGTTTGACGCCGCCGTCGCCCTGCTGGCCGACCCGGCGCGGCGGGTGTTCACGCTCGGCGGGCGGATCACCCATGCGATGGCGGATTATTTCGCCTCGCTGATGACGGTGATCCGGCCCGATGTGACCCTGCTGTCGGACAATCCGGCGACCTGGCCGCCGGTGCTGCTCGACCTGGGGCCGGGTGATGTGCTGTTGGTCTTTGACATCCGGCGCTATGAAAACGCGGTGTTGCAGGTGGCCGAGATGGCGCGCGAGCAGGGGGCCGAGATCATCCTGATCACCGACCGCTGGGTCTCGCCGGCGGCGACCCATGCCCGCTACACGCTCTGCTGCCATGTCGAGGCGCCTTCGGCCTGGGACAGCAACGCGGTCCTGATGGTGCTGGTCGAGACCCTGCTGGCGGCGGTGCAGAACGCGGCTTTCGCGGTGACCGAGCCGCGGTTGCGGCGGCTGGAAGAGCTTTACGCAAGGACGCGGTTCTTTCGCAGGCACAGGTAGGCTTGCGGCATTCAGGCTGGGAGGGCTGCCCTCCCTTACGAAAAATTGGCCCTCCCAGACCCTCCCGGGGATATTTTCGTCTGGATGAAGGGGGAGGGTCAGTGCGGCTGGCTGGCCGCGGGCTTTGATTTGGGAGCGATGCCGGCCAGGGCGTTCAGGATGACGGCGGTCAGCAGCACCGTGCCGCCGAGGGCGGTGTTGGGCGAGAGGGTCTCGGACAGGACGGCCCAGGCCCAGACCGGGGCGAGGAGCACCTCGACGAGGGAGAGGAGCGTGGCCTGCGCGGCGGGCACCACGCGGCTGCCGCTGGTATAAAGCAGCATGCCGCCGGTCAGGGTCAGGGCGCCCATGGCGAAGGCCAGCGCCGCCTCTTGCGGCGGGATGGCGAGGGTTTGGCCGCTGGCCAGCGCTAGGATGCCGCCCGCCACGGCGGCAAAGACAGCGCCCAGAAGGACGGCGGGCAGCATGTCGGTCAGATGGCCCCAGCGCAGCGCCACGGTGAAGCTGGCAAAGCCCGCCGCCGAGATCAGCGCCGCCGCACTGCCAAAGGCGGTGCCGCCGCCGATCTGACCCACGCCGCCGACCATGATCACGATGCCCACCACCGCCAGCAGGATCGCACCCCAGACCGGCCAGGACACCGGCTCTTTCAAAAGAACCATGCCGAGAAGGGCGGCGAGGAAGGGTGAGGCGGAAAACAGCAGCACCGCATTGGCCACCGTGGTCGATTGCAGCGCCACGATGGCGCCGCCGAAGGCCAGGACAAGGCCGAGGCCGCCGATCGCCCCGGCAAGCCCGGTGCTGCGGACGGCGGGACTGACCCGGCGCGGGCCAAGCCAGAGCGCCAGCACCGGCAACATGCCGAGCGAGCGCCAGAACAGCACGGCCCAGCTGCCAGATTCCTCGATCTGGCGGATCAGTACGCCCTGGACCGACCAGAGCACACCCGCCAGCACGATCAGCCCGGCTCCGGTCAGATATTTCATGGTGGCCCCGATTCCCTGCCCACGGCGCCACGCGCGCCGCCCCGGTTCCGGATGTGCCGGGCGGCGCGGGCTTGCGCTGTTCTGGAAGCGACCGGCGAGGTCGGAGGCGGCGGGCGCGCCGGCTTTCGCGGGCTCAATAGCCCAGGGTGCGGTCGACCAGATGGCGCAGAGGGCGTCCCGCCTCGGCCCGGCGGATGTTGTCGACCAGCACGCGGGCGGCGGAATGCGGGCGGGTGTCGGCGGCGATATGGGGGGTGACGGTGACGCCGGGGTGGCGCCAGAAGGGGTGATCCTGCGGCAGGGGTTCGATGCGGAACACATCCAGCGTCGCATGGGCGACCTGGCCGCTGTCGAGTGCGGCCAGAAGGGCGGTGTCGTCGATCAGGGGCCCGCGTCCGGGGTTCAGAATGAAAGCCCCGTTCGGCAGGTAACCCAGGGTGCGGGCATTCAGGATGTTCTCGGTCTCGGGCGTCCGGGGCAAGAGGGTGACGACGATGCCTGCCGTCGACAGGGCCTCGCGCAGCCCGTCGGCGCCTGAGAGGCAGGGCAGATCATCGAGCGTCTTGGGCGTGCGGCTCCAGCCGGTGACCGGGAAGTTCAGCGCCTGCAACGCGCGGGCGGCGGCGAGGCCGAGGGCGCCCAAACCCAGCATCGCGACCCGGCGTTGCCGGGCCAGCGGCGGGCAGGTCGGGTCCCAGACATGGCCGGGATTGACGATATGGCGGTCCATTCCGAGGTGATGGCGCAGGGCATGGCCCACCACCCATTCCACCATGCCCTCGGTCAGGCCGGGGTCGACCATCCGGGTCAGGGGTTGGGTCAGGGTCTTGTTGCCCACGATCCGCTCTACCCCGGCCCAGAGGCTGAGGACCGCCTTGCAATGGGTGAAGGGGGTGAAGTCCTGCAAGGGGGCCGAGGGCGCGTAGATGATGTAGTCGACGAGGGCAGGATCGGCGGCCTCGGTCACGATGCGGGCGGTGATGCCGGCCTCGGCCAGGGCCTCGGGCAGGATGGTCTCGTATTCCGGCCAGAGGGCGGGCGCCGCGAACAGGATCAGCATGTTACCTCGCATTCATTTCGACAGGGCGTCATTTCGAGAGGGCCAGCGCGGCATTGACCGCGAGCGCCAGGATCACGGTGTTGAAGAAGAAGGAGCCGACCGAATGCACCAGTACCACGCGGCGCAGGCGAGATTCGGTCACCTGCACATCCGACACCTGCGCCGTCATGCCGACGACATATGAAAAATACATGAAATCGCCGATGATCGGCTTGGTGGTCCCGGGAAACTCCAGCCCCGAATCCGGGTCGGGCGCGTAGTAGAGATGCGCATAGCGGAAGGCCGCCAGGGCATGGATCATCGCCCAGCCGAGGGGGGCGGAGGCCAGGGCGAACAGCGCCTCGGGCAAGGCCAGGCTCGGCCGGTTCAGCACCATGAAGATCGCGCCCAGGCTGATGCCGATTGCGGCAACGGCCATCGTGAGGATCACGGCGGCGCCCTCGTCATCGGCCTCGGCATGGCGGCGCAGCGCATCGGGGGTAGAGCCGCGCACGGTGTGCCAGGCCAGCACCAGATAGCAGATGAAGAAGCCGTTCACCCCGGCCAGCGACCGCATCACCCAATCGAGCGGGGTCAGCGAGGTCACGCCGAACAGGACCAGCCCGAAGAGGAAGGCCAAGAGGAACTTGATATGGCGCCGCCAGTTCCGGATCATCAGCGCAACCTGTGTACGATGGCGCTTTGCGCCAGACCAAAAGCCAGAAGCAGAACCAGCGTCGCCGAGCCGCCATAGCTGAGGAAGGGCAGGGGCACGCCGACGACCGGGGCCATCCCCATCACCATGGCCAGATTGACGGCGAGGTACAGGAAGAAATTCGCGGCGATCCCGATCAGGAGGAGCGAGGAGAAGCGGTCCTTGTTCTGCATCGCGGCCCAGAACAGGAAGATCAGGATCATCGCATAAAGCGCCAGAAGCGAGACGGCGCCGACAAAGCCGAACTCCTCGCCCAATGTGGTGAAGATGAAGTCGGTGTGCTTTTCGGGCAGGAAGTTCAGCCGGCTCTGCGTGCCCTGCATGAAACCCTTGCCGGCAAAGCCGCCCGAGCCAAGCGCGATCTTGGCCTGCAGGATGTTGTAACCGGCGCCCAGGGGGTCGGCGGAGGGGTCGAGGAACGTGTCGATCCGCTTGTATTGATAATCGTGGATCAGCTGCCAGGGCGTGCCGCGCAACAGGAAGATCCCCGCCACCCCCGCGCCGATCAACCCGATCACGGCGGCAAAATACCAGAGCGACACCCCGGCCGCGAACATCACCGAGGCGCCGGCAATCACCAGCATCAGGGTGGTGCCGAGGTTCGGCTCCAAGAGCACCAGCACGGCGGGGGTGATGATCAGGAAGACCGGGATCAGCACCCAGAGCGGGCGCGAGACGCGTTTGTCATCGAGCCAGTCGTAATAGGTCGCCAGCATCATGATCAAGCTGACCTTCATGAACTCCGACGGCTGGATGCGGATGAAGCCGAGGTCGATCCAGCGCTGCGCCCCCATGCCGACGGCGCCGAAGAAGTGCACCACGATCAGCAAAAAGAAGGTCAGCACATAGGCCGCCGCCGACATGCTGCGCCAGAACCAGATCGGGGTGAAGCAGATGCCCAGCGACAAGAGCATGCCGACGCCATAACGCTTCATCTGCGGTTCGGCCCAGATGCCGATATTGCCGCCCGCGATCGAATAAAGCATCAGCCAGCCAATCGCCGCCGCCGCCGAGATCAAAAGGTACAGCCCCCAGTTGACGTAGAAGACCTTGGCAAAGCCAGAGGGGGCGAATTTGACGCGGTACTCCAGAAAGCTCATCGCGATCAGGCCTTTATCTCGGGGGGCTGGCTGCCGTCCGGGTTGCGCAGGCGCAATTCGTTCAGCATGGTCTGGATGCGGGCGCGCTGGTTGGCGGGATAATCCTTGGGGTCGGGCAGCTTGCCCGTCATCACCCGCAACAGGGCATCGCGCGCGATGGGCGCCGCCGCGGTCGATCCGCCGCCGCCATGTTCCACCACCACCGCCACCGCATAGCGCGGCGCGTCAAAGGGCGCGAAGGCCACAAACAGCGCATGGTCGCGCTGCTTCCACGGCAGGTCGTTGTTGGAAACCACCCCGGTCTCGCGTTCGGAGGCCGAGATGTTGCGGACCTGGCTGGTGCCGGACTTGCCCGCCATCATCATGCTGTCGGTGACGATGCGCGCCGTGACCGAGGTGCCATGCGCGCCGTTGACCACCTGCTGCATGCCGGACCGGACGGAGTCCAGCTGCGTCGTTTCCATCCCGAGGGGCGGGGCGTCGGGGACCGGAACCTCTTTGCCGCCGATGGCGCGGATCAGGCGGGGCGCCACCAGCCGTCCGGTGGCCACCCGCGCCGTCATCACCGCCAGCTGCAGCGGCGTCGCCAGCACATAGCCCTGGCCGATGGCCGCGTTGATCGTGTCGCCGATCCGCCAATCCTGCTTGTAGCGGGTCTGCTTCCATTCCTTGGTCGGCAGGTTTCCTTCCGAGATCGCCGACATCGGCAGATCGTGGCGCTGGCCCAGCCCCATGGTCTTGCCCATCTCGGCCATCTTGTCGATGCCCACACGCTGGGCCACGTCATAGAAGAAGACGTCGCAGCTTTGCGCCAAAGCATGGGCCAGATCGACCCTGCCATGACCGCCCGATTTCCAGCAGTGGAACTTGCGCCCGCCGAAGTCGAGGTAGCCGGGGCAGTTCACGGTGGTGTTCACATCGATCTTGCCATCGGCCAGCGCCGCCAGCGCCGTGACGATCTTGAAGGTTGAACCGGGCGGATAGGCGCCCTGCACCACCTTGTTGGCCAGCGGGCGGTGGTCGTTCTCGGTCAGGATCGTGTAATCGGCGTTCGAGATGCCGCGCACGAAGAGGTTGGGGTTGAAGCTCGGGGCCGAGGCCGCGCCGATGATGTCGCCGTTCTGCACATCCATCACGATACAGGCCGCCGACTGGTCGCCCAGCCGGACTTGCAGGAAGTTCTGCACATCGGCATCCAGCGTCAGGGTCAGATCGGAGCCGGCCTGACCCTCGGTCCGGTCCAGCTCGCGCATCACGCGGCCGACATGGTTGACCTCGATCTTGCGGTTCCCGGCCGCGCCGCGCAGGATGTCTTCTTCCCACTTCTCGACCCCGATCTTGCCGATCTGGAATTTCGGGATGCGCAGCAGAGGATCAGGGTTCTCCAGTCCGGCGAGGTCCTTTTCGGACACCGGACCGACGTAGCCGACGATATGGGCGAAATCGGTGTCGCGCGGATAGACGCGGCTCAGGCCCACATCCGGCGTAACCCCGGGCAGGGCGGGGGCATTGACCGAGATCCGGCTGAAATCCTCCCAGCTCAGCCGGTCGGCCACCGGGATCGGCACGAAAGAGGGGTTGCGGTCGACATCCTTCATCACGCGCTGCAGATCGGAATCGGCGAGCGGGATCAGGTGGCTCAGCCGGTTCAGCACCATCTGCACATCGCCCGCCCCCTCGCGGGTGATGACGACGCGGTAGTTCTGCTCGTTGCCCGCGATCAGCTTGCCGTTGCGGTCCAGGATCAGCCCGCGTCCCGGCGGGATCAGCTGGATATTGACCCGGTTCTGCTCGGCCAGAAGCGCATATTCGTCGGACTGGTCGACGCCCAGATAGCGCATCCGCCCGGCCAGCACCGCCATGGTCGCGGCCATGCAGCCGCCCATGAACAGAGCGCGCCGGTTGATCTTGCGGGCGGAATCCTCGTTCTCGCGGGCGGGACGTTTCACATCTTCCTCCCATAGGCGTCAATCTCGCCCATCGCGGGCTTGTGCAGATCCAGACCATAGCGCGAGAAGGCCACGACGAAAGGATAGGCCAGCACCGACCAGATGATCTGCACCAGAGCATAGCCGAAAACCGGCTGCGGCAGGAAGGCCAGACCCATGATCAGCCGGTTGCCGAGAAAGACCGCGAACATCACGCCGGCGACCAGCAGCCATTCGACGCCAAAAGACAATTCCCGCGTCAGCGCCGCCCGGGCACGCACGAACTCCGCCCCCATCAGGACCATCGCCGTCCACAGGCCCGGCGGCCGCATCAGGAGAAAGTCCTCGACCAGAACAACGGCCGCAATCATCGGCACCGGCAGATACTCCGGCCGCCGCACGATCCAGGCGAGGATCAGACACAACAGGATATCCGGCCCCGGCAGATGGCCGGCGGTGGTGTCCAAGGGCAGAAGCCGCACGATCGTCAGAAGCACGACCACGCCGAGAAAGATCAGACGGTGCAGCCACAGCGATCCGATCCAGGCCCTAATCACTGCGGCCCCCCGTGGTGCCATCGGGCACGCTCTGGTCGGTGGTGGTATCGGCCCCCGTCACCGGCGCATCACCGCTGACCGGCGGCAGGCCACCGGCGGGCAGAAGCGGGCCCTGAAAGCCCGGCGGCAGCGGGCGCGGCGGTTCGGGCACCAGAAGTGCTCCGGGGTCGCTGATCGGCTGGCTTTCGTAGGAGCGCAGCACGCGCAGGAACTCCAGCCGCTGGTAATCGGCGGCGAGCACCACGCGCAGGCGCTTGTCCGGGCCAAGGGCGACCTGGCCGACCAGCAGACCCGCCGGAAAGACCTCCCCGTCGCCGGTGGTCACCACGCGGTCGCCGGGCTGGACCTGATCGGGATGTTCCAGAAAATCCAGCGGCGGCAGCATCGAGTTGTCGCCCGACAGGATCGCCTTTTGCCCCGAGGGCTGCACCGCCACCGGAATCCGGCTGGAACTGTCGGTCAGCAGGATCACCCGCGCGGTCCGCGCGCCGACGCCCGAGATGCGCCCGACAAGCCCGATGCCGTCCATCGTGGCCCAGCCGTCATGGATGCCGTCGCGGGTGCCGACGTTCAGCAGAACCGATTGCCGGAACGGGCTGCCGCTGTCGGCCAGCACCACGCCGGTGACATGGGTCAGCATCGGGTCAAGCCGCACGTTGTTCAGATCCAGAAGCCGGGCGTTCTTCTGTTCCAGCTGCAGGGCGGCCTCTTTCCAGGCCTTCATCTGCTGCAACTCATCCCGCAGCTGCTGGTTCTGCTGGTAAAGCCGCGTGTAGGACTGAAAGTTCGCGATCATCCCCGAGACGGTCGTCACCGGCACCGTGGCCCAGCTGAGGTCGGGCACCACGCGGTCCACCAAAGCGGTGCGGAACCGCTCGACCCGCGGGCTGTCGATGCGCCACAGGAGGAACAGCCCCAGCATGGCCAAGACCAGAAGTCCCACCAGCACCCGGCGCAGCGGGCGTGAGAAATCGTCAGGCGTATAGGAACGTGACTTGGCCATGGGGCCGCCTTGAGCCGGGATCAGCTATCGTAGTCGATGACGTGACGCAGTTGCTTCTCGTACTCCAAGGCTTTGCCGGTGCCCAGTGCCACGCAGTTCAAAGGTTCGTTGGCCACCGAGATCGACAGCCCGGTCTGTTCCCGCAAGGACAGGTCCAGATCGCCCAGCAAAGCACCACCGCCGGTCAGCATCACGCCGCGGTCGACGATATCGGCGGCGAGGTCGGGGGGCGTCGTCTCGAGCGCCTGCATCACCGCGTCGCAGATCTGCTGGACCGGTTCGGACAGGGCCTCGGCCACCTGGGCCTGGTTGATCTCGGTTTCCTTGGGCACGCCGTTCAGAAGGTCGCGGCCGCGGATCTGGATCGAGGCGCCACGGCCATCGTCGGGCATCCGTGCGGTGCCGATCGTGGTCTTGATGCGCTCGGCGGTGGATTCACCGATCAGCAGGTTCTGATGGCGGCGCAGGTAGTTGATGATCGCCTCGTCCATGCGATCCCCGCCAACGCGGACCGAACGGGCGTAGACGATATCACCCAGGCTCAGGACCGCGACTTCCGTGGTGCCGCCGCCGATATCGACGACCATGTTGCCGGTAGGATCAGTGATCGGCATGCCTGCGCCAATCGCCGCTGCAATCGGTTCGGCGATCAGACCGGCGCGGCGGGCGCCAGCCGAGAGGACCGACTGACGGATGGCGCGCTTTTCCACCGGGGTGGCACCGTAAGGCACGCAGACGATGATCTTGGGTTTGGAGAAGGTCGAGCGTTTGTGGACCTTGCGGATGAAATGTTTGATCATTTCTTCCGCCGTGTCGAAGTCGGCGATGACACCGTCGCGCATCGGGCGGATCGCCTCGATGCTGCCGGGTGTGCGGCCCAGCATCAGCTTGGCATCCTCGCCCACGGCCAGAACCTGCTTCTTGCCGTCCTTGACGTGGTAGGCCACGACCGAGGGTTCATTCAGGATGATGCCCCGGCCTTTGACATAGACCAGAGTATTGGCTGTCCCAAGGTCGATCGCCATGTCTGAAGAAAACAGACCGGAGAAGATGCTGGAGAGTATCGACATGCTGTGGCGCCCCGCTGGCCCGAAAAAGAAAACAGACCCGCGACTCAGGCGAGAAGCGGGCGTCTTCCTATAGGGTCTGGCACAAATGGGCGAAAGGCCCAAGGTCTTTTGACCGCACCTTTCCGCCAAGCCTAGGTCGGTTTTAGATTATGCGATACTTGGTCGGTACTGAGGTCCAATTGCAGCCAATTCCTTTACATTTTCCGATATTTTGCCCTGTTGCCACGGGCAGGCCTATCCTGATGCCTGCCTCTGGCCCTATGCTTTCGATCACCGAGACGTGCGGGGAGCGCAGCAAAAATGGGCGGTTTTGACGGAAGGGTGGCCTTGGTCACCGGGGCGGGCAGCGAGACGGGAATCGGTTTTGCCATCGCGTCCGCGCTGCAAAAGGCCGGGGCGCGGGTTTGCGTGACCTCGACCACCGGGCGGATTTTCGACCGGGCGGCGGAATTGGGCTGCATGGGCCATGTGGCCGACCTGACCGATCCGGGCCAGGTCGCCGGGCTTTTTGCGGCTGTGGCCGCCGCTCTGGGGCCGGTGGAGGTGCTGATCAACAATGCCGGCATGGTGCAAAGCGGCAAGAAGGTGAAACGGTCGAAACTCGGCGGGATTGGCGATGCCGACTGGGCGCATCACATGGCGCTGAACGTGGGCGTGACCTTCCACTGCATCCGCGCGGCCTTGCCCGCGATGCAGGCGGCGGGTTTCGGGCGGATCGTCAACATCGCCTCGGTCACCGGGCCGATGGTCACCATCGACGGATCCTCGGGCTACTCCACCGCCAAGGCCGCGATCACCGGCATGACCCGCTCGGTTGCTTTGGAATACGGGCGCGAGGGGATCACCTGCAACGCGGTCTTGCCGGGCTGGATTGGCACGGCCTCGTCAAGCCCGAAGGAGATCAAGGCGGGAAAAGCCACACCCGCAGGGCGCCCCGGCACGGCGGAGGAGGTGGCGGCCTGTGCGGTCTTCCTCGCCTCGGACGGGGCCTCTTACGTCAACGGGTCGATGCTGGTGGTGGACGGCGGCAATACGCTGGTCGAGATGAAGGGCGCGGGATTCTGACGCAATTGCCGGGTGCAAACCGACTTCGCCCGTGACTCCACAGTCCTGCGGTCTATCGCCCCGTGTCCTCCAAAGCGTGGAGCAGGACGGGGTCAAATCCCAATTCCCGCATCTGCTTCAAGGGAAGGACTACGATATCTCCGCAGTCCTGTGCGACATGCGGCAGACCGAAAGGCATCAGGCCGATACCGCGCTCGGGCTGGTTTAGCCAGACTGCGAACCAGTTGTCTTGCGCACGGATCACCTCTCGACAGTCTTGCGGGAGAGAGGTGGCCAGCGACAGATAAAGCCGGGTTAGCGCTGGGCCGAAATGGAAAGCGTCGGGGAAGGAAGCATCACGCGGGCCTTTAAATTCGGTGGGAAAAAGTGATTGAAGGTCAACTTCTTCGCCCGATGTCAGATCGAAGGTAATGGGCATCAGACTCTCTTCCGGGTGGGCAGAGCCGGTACAGGAGACATCTTCCATTACGAGCAGCGACAAAAAGCGCGGTCCGGCGAAGGCGACCTCGACCCAGCGCGCGAAATCGGAACGCGGCGGATCAGTATTGCAGGCGGCTGCATCCGAGACCGCCTCCTGGTCGAGCGCGGTCAGCCGGTCATTGATGCGAAGGCTGGCCGAATCCGAAGCAGCGAGTCGCGGAAGCGCGGCGATGCCAGATGCCAGATCCGGCGGGAAGATCAGTCCCCTATGCCGGTCCTGAGCCGAGGCGGGCAGGGCAAGCGCGACGAAAATCGCGATCCCTGCCCTTACCATTCTTAATGGTGGTCTTTGTAGGACACGAACTTGGTATCCGCATCCGGCGCCATCTTCTGCCGCCGCACGATCAGCCGGTTCAGTGCGTTCACATAGGCCTTCACCGAAGCCACGACCGTATCGGTATCGGCCGACTGGCCGGTGGCGATGCGGCCGTCTTCCGACAGGCGGACCGAAACCGTGGCCTGCGCATCGGTGCCCTCGGTCACGGCGGAGACCTGGTACAGTTCCAGCGTGGCCTTGTGCGGGAAGAGCTCGTCCACCGCGTTGAAGGCAGCATCGACCGGGCCGTCGCCGGTGGTGTCGGTCGATTTCTCGACGCCGTCGATCAGCAGGGTCAGCTCCGCCTCGCGCGGGCCCTCGGTGCCGCAGACGACGCGCAGGCGCTTGACCTGCAGGAAGTCGTTCTCGTCATTGGTGGCCTCTTCCTTGACCAGGGCGACCAGGTCCTCGTCGTAGACCTCTTTCTTCTGGTCGGCCAAGGTCTTGAAGCGGACGAAGACGTCGTTCAGCTGGTTCTCGGCCAGATCGAAGCCCAGATCCTTCAGCTTGGACCGCAGCGCAGCGCGGCCGGAATGCTTGCCCATCTGGATATTGGTGGCGTTCAGCCCGATATCCTCGGGGCGCATGATCTCGAAGGTCTGGACGTTCTTCAGGACGCCATCCTGATGGATTCCGCTTTCATGCAGAAAAGCGTTCTTGCCGACGATGGCCTTGTTGAACTGGACCGGAAAGCCCGAGACGGCGCTGACGCGGCGCGACAGGTTCATGATCTTGGTGGTGTCGATCTTGGTCTGGTAGGGCAGGATGTCGTTGCGCACGCGCATCGCCATCACGACCTCTTCCAGCGCCGTGTTGCCGGCACGTTCGCCCAACCCGTTGATCGTGCATTCGATCTGGCGCGCCCCCGCCTCGACCGCGGCCAAGGAGTTCGCGGTCGCCATGCCCAGGTCGTTATGGCAATGGGTCGCGAAGATGATCTCATCCGCACCCGGCACGCGTTCCAGCAGCATCGCGATCAGCTTGGCGGATTCAAAGGGATAGGTGTAGCCCACGGTGTCGGGAATGTTGATCGTGGTGGCACCGGCCTTGATGGCAATCTCGACCACCCGGCACAGGTAATCATGCTCGGTCCGCGTCGCATCCATCGGGCTCCACTGGATATTGTCGCAGAGGTTGCGGGCATGGGTCACGGTGTCGTGGATCCGCTCAGCCATCTGGTCCATGTCCAGATTGGGGATGGCGCGGTGCAGGGGCGAGGTGCCGATGAAGGTGTGGATCCGCGGCGAGGGCGCGTATTTCACCGCCTCCCAGCAACGGTCGATATCCTTGAAATTGGCGCGCGCCAGACCGCAGATGGTGGAGTTCTTCGAGCGGCGGGCAATCTCGCTCACGGCCTGAAAGTCGCCATCCGAGGCGATCGGGAAACCGGCCTCGATGATGTCGACGCCCATCTCGTCCAGGAGGCCGGCGATTTCCAGCTTTTCCTCGTGGGTCATGGTGGCGCCGGGGGATTGTTCCCCGTCACGCAGCGTGGTGTCGAAAATCAAGACGCGGGGTTGGGCGTTTTTGTCGGTCATGTCGCTGATCCTTGGGAGAGTTTCTTAGCTGTAGCTTCGGGCGCTGATCACCTCCGAGCGGTCGCACCCAAGGGGCACGCTCAGAGGCGGCTAAGAAGAAGCAGACCCAAGGCAAGGTCGTGCGACGGCAGGGGGTGGGCCCCCGTTGCAGCGCTGGACATGATGCGTTCCTTGGTCATGGGGCGAGACTATAAGGAGGATTGCGGAAAAGGAAAGGGGGCGCGGGGTATTTTTGCGCGCCCGTCCGGCCGGGCCTTTTTCCCGGCGAAAGCGGCGCGGACAGGCCGAATCGTGGTGGTGCGGGGCCACGGCCTGCGCCTTTTCCGCACGGCCCCGACCAAAGTCCGAAAACGGCAGGGCCAAAGGTCGTAAACTGGGGTTTAGGCGGTGTTTTGGCCGGTTTAGGACCACGATCTTAAACCTCAGGTCCATTTCCCTCTGGTGCCGGTGCCGTCATGGTCAGGACATCGCCACCTCGGGCTCTTGCCTTCTTGGGTGGCTTTCCCAACCGACAGGAACCAGACCCAGACACGAGACACCAGAGCAGCGGTATCGCACCTGTTCATCCCCCATATGCCAGGGATGCGATGCGACGCCTGTCCCCAGGCGGCTGCCCTGTTCCACCCTGCCCGCGCCCGCGCTTCCCCCAAGCCTGTCCCACTTGGGGGCGCTACTTCGCGGCGATGATCCCGGGCGTTGGCCGGGCAGGGTGGCTTGATCTTTAAGTCTGGTTCCTGCGGCGGATCTCCCTGTCCCCTTCAAGGAAATAACCATGAAACGCATTCTTCTTCTGTCCGCAGGACTTGTCCTGACCGCCAACATGGCGCTGGCCAGCGTCACCCCCGCGGCACTTGCCGCCGCCTATCAGGCCGAGGGCTATTCCGACGTGCATGTCACCCAGGGTCCGAGCCAGATCAAGGTCGAGGCGGTGCGCGACCATGCGCGGGTCGAGGTCGTCTATGACGCGACCTCGGGTGCCATCCTGAAGCAGGAGGATTCCGTGGCGCGCGGCGCAGGCTCCGGCGTCACGAAAATCGCCGCGACCGACAAGGATTTTCTCGATGACTCGGGGAGCGACCCCGAGGATCTGAACGACGACGCCGGGGACGACAACGGCACCGGCGGCGAGACCGAGCACGAATCGGAGCACGAGTCCGAACATGACGGCGGCGATCATGGCGGTTCAGGCCATGATGGCGGCGAAGGCGGCGGTGAAGACTGAGCCCGCCACCGCCCTAAAATCCGGCGGGCCCGTCAGCGGGGGCCCGCCGTCCCGCGCTTCCCTATCCACAGACAGCCCTTGCCGCAGGAACGTGGATAGCTGATACAGTTCCCAACAGCCGGCAAGACCGGGGTGGACCATGCAAAGACGCCAATTTCTGAGCCAAATCTCCGCGACCCTTGCCCTGTCTGCAGGCGGGCTTGCCGCAGGCCGGGCCTCCGCCTCGCCTTTCGGCGACGAGGTTGCGGCCCAGTTGAAAAGGCAGGGTTTTTCCACCATCTCCAAGGAAACCACCTGGCTCGGGCGCGAGCGCATCCTGGCGGACCGCAAGGATGGCCAGCGCGAGATCATCCTGAACCCGCGCACCGGAGAGATCCTGCGCGACACCTGGATCACCCGCAACGGCGTCGCCTCCGGCCGGCCGATCGTCGATGACGTGGAAGACAGTTCCTCCGGTTCCGGGTCTGGATCCGGCTCTGGCTCGGATGACGGTTCGAGCGGCAATTCCGGTTCGGGCGGTGGGTCTGACGATGGCTCCGGAGACGATTCCGGCGGTGACTCTGGTGGTGATTCTGGCGGCGACTCGGGGGGAGACTCCGGAGGCGGATCTGGCGGCAAGGGCGGCGACAAGGGTGGCGGCAAGGGCAAGGAAGATTGAGCATTTTGCGGCGTGAAGGTTTCGGGGGCAAGGCAATGGCGTGCGGTCATCTCGGCGGCGCGCCTGTCGGCTGCGCATGTGACATTCCCTGCCGCGGAGCGTTTTGATGGGGCGGCTTGCGATCGTCGCCCTGGTGTTTCTGGCGCAGGCGCTCTGCGCGATCCTGTTCGTCTCGGATGTCTTCTCCTCGCTTCTTGGCTTTGAAGCCGCGCCGCTGTCCTGGGAAACCCGCGAACTGCTGGAGATGGGGGCCGCCCTTGGCCTGATCATCGGCGCGGTTCTGGGCGGGCTTGCGATGCGCCGCGCGGTGCAGGACCGCAACAAGGCGCAGGAACGGCTGCGCCGTGCCTCGGGCGCCTTTCTGGATCTGCTGGAGGAGCGTTTCACCGAATGGGGCCTGACCCCCGCCGAACGCGACGTGGCGCTTTTCGCGATCAAGGGCATGTCGACGGCCGAGATTTCGTTGCTGCGCTCCACCTCCGAAGGGACGGTCAAGGCGCAGACCAATGCGATCTACCGCAAGGCCGGCGTCTCGGGGCGCTCGCAGCTCCTCAGCCTGTTCATCGACGACCTGATGCGCGACGACAATACCGTGCGCCCGCCCCTTAAGGCCGTGGCCAACGGCTAGCGCGCGCCCTTTTCCGGCACCGCATTGGCCTGCAAAACCTCCAGCGGCACCACGTCGAGCGTGCGGCGGTGGGTGGCCTTGAGGTTGACCTGCGGCGCCGCCCCCTCGTCATGCGCCTGCAGGAAGCGGTCGGCACACAGACACCAGCAATCTCCCGGCTTCAGCCCGGCAAAGCCGTATTCCGGCCGGGGCGTCGACAGGTCGTTGCCGAGGTATTTCGACATGGCCAGAAATTCCGCCGTCATCACCGCGCAGACCGTGTGCTGGCCGCGATCCGCCGGCCCGGTGTCACAGCAGCCATTGCGGAAAAACCCGGTCAGCGGCTTGGTCGAGCAGGGGGCCAGCGCCTCGCCCAGCACATTGATGGATGGCTCTTTCATCGCGCGTCCTTTGCCCGCTTGATCGGGCAAGATGCCCGACGCAGGTGCAATCTAGCGCGAATTCCAAATTTGAACAGCCAAGGCGCGCGCTTGACAGGTGCAATCGCGCCGTTGCCGGCTATCATCGGCGGCAAACCCCCTTGCCCCACGGACCCAGCATGACGCTCGCCCCCGCCGACCTGACTGCCGCCACCGCCCCCCTGCCGCAGGCCCGGTCGATGCCTGCAGGGTTCTACACCGACCCCGCCCATTTTGCCCGCGAGCGTGAGGCCCTGTTCCTGCGCCACTGGTTCTTTCTCTGCCGCGAGGAGATGCTGCCCGAGCCCGGCGACTACCGCGCCTTCGACAGCCCCGGCGGCCCGATCGTCGCCCTGCGCGGGTCGGACGGCGTCCTGCGCTGCTTTGCCAATTACTGCCGCCACCGCGGCTCGATCCTTCTGGAAGGGCAGGGCAACACTGGCGGCAAGGTCATGTGCCCCTATCACGGCTGGAGCTACCTCGCAGATGGCCGCCTCTACGGCTGCCCCGACATGAAGGACGCCGAAGGCTTTGACCGCCGCGAAAACGGCATGGTGCCGCTGGCGGTGGACAGCTGGGCCGGCTTCGTCTTCGCCCGTTTCGCGGCCGATGGYCCGACGCTCGCCGAACATCTGGGCGACCTGCCGGACCGCTTCGCCTCGCATCGGCCGGAAGAAATGCGATGCACCTGGACCGTGACGCTGGAACCGCAGTGCAACTGGAAACTGATCCTCGAGAACGCGATGGAGACCTATCACACCGGTATCGTCCACCGCGACACCGTGGGGGCGCAGACCTCGCGCACCCTGCCGACCCAGGGCAACTGGATCTGCATCCAGGTGATTTCGGGCCGTTCCATCGCCACCCTGTCCGACACGGTTCCGCCCTTCGATCCGATCCCCGGCCTCGATGATGACGCCCGCTTGGGCACCTATTTCACCGTGGCCCTGCCCACGATGCAATTCGCTGTGGCGCAGGATTGCCTCTGGTGGCTGAACGTCACCCCCATTTCCGCCGACAAATCCCGGCTGGAGATTGGCGGCTGTTTCCCCGCTTCCCGGCTGGAGCAGCCCGATTTCGAGACCCGCGCCGCACCCTATTACGACCGCTGGGAAAGGGTCGGGCGCGAGGATGTCGGTATCCTGGAAAAGCAGCAAAGGGCGCTTTCCTCCGCGCTCTACCGTCCCGGGCCGCTTTCGGGCCGTGATGACATGGTGCAGGCCCTGGGCATCTGGGTGCTGGATCAGATGGGCCTGCATGCCGGGAGTTGAGGTTTTATCTGCACCGCTTCCCCTTTACCGTGCCTCCGGCCTTTTCTATAAGGCCGGCATGGAATTCCTCCGCGTGATCATCGCCCGAATTATCGGCCCGGCGTCCTGACCCCAGACGCCGGGATTTTGGCGCATGCCGCCTGACCGAACCACGCCCCCTTTCAGGCCCTCCTTGAGGGCCCACCCCCCAAAGGACCGCCCCGATGTGCGCTGACACGCCTGCGACCGCCCCCGACTACCGCGACACCGTCTTCCTGCCCGAAACCGACTTTCCGATGCGCGCAGGCCTGCCGCAGCGCGAGCCCGACTGGCTGGCCCGGTGGGAGCGGATCGGCGTCTACGACCGGTTGCGCGCCAAAAAGGCCGCCGATGGCGGCAAGCGCGCCGATTTCACCCTGCACGACGGCCCGCCCTACGCCAACGGCCACCTCCACATCGGCCATGCACTGAACAAGGTGTTGAAGGACATGGTGGTGCGCAGCCAGCAGATGATGGGCAAGGACGCCCGCTATGTGCCGGGCTGGGATTGCCACGGGTTGCCGATCGAATGGAAGATCGAGGAGCAATACCGCGCCAAGGGTCTGAACAAGGACGACGTGGACGTCGTGGCCTTCCGCCAGGAATGCCGCAAGTTCGCCGAGGGCTGGATCGACGTGCAGCGCGCCGAGTTCAAGCGGCTCGGCATCACCGGCAACTGGGACAACCCCTACCTCACGATGAACTTCCACGCCGAGGCGGTCATCGCCGACGAGTTCATGAAGTTCCTGATGAACGGCAGCCTGTATCAGGGCAGCAAGCCGGTGATGTGGTCACCGGTGGAGAAGACCGCGCTGGCCGAAGCGGAGGTCGAGTATCACGACCTGACCAGCCATACGATCTGGGTTAGGTTTAAGGTTTTGGGCCAAGGCGAATTCACTGAGAACGTTGCCGAAATTGGCGAGGAGGAATTCAATAAGGGCGATGTGGAAGGTTTTCATGCAATTGCACAGGCGCTGCACAACGAAGTGCCGCTGTCGGTTGTAATCTGGACCACGACCCCATGGACCATCCCGCAAAACCGCGCCGTCTCATTCAATCCGACGATTGCTTACGGTCTCTATGAAGTCACGCGCACGGCAGAGGACGGCTCCACTTCTCTTGAGCGGGTCATCGTTGCAGATAAGCTGTCTGAGGCGGTCTTTGCGGCAGCAAAGCTCGAACCCTCCGCCGTTCGTCGCCTGTCGCGCTTCAACCCTGAAGCGCTCATCCTCGCTCACCCCTACCGCGGCATCGAAGGCGGCAACGGCGAATGGGACTATGACGTTCCCTTGCTTCCCGGCGACCATGTGACCGACGATACGGGCACCGGTTTTGTCCACACGGCCCCCTCCCACGGCGATGACGACTATCAGATGGGGCTGAAGTTCCAGTTGCCGATGACCTACAACGTCGAGGCCGACGGCAGCTATCGCAAGGATCTGCCGGTCTTCGGCGGTCAGGCGATCCTGACGCCGGAAGGCAAGGAAGGTCCCGCCAATGTCAGCAATATCAAGGCACTGGCGGCGACGGGCACTCTCTTCGCCAAGGGCAAGCTGAAGCACTCCTACCCGCATTCCTGGCGCTCCAAGGCGCCCTTGATCTACCGCAACACGCCGCAATGGTTTGTGGCGATCGACAAGCCGCTGGAAGATGGCCTCTCGACCTATGGCGACACGATCCGCAAGCGGGCGCTGAACTCGATCAACCAGCTGGTGACCTGGACGCCGCAGACCGGGCGCAACCGCCTGCATTCGATGATCGAAGCGCGGCCGGATTGGGTTCTGTCGCGCCAGCGCGCCTGGGGCGTGCCGCTGACCTGCTTCACCAAGGTCGGTGCCAAGCCGACCGACGCCGACTTCCTCTTGCGCAATCCCGACGTGAACGCCCGCATCCGCGAGGCTTTTGAGGCCGAGGGCGCCGATGTCTGGTATGTGGAGGGCTTCAAGGAAAAGATGCTGCATGGCATCGTCGATCCTGCGGCCTACCAACAGGTCTTCGACGTGCTGGACGTCTGGTTTGATAGCGGCTCCACCCATGCTTTCGTGCTGCGCGACCGTGAGGATGGCAGTTCGGACGGCATCGCCGACCTCTATCTGGAGGGCACCGACCAGCACCGCGGCTGGTTCCACTCCTCGATGCTGCAGGCCTGCGGCACCAAGGGGCGCGCACCCTATCGCGGTGTGCTGACCCATGGCTTCACGCTGGACGAGAAGGGCATGAAGATGTCCAAATCGCTTGGCAATACCGTGGCGCCGCAAGCGGTGATCGACGAATACGGCGCCGATATCCTGCGGCTTTGGGTGGCGCAGGCCGATTACACGGTCGATCTGCGCATCGGGAAAGAGATCCTGAAAGGCGTCGCCGACAGCTACCGCCGCCTGCGCAACACGATGCGCTTCCTTCTGGGCAACCTCAAGGACTTCTCGGAAGCCGAGCGGGTCGAGGCCAACGAGATGCCCGAACTGGAGCAATGGGTGCTGCACCGTCTGGCCGAGCTGGATACCGAAGTCCGCGAAGGCTATGCCAAGTACGACTTCCAGGGCGTGTTCCAGAAGCTTTTCACCTTCGCCACCACCGATCTTTCGGCGGTCTATTTCGACATCCGCAAGGACAGCCTCTACTGCGATGCGCCCTCGGCCCTGACCCGGCGGTCGGCGCGGACCGTGCTGGATATCCTGTTCCACCGGTTGACGACCTGGCTGGCGCCGATCCTCGTCTTCACGATGGAGGAGGTCTGGCTCTGCCGCTTCCCCGGCGAGGACTCCTCCCTGCACCTGCAAGACATGCCCGAGACGCCAAAGGCCTGGCTGAACCCGGGACTTGCCGCGAAGTGGGAGGGCATCCGCACCGCTCGCCGCGTGGTCACCGGCGCTTTGGAGGTGCAGCGCACCGCCAAGGTGATCGGCGCGAGCCTGGAGGCGGCCCCGGTGGTCCATGTTGCCGAAACCGCGATCCTTGCGGCGCTGAAATCGGTGGATTTCGCCCAGCTTTGCATCACCTCCGCCATCCAGATGACCGGCGACGACGAACCGCCGGAAGCCTTCCGCTTGCCGGAAGTGCCGGGCATCGGGGTGGTCTTCGAGAAGGCGGATGGGCAGAAATGCGAGCGCTGCTGGCGGGTTCTGCCCGATGTCGGCAGCCACAAGCACCCCGGTACCTGTGAACGGTGCAACGCCGCTTTGGGCTGATCCGGCTCCGGCAAGATGGGCAGATTGCCCATCCTACGGACACGTGCGGGGCGCGGCTTCTGTCGCGAGAAGCTGTTCAAGCTCGTGCCGCGTCAGGCCGATGTCGGCAAGATAGCGGTCATCGGCGCGGCGCAAGAGCCAGCCCATCGAGGCGCGTCTTGCCCGGCGTTGCCGGAGGTTTGTGAGGAATGTCATCAGCATGGCCCCGGTTTGGGCTTTGGATTGACATAAGACAAACGAATATCCATTATGCCTGCTATCGCCCCGATTGATGGCAGACATGATCCCGCTCGACAGTGACCTGATGCGCAGCTTTCTGGAAGTGGCCGAGACCGGATCGGTCACCGCCGCAGCCGATCGGCTGGGGCGGACGCAATCGGCAGTCTCGATGCAGATACGCCGGTTGGAGGACAGCCTCGGCCAGCCCCTGTTCGACCGCCTGCCAAGGGGCGTCGCGCTGACCGCGCGCGGTGCGCAGCTTTTGCCCTATGCGCGGCGGGTCACCGGGTTGTTGGAGGAAGCCGCCACCGCGCTGCGGGAAAAGCCGCTGGATGGGCCGGTGCGGATCGGCATCCCGGATGAATATATCGAAACCGTGCTGCCACGCGCCCTTGCGGCCTTTGGCGCCCGCCATCCGGCGGTGGAGGTGACGGTGCGCTGCGATTTCACCGCCCCGCAACTCCGCGCTTTGGAGGCTGACGAGATCGACCTCGCCGTGGTGTTTGACAGCAGCCACACCGCGGACGGCGAGGTTCTGGGCATCGACCCCACGGTCTGGGTTGCCTCGGTCTCGCATGGGCTGCATCTGCAACGGCCGGTGCCGGTGGCGCTCTATTTCCGCGGCGATTGGTGTCGGGACTTCGCCCTGCGCTCGCTGGACCAGCAGGGGATCGGCTGGCGCAAGGCCTTTGAATGCGACACGGCGGGGTCCTTGCGGATCGCGGCGCGCACCGGACTTGCGATTGCGCCGATCTCGCGCAGCACGATCCCGCCGGATTGCCGGGAGCTGACCGAGGCGGACGGTTTCCCCGTCATCGACCGGTCGCGCGTGGTGCTGCGGCGCAACCCGCGTGGCACCTCGCCGGCCATCGAAGGATTGGTCGACACGCTGCGCGAGGCCTTTCGGCCGCTGGCAGGTGTGACATGACGGCGACTTGGCACAGCCCCCTCGGCCCGATCAGCCTGCGCGAGGCGGAGGGCGTCATCGTCTCTCTCGACTGGCGCGCCAGCGACGAGGAAGCCACGCCCCTGATCCGCGAGGGTCTGGCCCAGCTGCAGGCCTATTTCGTCGGCACCCTGACCCGGTTCGACCTGCCTTTGGCCTTTGGCACCGGCCTGCACGAAAAGGTGCGCCGCGCCATGGCGGCGATCCCCTTTGGCGAGACCCTGACCTATGGCGACATCGCCCGCGCCGTGCAGGCCCCGGCGCAGGCGGTCGGCCAGGCCTGCGGCGCCAATCCGGTGCCGATCCTGATCCCCTGCCACCGGGTCCTGGGGGCCAAGACCCTCGGCGGTTTCTCCGCCAAAGGCGGGGTCGAGACCAAGGTCTGGCTTCTGCGCCACGAGGGCGCGGCGGGTCTTTTGATCTGACGCCTGCGGGGCGGAAGGGCCCTGACGCACCGGCATGTCAAAATTCGTGCAAATCCAAAGCGTCGTCATGGCTTCTCCCCGCTGCGGCCGCCCGGTACAAGGCGCAAAACAGGAGCAGACATGGACAGGCAGGCGATCCGGGGCCGTTGGGCGGTGGCGTCCCTTTTCTTCATCAACGGCTTCAACATGGGGTCCTGGGCGCCGCAGATCCCCCAGATGATGGAGCGGCACGGGCTGCGCACCGGGTTCATGGGGGTCCTGATCCTGGTGATCGGTCTGGGCGCCGTGGTGGCCATGCTGTTCGCCGGCAAGCTGATCGCGGCGCATGGCTCGCGCCGGGTACTTTTGACCTCGGCGGTCCTTTTCATCCCGATCCTGCCCCTGATGGTTCTGGCGCCGACACCCTGGCTCGCCATGCCCTTCCTGTTTCTGTTCGGCGCCTTTGGCGGCTGCATGGATGTGGCGGTCAATGCCAATGCGGTGATGGTGGAGCGGTCATTGGGCCGGGCGATCATGTCCTCCTCGCATGGGTTCTGGAGCCTGGGCGGCTTTATCGGTGGCGCCTTGGGGGGCCAGGCCATCGCGACCTTTGGCTATGGCGCGCAGGCCCTGGGGGTGGCGGCGATCGGCGTGGTTTGCGTCGCTTTGGCCGCCCGCTTCATCGTGAGCGATCCGCCGCATCTGGCGCATGCCAATAAGCCCAAGGCCCGGATGTTCCCGAAGGTGCCGATCCTCTATCTATTGGGGGCGATGGCGCTCTGTTCCATGGTGCCGGAGGGCGCGGTGCTGGATTGGGCGGCGGTCTATGTGAAAGAGCAGCTTGGCGCGGACCTTACGCGGCAGGGGCTGGCCTTCGGGTTGTTTTCCGGCGCCATGGCCCTGGTACGCTTCATGGGCGATGCGGTGCGCAACCGCTTTGGCGCGGTGCAGACGCTGCGCGTTTCGGGTGGGATTGGCGCGGCAGGGCTGATGCTAGCGGCGCTGGCGCCGACCGACCTTGTGGCCATTTCGGGCTTTGCCCTGGCGGGCATCGGGGTTGCCAACATGGTGCCGATCGTGTTCTCGGCTGCCGGGAATTACCCGGGGCTGCCGTCAGGCTCGGGCATCGCCACGACCACGATGATCGGCTATTCGGGCTATATGCTGGCCCCCTCGATCATCGGTTTTGTCGCCCAGCATGTCGGCTTTCGCTTCACCTATGCGGTGGTGGCAGGGCTTTTGTTCACCGCGGCCTGTCTTGCGACCAAGGCCGAGGCGGCGGATGGCGTGACCGCCTAGCCGTCGAACAGGTCGGTCTGGCCGGGCAGGCGCGGCGCCTCCATCCCCAGGTGGCGCCAGGCCTTTTGCCCCAGCATCCGGCCGCGCGGGGTGCGCAGGATCAGGCCCTGCTGCAGAAGGAAGGGTTCGATCACCTCTTCGATCGCATCCCGCGCTTCTGACAGGGCCGCGGCGATGGTCTCGACCCCGACCGGGCCGCCGCCATAATGTTCGGCCAGAAGCGTGAGGTAGCGGCGGTCGTTGCCATCCAGGCCCAGGTGATCGACGCCGAGCCGGGACAGGCTGCTGTCGGCAATCGCCTGAGTCAGGCGGCCATCGCCCTCGACAGTCACGAAATCCACCACGCGGCGCAGCAGGCGGCCGGCGATGCGCGGCGTGCCGCGGGCGCGGCGGGCAATCTCCATCGTGCCTTCGGGGTCGCTTTCCACACCCAGAAGCCGGGCAGCGCGGGTGACGATATGGTCAAGCTCCGCCTCGGTATAGAACTCCAGCCTTGTCGGGATGCCGAAGCGGTCGCGCAGCGGCGTGGTCAGAAGGCCAAGACGGGTGGTGGCCCCGACTAGGGTGAAGGGCTGCAGCTCGATCCGCACGGTGCGGGCGGCGGGGCCTTCGCCGATCACCAAATCGAGGGCGAAGTCTTCAAGGGCCGGATAGAGCACCTCTTCCACAACCGGAGAAAGACGGTGGATCTCGTCGATGAACAGCACATCGCGCGGTTCCAGATTGGTCAGGATCGCGGCCAGATCGCCGGGCTTGGCCAGCACCGGGCCTGAGGTCATCCGGAAGCCCACGCCCAATTCCCGCGCCATGATCTGCGCCAAGGTGGTCTTGCCCAGACCCGGAGGGCCGTGGAACAGCGTATGGTCCATCGCCTCGCCGCGCTGCTTGGCGCTTTGGATGAAGACGCGCAGGTTGGCGCGGGCTTCGGCTTGCCCCACGAAATCGTCAAGGCTCTGCGGGCGCAGCGCCCGGTCCATGTCCTCGGGCTGCTTTTGCGGGCTGATCGGGCGCTTCTCGTCCATTTACTTGGGCGCCAGCAGTTTAAGGCTGGCGCGGATCAGCGTGGCGGTATCGGCCTCGGGCTGTTCGGCCGAGATGGTCATGACGGCCTGCGCCGCCTCGCCCTGGCCATAGCCGAGGTTCACCAGCGCCGAAAGCGCATCGGCGCTGAAGGCGGCGCGGTTCGAGACCGGGGGCGGCGGGGCTGCGGCGCGGCGCTTCGGGGCAGGGGCCTCGGGCGCTTCGATCACCTCATGCGCCGTGGCGGGCATCGTGCCGCCCAGGGTCATCATGCCGGGGGCCTTGGCCTTCAGCTCCAGGATCACGCGCTGCGCCAGTTTCGGGCCGACGCCCTGCGCGGCCTGAATGGCACGGGCATCACCCAAAGCGATGGCGCGGGCCACGCCCTCGGCGCTGAGGGCGCCAAGGATCGACATCGAGGCTTTGGCGCCAACCCCTTGCACCGTCATCAGAAGCTTGTGCCATTCGCGGTCCAAGAGGGTCAGGAAGCCGAAAAGCTGCAACAAATCCTCACGGACCAGAAGGTCGGTGTAAAGGGCCGCAGCCTCACCCACCGGGGGCAGAGCGGCCAGGGTGCGGTCGTTGACATGGACGATATAGCCCACGCCCCGCACATCCAGAAGGACCTGATCCAGACCCTTCCAATCCACCACACCCGAGAGTTTGCCGATCATCCCGCTGCCCTTCTGACCGCAGCCTCCAACCGGCCCGCGCTTTGCAGATGATGCGCGTGGCAGATCGCAATGGCCAGAGCATCCGCCGCATCCGGCCCCGCAATCTCCACCCCGGGCAGCTGCAGGCGCACCATATGGTCGACCTGCGCCTTGGCGGCATGGCCGACACCCACCACGGCCTTCTTCACCGCATTGGGCGCATATTCCCCGATGATGAGACCCGCCTGCGCCGGCACCAGCAAGGCAATCCCGCGCGCCTGACCCAGTTTCAGCGTGGCCACGGCGTCCTTGTTGACGAAGGTATGTTCGACCGCCGCCGCATCGGGCGCATAGCGGCGCAGCACCGCCGTCAGCTGCGTGTGCAGCGAAACCAGCCGTTGCGCCAGTTCGCCGTCGCCCGCATCCGAATGGCAAATACCGTTTGCGACATGTGTGAGTCGCGCCCCTGCCACGTCGATCACGCCCCAGCCAAGGTTTCGCAAGCCCGGATCAATGCCAAGAACCCGCATCCCTACCCCTTTGTTTTTGTTGGGCCAAAGCTAGCACGAAAAGAGAACATCCGCCAAGGGCTTTCCGCCGCGGCACCCCGGGACGAAAGCGCCACTCCGGACGCGAAAAACGACACGATTGCACGTCATTCGAGTTTTAGTTAATAAAAACAACAGGAAAGAACCCGAACCTGTCATGCACGGCACGCAAGGCGGCCTTGCTGAGGCTCATCTTGTCGAATGTTCGCACACCGACTATTTCGTGTGCATCCGAAGCGAATACGCGCTTCCAGCTTATGCAGTTTTTGAAAGGACTACCCGCTATGGCCGCCTATGAGACGTCCCGCGCGGCGCCGTTCGGCGCCATCACCGTTTTCCGCATGGTCCAAACCGTGACCAATGCGCTCGAAGCGATGAAGGCCTGGAATTCGGCCCGCATCACCCGCAAATCGCTCAGCCGTCTGTCGAACCGTGAGCTCGACGATATCGGCCTGTGCCGCGGTGATATCGAGCTTATCGGCCGCTGAGCGCCCGATCAAGATGTTCAAGGCCGCTGCATCCCGCAGCGGCCTTTTGCATTTCCAAAGCTGAAACCTGAACCGAGATCAGGCAAGGCCCGCCCTGAATGTGGCGACATCAGGGCAGGCTCTTTTCATTTGATCTTGAGGAGCAGGGCCTCGATCCGCCCGGCGGTATAGACCGTCAGCGGGTCCGCCTGCATCAGCCAGCCGCCGACCTTCTCCATCCCGTCGCCCGCCATCAGATCGGCCACGCGGTTGTTGAAAGTAACGTCGCCAAGCTGTTGATACATCGTGCCTTTCAGCAGGATGGCACAGAGCGCCAGGAACAGGATCGGCCCGATCAGGGACCTGCGGCGCGGTGCCGGCTTGCGGTAGTGCGAGCGGCCGAGCGTCCCGGCAGCCTCGAACCCATAGCCCTTTGCACGCGCCTTCTCGATACGGGCGACCCGCCCGTAGAAATCAGTCATATTTGGGTTGGCCATGCCAGAACTCCCGAATGCGGCCCCCACCGCAAAGCGGGGTTACGCCGGGATTATGGCAGAAATGAGACTTTTATGGTCAATGCGACCCGGTTTGGGCAGATTGCCTTAGTCTCGCCGCAAGACCAAAGCGGACCATTCGCCGAGATCCTCGCGCGAGACCGGGGTGAAGCCATTGGCGACATAGGCCGCGGTCACCGCCTCGGCCTGAACGACCAGCAGGCCGGAGAGGATGACAAGCCCGCCCGGCGCGGTGTTTTCCGCCATCGGCGGGGCGAGCTCGATCAGCGGGCCTTTCAGGATATTGGCGAAGATCAGATCGAAGGGCGCTGCGGCCTTGATCGCGGGATGCGCGAAACCTGCGGCCTCCAGGCACTCGATCCGGCCTTCCATATGGTTGATCGCCACATTGGCCGCAGCCACATCCACCGCCACCTGGTCGATATCGGAGGCGATCACCCGGGCCTCGGGCAAAACTGCCGCAGCCGCCATCGCAAGAACGGCGGTGCCGCAGCCGATGTCGGCGACCTTGGCCGGGCGGACGCCTTCACTGTAAAGCCGGTCCCAGGCGCGCAGGCAGCCCAGGGTCGTGCCGTGGTGGCCGGTGCCAAAGGCCACCGTCGCCTCGATCTGCAGGGCAATGCGGCCGCCTTGCGCCAGAACCTCGGGCACCTTGTCGGCGTCATGACTGCCATAGACGTAGAAACGCCCGGCCTCGACCGGCGACAGTTCGCGGCGCACCTTGGCGACCCAATCGACTTCGGGCAGTTCGGAAATCGCGAAGGGACGGGCCTCGAAGGCGAGAGCGAAGACCTCGAGCATCACAAGGTCCGGCGGCTCCAGGAAATAGGCGCCCACTTCCCACAGGCCCGAATCGTCCTCGATCTCGAAGACGCCCACGCCGGTCGGCTCGGGGGTCATCTTCTCCATCGCTTCCGCAAGGGCGGTGGCGGCGTCTTCGCCCGCTAGGGTGGTCAGCGCGGTATAGGTTGGCATGGGGCGGCCTTTCAGGCGAATCAAACTGTCGGAAAGGGCGTTAAGCCCCGCCGCGTCTTGCGTCAAGTTGCCAGATTCCACAGTGCCTTATACGCGTTGGAGGTTGACTTGCCGCGCCTCAAGGTTGAGAGAATCCCGTTGTGACGGCTCTGGTCTCGCAGAGCCCTTTGGTGAAGGTGCAACGCAGTTGATGGACTCAGGACGGGAGCCGCCCGACACGCCACTCCCCAAGACCCGCAGGCCGCGAGGCCCCGCGCTGTCCATCAGCCGGATCACCAGGGCCGCCCTGCTCCTGATCGACGAATCCGGGCTGGAGGCCTTCAGCTTTCGCAATCTCGCCCGCGCCCTTGGTTGCCAGGCGATGAGCATCTACCACTATTTCCCGTCCAAGACGCATCTCTTCGAGGCCCTGGTCGATGACCTTCTGGCCGAGGCGATGGTCTTTGGCCGCGCCGGCACCTGGCAAGAGCAATTGCACGCGATTTCGACCGCTTACCGGCAGATGGCGCTGAACCATCCCGGATTCTTCCAGCATTTCGCGACGTTCCGGATGAACAACCGCGCCGGGCTGACCTTTCTGGAGGCGATCGCCACCATCCTCGAAGGGGCCGGGCTGCACGAGGAAGCCCGTGCAAGGCACTTCCGCTTCCTGCGCCACTATCTCGTCGGCGCCTGCCTGTCCGAGACCACCGCCACCATAGCCCGCTATTCCGCGACGGCGCCGGTGCCCTTCGAGATCGCCCGCCGCGACTTTCCCGCGCTGATGGCGATCGGCCCGCATTTCGGGGCCGATCGCAACGCGGCCAGCTTTGCCGAGGGGATCACACTGCTGATCCGCGGCATCGAGGCCGATCTGGCCGGCTGAGCCTCAGGCCGAGACCTTCAGCCCGATCGGGCAGGTGACGCCGGTGCCGCCGATGCCGCAATAGCCGCCGGGATTCTTCTCCAGATATTGCTGATGGTAATCCTCGGCATAGTAGAAGGTCGGTGCCGGCAGGATCTCGGTCGTGATGGCACCAAAGCCCTTGGCGGTCAAAGCGGCCTGATACTCGGCCTTGCTCGCCGCGGCCGCCTGGGCCTGTGCGTCGGAATAGGTATAGATTCCCGAGCGGTAGGTCGAACCCACGTCATTGCCCTGCCGCATGCCCTGGGTCGGGTCATGCCCCTCCCAGAAGGTCTTGAGCAGTTCGGCGTAGGTCACGACCTTCGGGTCATAGATCACCCGCACCACCTCGTTATGACCGGTCAGCTGGGTACAGGTTTCCTTGTAGGTCGGGTTCGGCGTGATGCCGCCAGCATAGCCGGTCATCGTCAGCCAGACGCCCGGGATGTTGTAGAACTTCCGCTCCACGCCCCAGAAACAGCCCATGCCGAACATCGCCTCGTCAAAGCCTGCGGGGACGGCGGATTTGAGCTTGATCCCGCTCAGAAAATGCGTGTCGGCGGTGGGCAGGGGTTCGGCCCGACCCGGCAGCGCCTTGTCGGGGGTGACCATATCCATCTTGCGGCGGTCAAAGAGAAACATCGCGGCTTCCTTGTGTGGGGGGATGCGGGGAATATAGGGGGGCGCACCCCCACTTGGTAGGGGCTTCACGTTCACGTCAACGCTTTTGACCCAAAGCGTCCTCCGCTGCCCCGGATCGGGCAACCGGGGCAGCAAGCCCGGCCAAGCGGCGCCAACTGGTTGCCAGCCCGGGATGGGCTTGGTAGCCTTCTGCCGATCGGTGCTGCGGAGGACGCGTGCATCTGCAAATCGAGGCAAGGTCCAGCGATGAAACCAAATTATGTGATCTTGTCGCATGGCCGCGCCGGGACCAATTTCTGCTCGCAGAACATGCAGGACCATCCTGAAATCGCGGCCTTCATGGAGCCGTTCAACGGCGTTCCCGCCAACCGGACGAAGCTTGCGGGCGAGATCTGGGACGGCACCTCCAGCGCCATGGACTTTGCCCGCCGCCAGTGCTTTGACAACCCGGAGCTGCAAGACAAGGCGCGCGGCTTCAAGCTCTTCTACTTCCACTGCCGCGAGAACCGGGTGACCTCGGACATCTGGCGCGCCCTGCGGCAGGACAAGTCGGTCAAGATCATCTTCCTCAACCGCCGGAATTTCCTGAACAAATTCCTCAGCGACCAGCGGGCCAAGGCCTCGGGCGTCTGGCATCCCAACCGCAAGGACTATCTGTCCAGCCAATATGCCGAGGTGGTGGACCTGCAGGTCGATATCCCGGCCTGCCTGAACATGATGCAGTACCTTTATGCCTCTTATAACCTGATCCGGCGCGAGTTTGCCCAGCACGACCATATCGAATGGTTCTACGAAGATCTGAAGGGCAGGGGCGATGCCTTCATGGCCGATATCTGCCGGCTGCTGAACGTGGCCCCGCACCCGGTGAAGGTGCCATTTCGCGCCGGCACCCTGTCGCCCGCGACGACGCGGATCCTGAACCGCGACCGCGTGCTGGAGGTGATCGGCAGCTCGATCTTCGCCGACCAGATCGCCGATTGCCCGCTGCTGACGCAAGGGTGATGGCCGCAAGGCCCCGCCCGTCCGTTCCGCCGCGCCCTTCTCCCCTCTGGCCAAGGAGCACCTCTTGCCCGCAGTCCTGACCACCCTCCTGCGCCACATCGTCCCGGCCTATCTTTGGGTCTACGACCTCTGCCTGCCGCTCGGCCCCCTGCGCGGGCCAATCGTGCTGGGCTATGGCCCGATCCTCCTGGGCATCGCGGCCTTTCTGGTGAAACCCTGGGCGCTGGACCCCTGGCTCGGCAACGGCGCCGCCACCTTCACCATCTTCGCCGCCTTCGCCCTGATGGGCCCCCTGATGCACATCGGATCGAAGATCCTGGCCGAGGTCCTGCACAAACGCCGCACCGGCCAATGGCCGAGAACCGCGGTGGTGGGGTTCGACACGGGCGGAAGTGCCAGCCCGACGATGGTTTGGGTGGAGATGGTGCGGGATTGGAGCAAAGACCCGGCCTGAGGCGCGGGGACGATCAGGGCAGGTGGCTCGCACCGCAGGCAATACTTGCCGCGTCCCGACACGGGTGCCGCGAACCGGTTGCACCTTGCATCGAAACCTCTGGATGAACGGAAAAGGGCGGGGAAGTCCCCGCCCTTTGTTCCGCCTCGGATTAAGCCGTCACCCCTGCAGGGTCCGCACTCCATAACCCTCACCCCGTGCCTTCATCGCCTCGACCACAGCGATCGCGGCGGCGGCGGTGGTGAAGTAGGGGATCTTGTCCATCAGGGCGACGCGGCGGATATCGCGCGAGTCGCTGATGGCTTGGGTGCCCTCGGTCGTGTTCATCACCAGGGCGATCTCGCCGTCCTTCAAGCGGTCCACGATGTTCGGGCGGCCTTCATAGACCTTGGCGACCGGGGTCGAGGCGACGCCTTGGGTGGAGAGCCAGGCCGAGGTGCCCTTGGTCGCGACAATCTCGAAACCCAAGGAAATCAAGCCCTTCATCGCCTCGGCAAAGGCTTCGGTCTTGTCCATGTCCTTGATCGAGACGAAGGCGCGGCCGGCCTCGGGCAGGATCACGCCAGCGCCCATCTGGGCTTTCAGGAAAGCCAGGGCGAAGGTGCGGTCCCAGCCCATCACCTCGCCGGTCGAACGCATTTCCGGCCCGAGGACGGGGTCCACGCCGGGGAAGCGGGCGAAGGGCAGCACGGCTTCCTTGACCGAGAACCACGGGGTTTTCGGATCGGCGAGCGTCAGCGGGTCCATCAGGGGCAGGGGGGTGTCGGGACCCACACCTGCGGGATAGGCCGGGCGCATCGGGAAGTTGGCCAGCTTTTCCCCGGCCATCAGACGGGCCGCGATGGAGGCAATCGCGCTGTCGGTGGCCTTGGCCACGAAAGGCACGGTGCGCGAGGCCCGCGGGTTGACCTCCAGCACATAGATCACGCCGTCCTTGATCGCGAACTGCACGTTCATCAGGCCGACGACGTTCAGGGCCAGCGCCATCTGGACGGTCTGACGCTTCAGCTCCTCGACCGTGGCATCCGACAGCGAGTGCGGCGGCAGGCAGCAGGCGCTGTCGCCCGAGTGGACGCCAGCTTCCTCGATATGCTCCATGATGCCCGCGACATGGACTTCTTTACCGTCGCTTAACGCATCCACGTCAACCTCGATCGCACCGGAGAGGTAGGAATCAAGGAGGACGGGAGAGGTGCCAGAGACCTGAACCGCCGTCGCGATGTAGCGTTCCAGCTGGGCGTCATCGCGGATGATTTCCATCGCACGGCCACCCAGAACGAAGGAGGGACGGATCACCAGCGGGTAGCCGACATCCTTGGCGACCTTGAACGCCTCGTCCCGCGAGCGCGCCGTGCCGTTGTGCGGCTGCTTCAGGCCCAGCTTGTGCAGAAGCTGCTGGAACCGCTCGCGGTCTTCGGCGAGGTCGATGGCATCGGGCGTGGTGCCGAGGATCGGGATGCCTTCCTTGAAGAGCGCATCCGCCAGCTTCAAGGGCGTCTGCCCGCCGAACTGGACGATGACGCCATGCAGCGTGCCGTTCTCCTGCTCGACCCGCAGGATTTCGAGGACGTGTTCCAGCGTCAGCGGCTCGAAATACAGACGGTCCGAGGTGTCGTAGTCGGTCGAAACCGTCTCCGGGTTGCAGTTGACCATGATGGTTTCATAGCCGGCAGCGGTCAGCGCATAGCAGGCATGGCAGCAGCAATAGTCGAACTCGATGCCCTGACCGATCCGGTTCGGGCCGCCACCAAGGATGACGACCTTTTTCGCCGCGCTCGGACGGGCTTCGCATTCCACATCGCCCATCGCGGGGGCTTCGTAGGTCGAATACATATAGGGCGTCTGCGCCTCGAACTCGGCGGCGCAGGTGTCGATGCGCTTGAAGACGGCCTTCACACCCAGATTGCGGCGGGCGCGGCGGACCTGCGCCTCGTCACGCCCCGTGAGCTTGGCCAGACGGGCATCGGTGAAGCCCATCATCTTCAGCTTGCGGATGCCGTCGGCGGTGACCGGCAGACCCTTGGCGCGGACCACGGCCTCGGCCTCGATGATCTCGCGGATCCGGGCGAGGAACCAGGGGTCAAAGGCGGTGATGGCGTTGATGTCGTCGTCCGACAAGCCGTGGCGCATCGCTTGGGCGATGTTGCGCAACCGGTCGGGGGTGGCTTCCGACAGGGCCTTGGTGATCGCCACACGATCGGGCGCGCCGGGGATGGCGATTTCGTCAAAGCCGCTCAGGCCGGTTTCGAGTGAAGCCAGCGCCTTCTGCATCGATTCGTGGATCGTGCGGCCAATCGCCATGACCTCGCCCACCGATTTCATCGCGGTGGTCAGGTTCGGCAAGGAACCGGGGAATTTCTCGAAGGCAAAGCGCGGGATCTTGGTGACGACATAGTCGATCGACGGCTCGAACGAGGCCGGGGTGACCTTGGTGATGTCGTTGTCCAACTCGTCCAGCGTGTAGCCGACCGCCAGTTTCGCCGCGATCTTGGCAATCGGGAAGCCAGTGGCTTTCGAGGCCAGCGCCGAGGAGCGGCTCACCCGCGGGTTCATCTCGATCACGACCATCCGGCCATCGGCGGGGTTGATCGCCCATTGCACGTTGGACCCGCCGGTCTCCACCCCGATCTCGCGCAGCACGGCAATGCTGCCGTTGCGCATGATCTGGTATTCCTTGTCGGTCAGGGTCAGCGCCGGGGCCACGGTGATCGAGTCGCCGGTGTGGACGCCCATCGGGTCGATATTCTCGATCGAGCAGACGATGATCGCGTTGTCGGCGGTGTCGCGCACCACCTCCATCTCGTATTCCTTCCAGCCGAGCAGCGACTCGTCGACCAGCACCTGCGCCATCGGCGAGGCTTCGAGGCCGGAGCGCACGATGGCCTCATAGTCGTCGCGGTTATAGGCCACGCCGCCGCCGGTGCCGCCGAGGGTAAAGGCGGGGCGGATGATGGCGGGCAGGCCGACATAGTCGAGGGCGGCGACCGCCTCGGCCACGCCAGCGGCGATGTCATATTTGCCGGAAGCGAGTTTCGGGGCGGCGATGATGGTGGCCTTGGGGTTTTCCAACCCGATCCGGTCCATCGCCTCGCGGAACAGCTTGCGGTCTTCGGCCATCTCGATGGCCTCGCGCTTGGCGCCGATCAGTTCGACGTTGAACTTGTCGAGCACGCCCAGGTCGGCCAAGGCCAGTGCGGTGTTCAACCCGGTCTGGCCGCCCATGGTGGGCAGCAGGGCGTCGGGGCGCTCTTTCTCGATGATCTTGGCCACGACTTCCGGGGTGATCGGCTCGATATAGGTCGCATCCGCCAGCCCCGGGTCGGTCATGATCGTGGCGGGGTTGGAGTTGACCAGGATCACCCGGTAGCCCTCTTCCCGCAGGGCCTTGCAGGCTTGCGCGCCCGAGTAATCGAACTCGCAGGCCTGGCCGATGACGATGGGACCGGCTCCGATGATCATGATGGATTTGATATCGGTTCTCTTCGGCATGGCGGCCCCCTTACGGCAAAACTTGCCGGGTTATAGCCATGCCGGACGGGGGCGCAAGGGGATTCCGGGCCTTGGGGCCAGGCATTGCGCGGCGCGGCGAAGGCGGGGTGGTGCGCGCAACGAAAAGGGGCCGGAGGTTTCCCCCCGGCCCCAAATCCGCGCAAAGCGTGCTTACATCTTTTCGCCTACGGCGGCCTCGGCGGCGGCGATCACGGCCTTGCGGGCGGCGATGCGGTCACCGGTCGGCGGACCCTCGAAGCGGCGGTTTTCCACCGCGAACCACAGGATCAGCGCCAGAGCGATAAAGCCCAGCACGATCCACAGCACCACCTCGTTCGGCGGGGCCACGGCGATGAACAGGATCACCGCCATGCCGACCACCGACAGAACGGTGACCAGCTTGTAGACGCCTTCGCTCATCGCCCAGGGGCCGGGGTTCGGCCATTTCTTGGTGCCATAAGCGAAGAAGCCTGCCACCAGCGGCACGGTGAAGGACAGGAACAGGAAGACCAGGGTCGAGTTCACCACGATCACATAGATCGAGGTGCCGCCGACTTTGACCATCATCGCGAGCAGCACATAGAGGATGCAGAGCACGGTCGCCGTCCAGATCGCGGTGACCGGGGTGCGGTACTTGGGCGAAACGGTCGACAGCGCCTTGGAGCCGATCGGCATGCCGTCATCGCGCGAGAAGGCGAAGAGCATCCGCGAGGCCGAGGTGACGGTGGCCAGACCGCAAAGGAACTGCGCGATCAGGATGCCGATGTAGATGGCCAGTTTCAGCCCGGCGGGCAGGATGGCGTCCATCGTGGCGAAGAACACCGAGAAGCCCTGCGAGGCACCGGTCTTCATGTCGGGAATGGCCAGCATGATCGCGCAGATCATGATCCAACCGATCAGCGAGGACCAGAAGACCGAGGTCACGATACCCTTGGGCACCGACATGGCGGCATTCTTGGTCTCTTCCGACGTATGGGCCGAAGCGTCATAACCGGTGATCGTATAGACCGGCAGCAACAGGCACAGAAGGAAGAGGTAGCCCATGTTGTCGGACTGCGGGAAGACATTGCCGCCAGCCTCACCCGAGTAGTTGGTGAAGGTCCAGAGCCGCGAGAGGTCCAGCGAGGGGGCGTAGATCAGGCAGCCCAGAACCAGGGCGGCGGTGGTCACGAAGATGATATAGCCCGAGATATCGGTCAGGAAGCTGGTGATCTTGATCCCGAGGTGGTTGAACAGCGCCTGAATGGCGGTGATCACGGCCACGAAGATCACGATCTGCGGGTCGGTGCCGGTGAAACCGAAATTGGCGCCGAAGGTTCCGGCGAAGTAATAGGCGGTGCCGATGTTGATGGCGCCCAGAACCGTGATCAGCCCCAGAAGGTTCAGCCAGGCGGTCAGCCAGCCGACAAACCGGTTCCCCAGGATCGAACCCCAGTGGTAAAGCCCGCCCGCCGTCGGGAAGGCCGATGCGATCTGCGCCATCGACAGGGCGAACATGGCGGAGAGGGCGCAGCCCACGATCCAGCCGATGCCTGCACCTGCGCCCCCGATCGAACCTATCGCCTGCGCGAAGGAGTTGATCCCCCCCGACAGGATGCAGATGATCGAAAACGAGATGGCGAAGTTCGAGAATTTGGACATGGAGCGCGAAAGCTCCTGGGCGTAGCCCATGCCATGCAGGACTTTGACGTCCTCATGGTGGTCCTTGTCGGTATAGTCGTCCGCTGCCATTGTTATCCCTCTCCGTGCCGTGGTGTTTGAACCATGGTCTTTGCGCCGTGTTCTTGTTGTGGGGCCGCGACTTTCTGTCCGCCCAATGCAAGAGAAGCGCTGATTTTACAGTCTGTCCAGCGCTGAATAGATATTTACAGAAGGGAAACGGAGCTTTGCGGGTCCGCATGTCGCTTTCCTCGAAAAACCGGGCAAAAGCCGGGTGGCATGAGGGGCTTTTCGGCACTAGGTGAAGGGCCAAAGGAGAGATCGGATGATCTTGCTGGAACACGGCCCGAAAGGGCAGGCGGCGCTGTTCGACGGGGCCCTGGGGTTGGTCGTGGCGCGCGAGGCGGCCGAGGTCGCCCCGGCGCTGGCGGCGCTTGACGCGGCGCGCGCGCGCGGGCTCTGGGTGGCGGGCTGGATCGCCTATGAGGCGGGCTATGCGCTGGAGGAGCGTCTGGCGCCTCTGATGCCCGAAGCCGGCGGCCCGCTTCTGGCCTTTGGCCTCTATGACGGGCCGCGCGATGCCGCTCCCCTTCTGGCGCAGGCGGCCGGGGCTGCAGCCGCGGTCCGGGTCGCGCCCGTCACGCCCGCGATCACGCGCGACGATTATGCGGCGGCCTTTGCCCGGGTGAAGGACTATATCGCGGCCGGGGATTGCTACCAGATCAACCTGACCTTTCCGCTGAAAAGCCGCCTGACCGCGGGCACTCCCCTCGGGCTTTACGGCGCGCTGAGGTCGCGGCAGTCGGTGGGCTTCGGCGCTTTCGTCGATCTGGGGGAAGGGCTGCCCGTTCTGGTCTCGCGCTCGCCCGAGCTGTTCCTGCGCACCGAGGCCGGCGGCCGCATCGAAAGCCGCCCGATGAAGGGCACGGCGCTGCGCGATGCCGACCCGGTGCAGGATGCGGAACTGGCCGAAGAGCTGCGCCTGTCCGAGAAGAACCGCGCCGAGAACCTGATGATCGTGGACCTGTTGCGCAACGATATCTCGCGGATCGCCCGGGTCGGTTCGGTCAAGGTGCCGCAGCTCTTCGCGGTGGAAAGCTATGCGACGGTGCATCAGATGGTCAGCCGCGTCGTGGGCCAGCTGGAGGCCGCGCCGGCCATGGCCTGTCTGATGCCGGCGCTTTTCCCCTGCGGCTCGATCACCGGCGCGCCGAAGATCCGGGCGATGCAGATCATCCGCGAGGTCGAACCCTTCGCCCGAGGTGCCTATTGCGGTGCGGTGGGCTGGATGGCCCCCGACGGGGAGAGCTGCTTTTCGGTGGCGATCCGGACGCTGACGCTAAAGGGCGCGCAGATCACGCTCAATGTCGGCGGCGGCGTGGTGCAGGATTCGACCTGTGAAGGCGAATGGGAGGAGGCACATTGGAAAGCGCGCTATCTGACGGGGCTTTCGACCCCGGGCTGAGATTGATCGAGACGATGCTGTGGGACGGCGCTGGGGTGCCGCGGCTGGCGCTGCACGAGGCGCGGCTGACCCGCTCGGCCCGGGCGCTGGGCTGGCCGGCGCCGGGGTCCGTCGCGGACCTATTCACCGGCCTTCCCGCAGAGGCCCTGCGCCTGCGTCTGACACTGGATTGCCAAGGGGGCCTCGCGATGGAACGCGCGCCCCTGCCGCAGGCCAAGGCGGAATGGGTGGTGGGCCTGGCCGCGGCCCGGCTCGACAGTGCCGACCCCTGGCTGCGGGTCAAGACGACGCGGCGGGCGGCCTATGATGCGGCGCGGACCTCGCTGCCGGCGGGGGTGGACGAGGTCGTTTTCCTGAACGAACGCGGCGAGGTCTGTGACGGCACGATCACCACGGTCTTCTTCGACCGCGGGCAGGGGATGCGGACGCCGCCGCTGGCCTCGGGCCTCTTGCCCGGGGTCTTGCGCGCGGCACTTGCCGCGCCGGAAGAGACCTTGCTGGCGCGTGATCTCGGACAGGTGCGGCTCTGGGTGGGCAACAGCCTGCGCGGTTTGATCCGCGCCCGATTTTTCGACGAAAAATCGAAAGGTTAAGGGCGGGCCCCACGATTTTTCTGCGAAAAATCAAGTGTATGGGGCCCGTCGCGACGCGAATTTGATTTTTCGCAGAGGGTCTTGACTAGGAGAGCGGGTTTTCGCGGCAGATTTTGAGCAGGATCCTGGTCAGGTTCTTGCCGCGATTGTTGTATCTGAACTCGCATTCCTTGAGGTGCAAGGGGAAGGTTTTGGGGCTTAGGCCGCGGAAGCGGGCGAGGCGGGTTTTGGCGTAGCCCCAGAAGGCCTCGATGCCGTTGATATGGACCTCGCCACGGGCGAATTCGTCGCGAC
>NZ_JBFUFS010000025.1:0-49324 GCF_056403335.1 Rhodobacter sp. P2_H5 | reverse complement strand
GGGCCGGCCTGCGCCCTCGCGCCCTCAGCCGCGGCCCGCTCCTTGGCCCCTGGCCCGGTCGCCCCGGCCATTTCATCGCCAACGGTGGCTTCAAGATCGGCTTCGGGACCGCCGCCGAAACCGCCCGCCTCATCTGCGATCTGGTGCTGGACGGCACCGACGCGATCCCCGCGCAATTCCTCCCCTCCTGACCCCCCGGCCCCCCCATTTGCCCTCTGCCCAAATACTCTCGGGTGGGCACGGGAGGGCAGACAGCCCTCCCGCCCCGGCCAGGGGCGACCGGTCAGACAGCCTGATGCGCGGCCAGCCACTCCGCGCTGGCGCGCAAAGCGTCGGAGGGTTCGATGAACCGCATCCCCATCTCGCGCTGGGCCCGGGCGTTGGACACGTCATGGATCTTGCCGACCGAGGGCAGAATGCTTCGCAAGGAAGGGTCAAAGAAGGCCAGCAGTTTCAGCAGGGCCAAAGGCGCCACCCGCGTCGGGATCCGGCGCTGCGGGAAGGTGGTTTTCAGCACCAGCCCCATGTCCGGCAAGGTCATCGACCCCGCCGCGGCGATGTAGCGCCGCCCCGCCGTCTCGGGGCGCTGGGCGGCGCGCAGGTGCATCTCGGCCACGTCGCGCACATCGACGCAAGGCATGCTGATCAGGGGCAGCATCGGGTCGCGCCCCTTGAAGACGCGCTCCACCAGCGCCAGCGAGGTGCCGAACCGCGCATCGAGCGGCGGCCCCAGCACGAGGCCCGGGTTGATGCAGGTCACCAGCATCCCCGGCGCCTCCCTGGCCACGAAGTCCCAGACGGCGCGTTCGGCCAGGGTCTTCGACATCGCATAGGCCGTGGTCGCCGGCGCCTGCAGATCGCACCAGTCGGCCTCATCCTGAACGCCGGGGCGGTTGGTGTTGATCACCGCCACGGTGGAGGAGGTGACGATGGCCCGCCCGATCCCCGCGCCCTGGGCGGCCCGCAAGGCGCGCAGGGTGCCCTCGACTGCCGGGCGCACCAGATCAGCCGGATCCCTCGGCTGCCGCATCGGGAAGGGAGAGGCGGTGTGGATCAACAGATCCGCCCCCACCATCGCCGCGGCCCAACCGGCATCCGCCGTCAGGTCAGCCTCGGCAAAGGACAGCCGCGCCAGCGCCGGCGCGGTCAAATGCGGGGCCAGCGCGTCGCGCACCTCGCCGGCACGCGCCGGACTGCGCAGGGTGCCGCGCACCGCCCAGCCTGCTTGCAGGAAGCGCAAGGCGATGTGCTTGGCGATAAAGCCAGAGACACCCGTCACCACCACCAGCCGCTGAACCCCCATCGCCGTCTCCCCTGTTGGGGCAGAGCTAGCGCGGCCTTGGGCCTCAGTCCAGCAGCCTGCGTGCGATGACCTGAGCCTGGATCTCGGCAGCGCCTTCAAAGATCGACAGGATGCGCGCATCGCAGAGCAACCGGCTTGCCACATATTCCTGCGCAAAGCCGTTGCCGCCATGGATCTGCAAGCCGTTGTCGGCGGCGGCCCAGGCCACGCGGGCGGCCAGCAGCTTGGCCATCCCGGCCTCGAGGTCGCAACGCTTGCCCTCGTCCTTTTCGCGGGCGGCGTGGTAGGTGATCTGACGCGAGATCGCGATTTCGACCGCCATCATCGCAAGCTTCGCCGCCACCCGGGGAAACTCGATCAGCGGCTTGCCAAACTGCACCCGCTCGGTCGCATAGCGCATCGCGGTTTCCAGCGCGGATTGCGCGACACCAATCGCGCGGGCGGCGGTCTGGATGCGAGCGGATTCAAAGGTCTGCATCAGCTGCTTGAAGCCTTGCCCGGTCACCCCGCCCAGAAGGTTCGCCCCCTTGACCGCGAAACCGTCGAAGGCCAGTTCGTATTCCTTCATGCCGCGGTAGCCCAGCACCTTGATCTCGCCCCCGGTCATGCCCGGCGTGGGGAAGGGATCGGCCTCGGTGCCGGGCGTCTTTTCGGCGAGGAACAGGCTCAGGCCGCGGTAATCCGTCGTCTCGGCCTCGCTGCGGGCCAGAAGCATCATCACATGGGCGCGGGCGGCATGGGTGATCCAGGTCTTGTTGCCGGTGATCTGCCAGTCGTCACCGACCTTGACCGCGCGGGTGCGCAAGGAGCCGAGGTCCGACCCGGTGTTGGGTTCAGTGAAGACGGCGGTCGGCAGGATTTCCGCGCTGGCGATCTTGGGCAGCCATTCGGCCTTTTGCGCGGGCGTGCCGCCGCAGAGGATCAGTTCGGCGGCAATCTCGCTGCGGGTGCCTAGGGAACCCACGCCGATATACCCACGCGACAGTTCTTCCGAGACGACGACCATCGCCGCCTTGGGCAGGCCGAAGCCGCCGAATTCCTCGGGCAGGGTCAGGCCGAAGACGCCCATTTCAGCCAGCTTGCCGATGATCTCCATCGGGATCAGCTCGTCCTTCAGGTGCCATTGATGGGCAAAGGGGATGACCTCCTCGTCCGAAAAGCGGCGGAACTGGTCGCGGATCATCTCCAGCTCGTCCTCCAGCCCAGAGGCGCCGAAGGTCGCCACACCGTCCTGCGCCCGCATCAGGGCGACGAGCCGCATCCGGGCCTTGTCATTGGCGCCGGCGATCAGGGCCTGGGCCTCGGGGCCGGGCTGATAGGGGGCAATCCCGAGGTCAGCGGCGCGGGCCACCTCGTTCTGGCTCATCGCGATGCCGCCGGCGATTTGCGCCAGATATTCGCCAAAGCCCAGTTGCAGGATCAGCGCCTCGGTCTCGCCGAACTTGCCGGCTTCGGTCAGGGCGCCGCCCCAGGCGGCCAGCTGCTTCAGGGCTTGGACATAGGTCGCAAGCCAGGCCAGGCCGTGGGCCGCGTATTGATCCGCCTCCAGCGCCTGGGACGAGACCTTGCCGCCCGAGGTGACCAGAGCGGCCAAGGCGGCGCGGGCTTTGGCCAGATGGGCCGAGATTTCGGCCAAGGCCGGGCCGGTCAGCGGCAAAAGCCCAGGCAGGAGCGGCGTTGCGGGCAGGTCTTGTCCATCGTGGGGCATGGGGTCCTCGCAGATTCTGCAGTTGCGAGATCCATAGCCACTTTGCAAGCGCAGCGCAATAATAATTCACTCTGCCATCACCAAGTGAACTATTATGTCGCAGAGGATTTTGCAGAGGATTTTGCGGGGGATTTTGCCGTCAGGAGGTCGCCGCCTGACAATCCGCCACGATCCCGGGGGCGGATTCCTGCGGAACCACCTCAAAACTCACACGGTACAGTCGGGTTTCCCCGTCCCAGGCCTCGAAGGTCCAGATGCCGGGCTGGCGTTCGCTTTCGATGTCGAACGAAAAGAACTCGGTCGTCTCGAGCCCTGCGGGGAAATTGGCGAGGTAGGTTTCCGGCTGCGCGCGGCCGGGGCGGAACACCAGCATCTTGACCGGCGCTATGTCGCGCAAGCTGACGGCGGCGACGCCAAAGGCCATGCCCAGGGCATCCGGCACCAGCTGGCCCTTGCGGGTGACCGTGATCGCCTCGTCCGGCACCTGGATATAGCCGGCCTCGGTGCCTGGCGCGGGCTCGCGGTGGGTGTTGGCGGGCGAGCAGATGATCACTGCCTCGACGCCGGCGATATCGGCGGAATGTTCGGGTGCGGCCACCTGCGCCCCGGCCGCCCCGGCCAACAGAAGAAACCCCGTCAGGATCGCACCGCGCCACATGTCAGCCTCCGCTTTCAATGCCATCGCAGCATGGATGGGGCAGGGCCGCAAGCGCTTCCCTTTCCCCATGGCTTTGATACGAGGAGGGGCAGAGGGGGGACCAATGGATTTCTTCATGGATCATCTGAGTGTTGCGGCCTTCTGGGCCGCCATGGCGATCACGCTCCTTGCCGGATTTGTGAAGGGCGCGGTGGGATTTGCCATGCCGACGATCATGATGGCGTCCTTCTCGTCCTTCCTGCCGCCGGATGTGGCGCTGGCCGGGCTGATCCTGCCAACTTTCGTCACCAACCTGACCCAGGCCCTGCGCCAGGGCGTGACCCCGGCGCTGGAGACGTCGCGCAGCTACTGGCGGATCCTGGCCGCGACGGTGATCTTCATCCTGGTCTCCTCCGGCTTCGTCCATGCCATTCCGCAGCGGGTGTTCCTGCTCCTGCTGGGCGTGCCGATCACCGCCTTCGCCCTGCTGCAACTGGCGGGCAAGAACCTCGCGATAAGGCTGGAGCATCGCACCCGGGCCGAATGGGTGCTGGGGGCCATCGGCGGGCTTTATGGCGGGGTGTCGGGGATCTGGGGGCCGCCCTTGCTGGTCTACCTTCTGTCCATCGGCGCCGACAAGCGCGAGACGGTGCGGGTCCAGGGCGTGGTTTTCCTGATCGGGGCTTTCGTGCTGGTTCTGGCGCATCTGCACACCGGAGTGCTGAACGCGCAAAGTGCGGCCTTTTCCGCCGCGCTGATCATCCCGGCGCAAATGGGGCAGATGGCGGGGAATTTCGTGCAGGACCGGCTGGACCGGTCACGCTTCCGGCGCTGGACCCAGGTTCTTCTGGTGCTGACGGGCCTCAACCTGGCCCGTCAGGCTTTGTTTCACTGATCGCTCAGATCGCGGCGGCCTTCACTTCATCGTCGATGAAGGGCAGGTATTGCGCGAAGTTGGCGGCGAACATGCCGGCCAGCTTCTTGGCCTGCGCATCATATTGCTCGCCCGAGGCCCAGGTGCGGCGCGGGTCCAAGAGATTGTCATCGACGCCCGGCACCGAAACCGGCACGTCGAAGCCGAAGTTCGGGTCCTTGCGGAAGGTGGCATTGGCCAGCGAACCATCCAACGCCGCCGCCAGCAAAGCGCGGGTGGCCTTGATCGGCATGCGCGAGCCGGTGCCATAGGCCCCGCCGGTCCAGCCGGTGTTGACCAGCCAGCACGAGGCACCCTGTTTCGCGATCTTGGCCTGCAACAGCTTGCCGTAAACCTCGGGCCGGCGCGGCATGAAGGGGGCGCCGAAGCAGGTGGAGAAGGTCGGCTGCGGCTCGGTCACGCCACGCTCGGTCCCCGCGACCTTCGAGGTGAAGCCCGACAGGAAGTGGTACATCGCCTGCGCCGGGGTCAGCCGCGCGATCGGCGGCAGCACACCGTAAGCGTCGCAGGTCAGCATCACCACATTGCGCGGATGGCCGCCAAGCCCGGTGGCCGAAGCGTTGGAGATATAGTCCAAGGGATAGGCGCAGCGGATGTTCGCGGTCTTGCTGTCGTCGGCGAAGTCCAGCTCCAGCGTCTCCGGGTCGTAGACCATGTTCTCGATCACGGTCGCAAAGCGGTGCGTGGTGGCATAGATCTCCGGCTCGGCCTCGGGCGAAAGGTTGATGGTCTTGGCATAGCAGCCGCCTTCGAAGTTGAAGGTGCCGCGGTCCGACCAGCCGTGTTCGTCATCGCCGATCAGGATGCGCGAGGGGTCGGCCGACAGCGTGGTCTTGCCGGTGCCCGACAGGCCGAAGAACACGGCGGTATCGACCGGGTTGCCGATGGCGTGGTTGGCCGAGCAGTGCATCGCCATCACGCCCTTTTCGGGCAGAAGGTAGTTCAACAGCGTGAAGACCGACTTCTTGTTTTCGCCCGCATAGGCGGTATTGGCGATCAGGATCAGCTTCTTGTCGAAGTTCATCGCGATCACGGTGTCGGTCCGGCAGCCGTGGCGCACCGGATCGGCCTTGAACGAGGGGCAGTTGATCACGGTCCAGTCGGGCTGGAAAGTGTCCAGCTCGGCCCGCGCCGGGCGGCGCAGCAGGTGGCGGATGAACAGGCCGTGCCAGGCGAGCTCGGTCACCATCCGCAGATCCACGCGGTGGATCGGGTCGGCCCCGGCGTAAAGATCCTGCACGAAATAGTCGCGGCCCTGCATGTGGGTCAGCATGTCGGCGTAAAGCCGATCAAAGGCATCCGGCGCCATCGCGGCGTTGTTTTCCCACCAGATGGCATTTTCCACCGAGGGCGTGCGCACGATGTGCTTGTCCTTGGGCGATCGGCCGGTGAATTGCCCGGTTTCGCACAGGAAGGTGCCGCCAAGGCCAAGCTTGCCCTCGCCGCGGGTGACAGCCGCTTCGACCAGCGCAGGCTCGATCAGGTTGTAATAGACATTTCCAAGACCGGTGATGCCCTGATCGTCCAGCCGCATGGCCGGGTTCACGCGCCCATTCGTCATTCTGCAAGCTCCTCCGCCGCAAGATGCGGCTTCCCCAGATTTAAACCAAAGACGGCCGGGCCAGCAGCCGCCAGAAAAGACCCGGGACCTGGGTCTTCTCTCAAATGCCTATAACATGCAGATTTATAAGGGCAAAAGTGCTGATTTCCTTCGTTAGCGCAATCAGTGCCAGGTTAGCGCAACCAAAGCGGGCCCCTGCCTGTTGCTGCGACATATTAGTCATTCCTTTGGGAATTTAGACCCTGATGGAGTCCCGGACCCCCGGTGATTCGCAGTTAGTGGTTGATTCCCGGGGGAGGAAAACAGATCATGTGGAAAATAAGGCAAACCGAGCAGAATAGGATAGCCCAACATGGCAAGGATCGCCCTTGTGGACGACGACAGGAACATCCTGACGTCCGTTTCGATGACTCTGGAAGCCGAGGGGTTCGAGGTCGAAACGTTCAATGACGGCCAGTCGGCGCTGGATGCGTTCAACCGGCGCATGCCCGACATGGCGGTGCTGGACATCAAGATGCCCCGGATGGACGGCATGGATCTTCTGCAGCGGTTGCGGACCAAGACCCAGATGCCGGTGATCTTCCTCACCTCCAAGGATGACGAGATCGACGAAGTGCTCGGCCTGCGGATGGGCGCCGACGATTACGTCAAGAAACCCTTCAGCCAGCGCCTTCTGGTCGAACGCATCCGCGCGCTTTTGCGCCGTCAGGACGCGATCCAGACCGGCGAAGTGGCCGTGACCGAAGAAAACAAGATCATGGAGCGGGGCAATCTGCGGATGGACCCCCTGCGCCATTCGGTGTCCTGGAAGGGGCTGGATGTGTCGCTGACCGTGACCGAGTTCATGCTGCTTCAGGCCCTGGCGCAGCGCCCCGGGTTCGTTAAAAGCCGCGACCAGCTGATGGATGTGGCCTATGACGATCAGGTCTATGTCGACGACCGCACGATCGACAGCCATATCAAGCGCTTGCGCAAGAAAATGCGCAGCGTTGACGACACCTTCTCGGCCATCGAAACGCTTTATGGCATCGGCTATCGTTACAACGAAGAATGACCGCTTTTCCCCAAATCAGCATGGCACAGAAACGTGATCCGAAGTCGGGCGATCGACCCGGAGAGCTGCTTTTGGGCGAAGACTGGGTGTCGCCCCAGGACATGGTCGAGGCCTCCTTGCGCGATGGCCGCAAGCGGCGTGGGCTGGTGTCGCTGAACCACTCGCCGCTGGCGCGCAAGATCATCGTGTTCAACCTGATGGCGCTGGTGATTCTGGTCGCGGGCGTCCTCTTCATGAATCCGTTCCGCGACAGCCTTGTCGTCCAGCGCGAGCGCGGGCTGGAGAATGAGGCCCGGCTGATCGCCAATGTGATCGAGGCCGGCCTGCCTGCCGATGGCACCGTGCAGGCTGCCGACAGCAATGTGCTGTCGCACCGGCTCAGCGATGCCACGATCGGGCCGGGGGTAGAGGTCTATCTCTTTGATGCAACGGGGAATCTTCTGGCACGCTCGGTCGGCGCGCCGCAGGCGCCGGGTGCGTCGGGCGGGCGCTCGACCATCATCACCGATTTTCTGAACCTGATCTGGGATGGCATCTCGGGCCTGCTCAGCGGCAATCCAGCCAGCCGCGAAAAGGTCTCGGGCGAGGCGATGGCCCGCAACCTGTTTCCCGCCGCGCTGGGCGGCGAGACGCCGCACAACACCGGGCAGGGGCCTGAAGGTGGCGCGCAATTCTCGGTCGCAACCCCGGTGGTGCGCAACGGCGTCGTTCTGGGCGTGGTCGGCCTGACCTCGGCCGAGGGTGAGATCGACAGCCTGGTGCGCAACGAGCGTGAGCAGATCCTGCAGATGTTCGTCATCGCACTTCTGGTTTCGATCGGCCTGTCGCTGGTTCTGGCCTCGACCATCGCCAACCCCCTGTCCGACCTCGCCGCCGCCGCCGAAATCGGCCGCGACCGTGATTCGCGCGCCATGTCGCCGGGCCGGGTCCGGATTCCCGATCTTTCCGCCCGCCCGGACGAGATCGGCCGTCTGTCGATTGCGATGCGCGGCATGGTGACGGCGCTTTACGACCGGATCGACGCCAACGAACAATTCGCCGCCGACGTCAGCCATGAGATCAAGAACCCCCTCGCCTCGCTCCGCTCCGCCGTGGGGTCGCTGCGCATGGTTCGGAAAGAGGAGCACCGCGAAAAGCTCCTCGACGTGATCGAACATGACGTGCGCCGTCTTGACCGGCTGGTCAGCGACATCTCCAACGCCTCCCGGCTCGACAGCGAACTGGTCAAGGAAGAGGAAGAAGAGTTCAACCTTCTGAAAACCCTGTCGAACCTGACCGAATACCTCGGCCAGCAGGCGGGCGAGAAGGGTGTCGAATTCATCACCGATTTCCCGCATGAGCCGATCCGGATCAACGGGCTTGAGGCGCGGCTGGCGCAGGTTTTCGTCAACCTGATCACCAATGCGATCTCGTTCTGCGAAAGCGGCGATGCGGTGCGGGTCTGGGCGCGGCGCAAGGAAAACCGCGTCCTCGTCGTGATCGAGGATACCGGCCCCGGCATCCCCGAACAGGCGCTGACCAAGATCTTCAAGCGCTTCTATTCAGAACGCCCCAAGGCGGATTTCGGCAATCACTCGGGCCTTGGCCTTGCGATCTCCAAGCAGATCATCGAGGCGCATGGCGGGGTGATCTGGGCGGAGAATATCCGCCCGACTCAGGCCGATGTCACCTCCGAACCTCTGGGCGCGCGGTTCGTCGTCGGTCTGCCGGTGTGACCCCCCCGGTGACCGGCGCCGGGCCCGAGGTGATCCACGCCAGCTGCGTGGCGGTGGACGGGCGTGGTCTGCTGATTCTGGGACCCTCCGGCGCCGGAAAATCCGCCCTCGCCTTGCAGCTGATGGCCCTCGGCGCCGATCTGGTGGCCGATGATCGGGTGGAAATCAGCGTATCACCCGAAGTCTCCGATGATTCCCCCACGCAAGCCCGGCTTCTGGCCCGCTCCCCCGCTCCCCTCGCCGGCCTGATCGAGGCGCGCGGTGTCGGGATCCTGCAGGCGCCCTTTCTGAACCAGGCCGAAATCACCCTCGTCGTCGATCTGTCCCAGCCCGAAACCGACCGTTTGCCGCCGCGACGCCACGCCACCCTGCTTGGCGTGCAACTTCCCCTTGTACTGAAGGGAACGGATCTCCATTTTCATGCTTCGGTGTTGTGCTATCTCAAAGGTGCGCGCCACGCCTGATCCCGCTTCCCCTTTCCCGCGCCCAAGCCGCAAAGCATGACCGAACCGACCGACACCTCCCTTGCGCATCACTTCGTTCTGGTCACCGGGCCTTCCGGGGCCGGCCGTTCGACTGCGTTCCACGCGCTGGAAGATCTGGGCTACGAGGCGATCGACAACCTGCCGCTGTCGCTGATCCCGCGGCTCTTGGACGGCCCGCCGCTGGGCCGCCCGATCGCCCTCGGCCTCGACGTGCGCAACCGCGATTTCAGCGCCACCACAGTGATCGAGCTGATCGACACGCTGACGCGCGACCCCTTGGTGACGCTCGAGGTTCTTTATCTCGACTGCTCGCCCGCGGTTCTGGTGCGCCGCTTCAGCCAGACCCGCCGCCGCCACCCCCTGACCGAGGCTGCCACCCCCGCCGAGGGGATCGAGCGCGAGATTGACCTGCTGGCCCCGATCCGGGTGCGCGCCGATCATCTGATCGACACGTCGGAACTGTCGCCGCACGACCTCAAGGCCGAGATCGACCATTGGTTCGGTCAGGGCCAGCAGGCGCGTCTGGCGTTGTCGGTGCAGAGCTTCAGCTACAAGCGCGGTCTGCCGCGCGGCGTCGACATGGTGTTCGACTGCCGATTCCTGACGAATCCCTATTGGGTGCCGGCCCTGCGCGAGTTGGACGGGCGTGATGCCGCGGTGGCCCAACATATCGAAACCGACCCGCTTTTCGCCGAATTCTTCCAGAGGTTGCAGGAAATCGTGCTTTTGATCCTGCCTGCGCAACTGCAGGAGGGTAAGGCCCATCTGGCCATCGGGTTCGGCTGTACCGGGGGGCAACACCGGTCGGTTGCAGTTGCAGAAAAATTGGCCAAAGTGCTTGCAGATGCCGGCTGGCAGGTGTCAAAACGTCATCGGGAACTGGAGCGGCGGGGAACCTCCCCGACGCCTGACGGGATCAGTGGCGAAACAGGGGTAGGTCGCGGGTGATCGGAGTCGTCATCGTAGCGCATGGTGGTCTGGCGCGAGAGTATCTCTCGGCCGTCGAACATGTCGTGGGCAAACAGCCGGATATGCAGGCCATCTCGATCGAGGATGACTGCGATCGCGCAAAGAAGCAGGCCGAGATCTGCGCCGCCGCCAATGCGGTGGATCAGGGCGGCGGAGTCGTCGTGGTCACCGACATGTTTGGCGGCTCGCCGTCGAACCTGTCCCTGCTGGCCTGCACCTCGGGGCCGGAACGGCGGATCATCTACGGCGCAAATCTGCCGATGCTGATCAAGCTTGCAAAGTCGCGCGCCTTGTCGGTGAATGACGCTGTGGCTGCGGCCCTGGATGCCGGGCGAAAATACATCAACAGCCTGGATCTGGGCGGGGGCGCGTAAGTTAATGGGGCAAATGATCCTCAAGATCATCAACGAAAAGGGGCTCCACGCCCGGGCGTCTGCCAAGTTCGTCGAGGTCGTGGAGGAGTTCGACGCCCAGGCCCAGGTGACCCGCGACGGCATGTCCGTGTCGGGCGACAGCATCATGGGGCTTTTGATGTTGGCAGCCTCGCGCGGAACTACTATTGAGGTGGAAACCAGTGGACCTCAGGCCGAGGCGCTTGCCGCAGCCTTGCAGTCTCTGGTGGCTGACCGCTTTGGCGAAGACCGCTGAGCGCCTTGCAGGGGAAGGCTAAGGCTTCGTGACGCAGATTCAGGATAGCAAGAGCATGGCACCGCCGGTGGCCGGCCCCGAACGCGGGGTGGGGCGCAAGTATGACATGCGACGTCTGTCCTACGCCGGTACCTTCACCAACCCGTTCAAGGTCTACACCATCCGCGCGCTGGAGTGGATGACGGCCAAGGTCAAGCTTCTGCAGATGATCCGCAGCTTCGAGAAGTCGGGCGCCCCGGTCGGCGTGACCTTCTGGAGCAAGGCCGTCCGCCACATGGGCATCCGCATCGATACCCCGCCGGAAGAGATCGCCCGCATCCCGGCGACGGGGCCGGTGGTCGTGGTGGCCAACCATCCGCATGGGCTGGTCGACGGCATGATCATGGCCGAACTGGTGAGCCGCGTGCGGTCCGATTTCCGGATCCTGACGCGCAGCCTGCTCACCGGCATCCCCGAGATCGAGGAATTCATGATTCCGGTGCCTTTCCCGCACGAGGAAAACTCGCGCGAGCTGGGCCTGCAGATGCGGGAACTGACCATGGCGCATCTGGCCAACAACGGGCTGGTGATCCTGTTCCCGGCCGGCCGGGTGGCCTGTTCGGAAACCTGGTTCGGCCCCGCGATCGAGGCGGAGTGGAACGTCTTTACCCACAAGATGATCATGAAGTCGGGGGCGACCATCGTGCCGATCCACTTCACCGGCCAGAACTCCCGCGCCTATCAGATCGCCAACAAGCTGGCCGCGACCCTGCGCCAGGGCCTGTTGCTTTACGAAATCAAGCGCGCCCTCTTCAAGCCGCAGCGCCCGATCGTGGGCGAGCCGATCCCGGCGTCCGAGCTGGAAAAGTGGAAGGGCAACCCGCGCGGCTTCCTCGCCTGGCTGCGCGAGCATACGCTGGCCTTGGGCACCAAGGCCTGACAGGGGCCAAGCCCCGCCTCAGGCCACCAAAGCCTCGGCCCGTTTCAGATCGACGCTGACCAGCTGGCTGACCCCCTGTTCGGCCATGGTCACGCCAAACAACCGGTCCATCCGGCTCATCGTCACGGCGTGGTGGGTGATGACCAGGAAACGCGTCTCGGTCCGGCGCCGCATCTCGTCCATCAGGTCGCAGAAGCGCGTGACATTGGCGTCGTCGAGCGGCGCATCGACCTCGTCCAGCACGCAGATCGGCGCCGGATTGGCGAGGAAGACGCCGAAGATCAGCGCCAGCGCCGTCAGCGTCTGTTCGCCGCCTGACAGCAGCGACAGGGTGGACAGCCGCTTGCCCGGCGGCTGGCACATGATTTCAAGGCCGGCCTCCAGCGGATCATCGCTTTCCACCATGACCAGTCGCGCCTCGCCGCCGCCGAAAAGGTGGGTGAAGAGCGTGGCGAAATTGGCGTTGACCTGTTCAAAGGCGGTCAGCAGCCTTTCGCGCCCCTCGCGGTTCAGCCCGGCGATCCCGGCGCGCAGTTTCTTGATCGCCTCTTCAAGGTCGATCTTCTCGGCCGCCAGCGCGTCATGTTCGCCTGCGACCGTCTTGGCATCTTCCTCCGCCCGCAGGTTGACCGCGCCCAGAGCCTCGCGCTGGCGTTTCAGGCGGGCGACATCGGCCTCCAGCGCCTCGGCGTCGGGCATGCGGTCGGGATCGGTCTGCAGGGTGGAGAGGAGTTGGTCCGGAGTCGCCCCGGCCTCCTCCTCGATCCGCGCGGCGGCAAGGCTGGCGGCCTCACGCGCTGCATCCAGCCGCGCCTCGGCCCGGGCGCGGGCCTCGCGCGCTTCACCTGCGGCGCGTTCGGTCTCACGCTCGCTGCCTTGCGCCTGGCGCAGCGCGGCTTCGCCTGCGGCCAAGGCATCGGCCGCCGCCTGACGCCGCGCCTCGGCTGCGTCCATCGCTTCCGAAAGGTCTTCGCGCTTGGCGGCGAGTTCTTCGGGCAGTTCCAGCGCCTCGGCCAGTTCCTCTTCGGTCGCGGTCCGGCGTTCGGTCAGTTCGGCCATCCGCTTGCCCGCAGTGTCCAGCCGGTGTTTCCAGCCCGAAAGCTCCTTGGTCGCCTCCTGCCGCCGCTTGATCCGCGCCTCGCCCTCGCGGCGCAATTCGTCATGCCCGGCACGGCGGGTCATCATCGCGATGCGGGCGCCCTCGACGGCCAGCCTGGTGTCATCGACCAGCGCACGGGCGGCGGCGAGGTCACCCAGTTCCTCCAGCCCCGCTTCGGCCTCCTCCAGCCTTTCGCGGGCGGAAGCCGCCTCGTCGCGGTAGCGCGCCACGGCGGCCTCGGCCTGTTCCAGCCGACCCTCGGCGATCGACCTTTCCCCCTCGGCGCGCGAGGCGGCGCGGTTCGCCTCGGTCACCCGCTGGTCGGCGGCGCGGCGGGCATCGCGGGCCATCTGGTCGGCGCGCGACAGGTCGGCCAGCCGCGCATGCAGCGCGTCATGCGCCTGTGCTGCGCCCTCGGCCTTGGCCGCCACCTCTTCCAGATCGCGTTTCAGCTGCACCAGCCGGTTCAGCTGGCGCAACCGCGCCGCCGCCGCCGAGGGCGCATCTTCGGAAGCCGCGCGGAACCCGTCCCAACGCCAGAGATCGCCCTCCAGGCTGACCACCCTTTGGCCGGGGCGCAGCAGCCTCTGCACGCGCGGCCCGTCCTGCGCAGCCACAAGACCGATCTGCGACAGACGCCGCGCCAGCACCTGCGGTGCGCCGACATGGGCGGCCAGCGGCGTGCAGCCCTCGGGAAGCGGTTGCGCGGGGGCGAAAGCCTCCATCTGCACCCAGCCGGAGCGCGCCTCGCCCGTCACCTCGGGCGCGCGCAGATCGTCGGCCATGGCGGCCCCGAGCGCCGCCTCATAGCCGGGATCGACCTGCAGCTGGTCCAGCAGTTGCGTCCCGGCCTGCGCCTCGCGCTGCACCATCCGGGCCAGGGCCGCAACCTCGGCGCGCAGCGCGTTGGCCTCGCCCTCGGCGGCAGAGCGGACGGCACGGGCATCGGCTTCGCGGCTTTGGGTGGCGGCGCGGGCTTCCTCGGCGGCGATCAGCGCCTCTTCGGCGGCCTCGGCCATGGCGAGCGCCGCCTCCTGCGCCTCGATGGCCGCCTCCTGCTGGGCCAGAGCGGTTTCGACCGTCTCGCCCGCCTCGGTGACGGCCTGGGCGGCGCGGGCCTCCTCGGTCCGGGCGCGTTCCAGCATCCGGCGGTTGTCGGCGGCCAGACGTTCGGCGGATTGGTGGCGGGCGGCGAGGCGGGCGGCGTCCTCGGTGGCCTGCGACAGGTCGCCCTCGCGGGTGCCCAGTTCGGCGGCGGCGGCGCGGGCCAGTTCGGCGGCCTCGGCCAGCCTTTCGTCCTGGCCATCCGCGGCGCGCAGCAGCTGGTCGACCTCCCATTCCAGCCGTTCGATCATCTCGCCGGCATCGCGGTTCAGGCCCTGTTCACGCTCGCCGTCCCGCGCCATCTGCTGCAGGCGCGATTTCAGGGTTTCGATCAGGGTCTTGGCACGGGTCTCCTCATTGCCCAAGGCGTCGCGCTGCAGCGTCAGGCGCTGCAGGATCGCCACGGCCACCGCCTCTTCCTCGCGCAGCGCGGGGAGGGCGCTTTCCGCCGCCTCGCGCGCCTTGCCCGCCGCAAGGGCGGCCAGTTCGGCCTGAGCGGCCGCCGAAAGCCGCTGGCGCAGGCCAAACTCCGCCTCGGCGCGCGCCACCTCGGCCTCGCGCCAGCGCCGGAACAGAAGCATCCCCTCGGCGCGGCGCAGCTCCACCCCGATCTCGCGGTAGCGCGCCGCCTGCCGGGCTTGCCGCGTCAGGGTGGACAGCTGCTGTGCCAGCCCTTCCAGCACGTCATCGACGCGAAGGAGGTTCTGCTCCGCCGCCGAAAGCCGTAGTTCCGCCTCGTGCCGGCGCTGATAAAGGCCCGAGATCCCCGCCGCCTCCTCCAGAATCCGGCGCCGCGCCTTGGGCTTGGCGTTGATCAGTTCGGTGATCTGACCCTGCCGCACCAAGGCGGGCGAATGCGAGCCGGTCGAGGCATCGGCAAACAGCATCTGCACATCGCGGGCGCGGACATCCTTGGCATTGGCCTTGTAGGCAGAGCCTGCATCCCGCGTGATTCGCCGCACCACCTCGATCGTGTCCGAATCGTTGAACCCCGAGGGCGCCAGCCGGTCGGCATTGTCGATGACCAGCGACACTTCGGCGAAATGCCGCGCCCCGCGCCCGCCGGAGCCGTTGAAGATCACGTCCTCCATCCCGCCGCCGCGCATGGCCGAGGCGCGGTTTTCGCCCATGACCCAGCGCAAGGCCTCCAGAAGGTTGGACTTGCCGCAGCCGTTCGGGCCGACAACACCGGTCAGCCCCTCCATGATCATCAGATCGGTGGGATCGACAAAGCTTTTGAAGCCGTTGAGGCGCAGCCGGGTCAGGCGCAAGGGGCATCCTTTCGATTCCCGCGAATGTCACGCCGCAGGGGGGCCAAGTCAACCGGATGGCCCCGTCCCTGTCCGCCGCCGGCAGTTTATCCCCAAGATCTTGTGACTTGACCCTTGCGCTGCAGGGCAGCAATCTGGGGACATGACCGAATTCACCCTTCCCTTCGGCGGCCGTTGTCTCTGCGGCGCGGTGCGCTTTGAATGCGATGCCCAGCCGCTGTGGCAGGGCCATTGCCACTGCGAAAGCTGCCGTCGGGCGACCTCCTCGGGCTTCGCCTCGTTCTTCGGGATGGCCGATGGCCATTGGCGCTGGACCGAGCAGGTGCCTGCGACCTACAACTCCAGCCCCGGGGTGTGGCGCGATTTCTGCGCGCGCTGCGGCAGCCCGATGACCTACCGCGCAAGCCGCTTCCCGGGCGAGACGCATTTCTACGCGGCCAGCCTGAACGACCCCTCGCTCTTCACCCCCAAGCGCCATTACCACGCGCATGAAAGCCTGCCCTGGGTGCATCTTGCCGACGATCTGCCGCGCTGAGGCGCCCTATGACTGGGCGGCGCTCCACGCCCTGATCCTGCGCGCCTTCGCCGGGATGGAGGGGCGGATCAACCCGCCCTCCTCGGCCCGCGACCTTACGCCGGAAAGCCTCGCCGCCACGGCCCTCACCTCGGAAATCTGGGTCATAGGCAGCCCGCCGCAGGCTTGCATGATCCTGACGCCAAAGCCGGGCAGCCTCTATCTGGGGAAACTCGCGGTCGATCCCGCGCTGCAGGGCAGGGGCCTTGGCCGCGCCCTCGTCACCTGGGCCGAGACCCGCGCCCGCGCGCTGGGTCTTCCCGCCCTGACCCTGCAAACCAGGGTCGAACTCACCGAAAACCACGCCACGTTCCAGCGCCTCGGCTTCAGCGAAACCGGCCGCAGCACCCATGCCGGTTTCACCGCACCGACCTCGATCACCTTTACGAAAACCCTCTGACCCCTTCATTGGTCCATAAATATCCCACGGGGGTGCAGGGGGTGTGAAACCCCCTGCTTCTGTCTTGGGTGCGGGGGGTGTGAAACCCCCTGCTTGCCGTCGCTTAGGACGCGGACACCGCCCGCCCGGTCATCACCTTGACCAGATTGGCCCGATAGGCGGCCGAGCCGTGCAGGTCGCTGATCATGTCGGTCGAATCGACCACCAACCCCGCCAAAGCCGCGGCGGAGTAGTTGGCCTTCAGCGCGGCTTCCGCCGCGGTCCAGCGGAAGACCCCGTTGTTCGATGCCCCGGTGATCGCCACCCGCACCGAGCCATCGGCGGCTTGGGTCACGAAGGCCCCGGTCAGGGCAAAGCGGCTCGCCGGTTGGTCGAACTTGGCATAGGCGCCGCGTTTCGGGATCGGGAATTCCACCGCCGTCACGATCTCGCCCTCGTCAAGCGCGGTCGAGAACATGCCGGTGAAGTAGTCATCCGCCGCAATCCGCCGCTTGCTGGTGATCACGGTCGCCCCCGATCCTAGCACCGCCGAAGGATAGCAGGCCGCCGGATCATTGTTGGCGATCGAACCGCCGATGGTGCCACGGTTGCGCACCGCCGGGTCGCCGATCCCGCCGGCAAGCTTGGCCAGCGCCGGGAAGACCCTCGCCGCCTCGCGTGCCACCACGGCATGGGGCGTCGCTGCCCCGACCCACAGCACGTTGCCGTTCTGCTTCACGCCCTTCATCTCGGCGATCCCGGTCAAGGAGACCAGGATCTCCGGCGTCGCCAGACGCTGCTTCATCGTCGGGGTCAGGGTCTGCCCGCCCGACAGGGCCTGCGCCCCCTCGGCGGACAGGGCCGCAACCGCTTCGGCCACGCTGGAAGGCTTCACGAACTCAAAGTTATGCATCTTTCCCTCCCTCAGGCGTTCATTGCCGACCAGACGCGCGCGGGCGTCAGGGGCATGTCGATGTGGCGGACAGGTTTGCCAGCCCGGTTCAAGGCGTCGATCACCGCATTGACCACGGCAGGTGGCGAACCGATGGCCCCGGCCTCGCCGCAGCCCTTCACGCCAAGCGCATTGTGGCTGCAGGGCGTGATGCAGGAATGGTCGACCAGCACGAAGGGAATGTCGTCGGCGCGCGGCATGGTGTAATCCATGTAGCTGCCGGTCAGAAGCTGGCCGTTTTCGTCATAGACCCCATGTTCCAGCAGGGCCTGACCGATGCCCTGCGCCACGCCGCCCTGGACCTGGCCGCGCACCACCATCGGGTTCATCACATTGCCGAAGTCATCGGCGCAGGTGAAGGACAGGACATCCACCTTGCCGGTGCCCTCGTCCACCTCGACCTCGCAGAGGTAAGCGCCCGCGGGATAGGTGAAGTTGGCCGGGTCGTAGAAGGCCGTCTCCTCCAGCCCCGGCTCCAGCGTGGCGAGCGGGTAGTTGTGCGGCACATAGGCCGAGAAGGCGATCTCGCCGAAGGTCTTGGAGCGGTTGGTGCCCGAGACGGCAAAGACCCCGTCCGAGAAGACGATCTCGGCCTCGGTCGCTTCCAGCATGTGCGCCGCGATCTTCTTGCCCTTGGCGATCACCTTGTCACAGGCATTGGCCATGGCCTGCCCGCAGACCGCCAGAGAACGCGAGCCATAAGACCCCATCCCGAACGGAATTTTCGACGTATCGCCATGGACGATATCGACCGAGGATTCCGGGATGCCGAACATGGCCCCCACGATCTGCGCGAAGACCGTCTCGTGGCTTTGGCCGTGGCTGTGCGCGCCGACCATGACCGAGACGTTGCCGGTCGGGTTCACCCGCACCGTCGCCGCGTCATAAAGCCCGACGCGAGAGCCGAGGATGCCGACCAGATGCGAGGGCGCGATGCCGCAAGCCTCGATCCAGGTCGAAAGCCCAAGCCCGCGCAGCTTGCCCTTGGCGGCAGAAGCCTGACGACGCGCTTCAAAGCCCGCGACATCGCCGAGTTCAATCGCCTTGTCCAAAGTGGCGTGGTAATTGCCCACGTCATAGGGCAGGCCGACCGGGGTTGTGTAGGGGAACATGTCGGTGGTGATGAAGTTCTTGCGCCGCACCTCGTAGGGGTCAAGCCCCAGCTCGCGGCACATCACGTCGATCACGCGTTCCAGACTATAGGTCGCCTCGGGGCGACCGGCGCCGCGATAGGCATCGACCGGGGCGGTGTTGGTGAAGACGGTCTTCACGTTCACATAGACATTCGGCACCTTGTAGGGCCCGGCCATCAGCGTGCCATGCAGGAAGGTCGGCGTCGCGGTCGAGAAGTTCGACAGGTAGGCGCCGACATTCGCCATGGTCGCGGTGCGGAAGGCGATGAAGGTGCCGTCCTTTTCGCAGGCGAGTTCGATCTTGGTCACATGGTCACGGCCATGCGCATCCGACAGGAAGCTTTCGGAACGTTCGGCGACCCATTTCACCGGCTTTTTCAGCTTCTTGGCTGCGGCCAGCACCAAGGCTTCTTCGCCGTAGTGATAGATCTTGGAGCCGAAGCCGCCGCCCACGTCGGGGGCCACGACCTGCAGCTTGTTCTCCGGAATCCCCATCACGAAGGCCGCGACCAGAAGCCGGGTCAGGTGGGGGTTCTGGCTGGTGGTGGTCAGCTTGTAATCGCCGGTGCCGGCATTGTATTCGCCGATCGAGGCGCGCGGCTCCATCGCATTGGGGATCAGGCGGTTGTTGATCAGCTCCAGCGTGGTGACATGCGGCGCGTTCTTGATCGCCTCGTCGACCTTGGCGCGGTTGTCCTCGATCCAGCCCCAGTCAAAGCATTCATTGTCCGGGATCTCGTCATGCACGCGGTTGGAGCTGTCGGCCAGGGCCTGGGCCATGTCGACGATCGCCGGCAGTTCCTCGAACTCCGAAGCATCGGCGAGCGCCTGGGCGGCGTCCTTCGCCTCCATATAGGTCTCGGCGATGACGGCGGCATAGGCGTCGCCGACGTGGCGGACCTTGCCATGGGCCAGAACCGGGCGCTTGGGCTCGCGCATCGGCTCGCCATTGCGCGACTTGATCAGCCAGCCGGCCGGGTTGCCGCCGACATCCTTGAAATCCTCGCCGGTGAAGACGGCCAGCACGCCGGGCATGCCCTCGGCCGCCGAGACGCCGACCGACTTGATCCGCGCATGCGCCGTGTTCGAGCGGACAAAGACCGCATAGGCCTGGCCATGCACGTTCACGTCATGCGTGTAATTCCCCGCCCCGGTCAGGAAGCGGATGTCCTCGCGCCGTTTGACCTCAGCGCCGATTCCATGATCTTTCGCCATATCCGTCCCCCCTTATTCGGCTGCGAGGGCTGCGATGTCCTGCCCGGAGGCAGCCATCACGGCCTTGACGATGTTGTGATACCCGGTGCAGCGGCAGATATTGCCTTCCAGGTGGTGGCGGATCTCAGCCTCCGAGGGCTTGGGATTGTCGGCCAGCAGGGCGGCCGAGGACATCACCATGCCGGCGGTGCAGAAGCCGCACTGCAGCCCGTGGTGGTCTTGGAACGCCTGTTGCAACACGTTGAGCGAGCCATCCGCATTGGCCATGCCCTCGATCGTGGTGACATTGGCGCCCGCCACGTCCTGCGCAAAGACCGAGCAGCTTTTCACGGCCACCCCGTCGACATGCACGACGCAGGCGCCGCATTGCGAGGTGTCACAGCCGATATGGGTGCCGGTCAGGCCAAGGCCCTCGCGCAGGAAACCGGACAGAAGGGTCCGCCCCTCTGTCTCGGCCGAGACGGACTTGCCGTTCACGGTCATCGTTACTTTGGTCATAGATTCCTCCCTGGAATGTCGTGAGGTTCAACCGACGAGGCGGCGGAACCAGCCTTTTTTCGGTGCGCTATCGCCCTCGGTCGGCGCCGGACCCGATGCCGCCTCTTCTGCCGGAGTCTCTGCCGGGGCCTCGATCGCGTTCTGGAAGCGGTTGAAGAATTCTTCCGCCAGATTCTTGGCAAAGCCGTCGATGATGCGGCTGCCGAGCTGGGCGATCTTGCCGCCCACCGAGGCATCGACATCATAGGTCAGCTTGGTGCCGGTGCCCTCGGGCTCCATCGTCACATAGGCACCGCCCTTGGCAAAGCCCGCAACGCCGCCCTTGCCTTCGCCGGTGATGCGCAGGCTTTTGCCTTCGACGATGTCGGACAGGGTGACGACGCCGGTGAAGCGCGCCTTGACCGGACCGACCTTCTGCACCACCACGGCCTCGAACCCGTCGGTCGGGTTGCCCGTCAGGCTTTCACAGCCCGGCACACATTGTTTGAGAACTTCTGCATCGAGCACCGCAGCCCAGACCGTTGCCGGATCTGCCGCAATGTGCCGTTCCTCGGCTAGCTTCATGAAACCCCTCCCGGTTACAGTCTGCCTATATCCGGCCCCCTCTCACGGAAGCATTCCGTTTCAAATCCCGGGCCGTCAGGGAACTATTCTTGCCCGAAGGAATTTCACCTGTCGATTCCGCAGAATGGCATCTGTCTCAGATCTGAGACAGATTTCCGCCAAAAAGCAAGGATCATGCGCCGAGGTCGCCGGCCTTTTGCAGCTGAACCGCGTTGATCAACCAGCCATCCGGGCCTTTAACCATCTGATAATCCAGCAGATAGGACTGACCCTGCTGGTCGGTGACCCGGACGCGCTGCCAAAGCGCGCCGCCGATGGTGCGCAGGCTCATCATCTCGACCTGGGCGGGGTGCCAGACCATCGGATAGCCGGTCTGCACCATCTGACCGAAGTTTTGCGGCGTGCCGAACATCTGGTGGATGGTGGGCGAGGCAAAGGTGAAGGCCAGCGCCCAGTCATCGGCGCGCATCGCCTCGATCTGGGCCTGGATCGTGGCCTCGATCTGCGGTTGCGGGTCGGAGTCGGTTTGGGCCCGGACCTGAGGGGCGGCCAAGGCGAGCAGGACGCAGAGGGCAAGGGGACGCAGCATCGAAACCTCCCATGGTGACCATGAGAAGGATACGCAGGGTTTGGCGGGTTGGTTTCAGCGGCGGTGAAATATTTCCGGCGGGTCTCTTGGCCCGGGCCGGGGGGCGCTCGGCGGACCCGGCTGGGAGGGTTTCACACCCTCCCAGACCCTCCCGTGGGATATTTATGGACCGATGAAAGGATCAGGCGGCGAGCTGGCCGGCGAGAGCGCGGTCGATCAGGGCGATGGTTTCGGGGACGCCGTAGAGGGCGATGAAGCCGCCGAAGCGCGGGCCTTCGGAGGCGCCCATCAGCACCTCGTACAGCGCCTTGAACCAGTCGCGCAGCGGGTCGAAGGCGTGGTCCTTGCCGACGGCATAGCAGATGGTCTGCAGGCTTTCGTCATCGGTGGGGCCGTCCCAGGCGGCGAGGCGATCGCGCAGGTCGAGGATGGCCGCGCTTTCCTTGTCGGAGGGCAGGCGGTAGGTCCGGCTGGGCGCGATCTTGTCGTTGAAGTAGCGCAGCGCGAAGCCTGCGGCGGCGTCGAGATCGGGGTTCTTTTCCGGGCTCGCGTCGGGGGCGTATTTGTTGATGAAGCCCCAGAGGCCCGCGGCATCCTTGGCGCCCGCCACCGAGGCGAGGTTGAGGAGCATGGCAAAGCTCACCACCATCTGGCTTTGCGGCACCTGGCCGCCGTGGATGTGCCAGACCGGGTTGTTGAGCTGCTGGTCGATGTCCTGGGTCGGATAGGCCTTCAGCTGCTGGTGGTATTCGTCCACCGCCTTCGGGATCACATCCCACCACATGCGCTTGGCCGTCTTCGGCTTTTGATACATGAAATAGGACAGGCTCTCGGTCGCGGCATAGGTCAGCCATTCGTCGATCGTCAGGCCATTGCCCTTGGATTTCGAGATCTTCTGGCCCTGTTCGTCGAGGAAGAGCTCATAAGTCATGTGGTTGGGCTTGCGACCGCCCAGAGCCTCGCAGATGCCGTCATAGATCGGCGTGTTGGTGGAATGGTCCTTGCCATACATCTCGAAATCCACGCCAAGCGCCGCCCAGCGGGCGCCGAAGTCGGGCTTCCATTGCAGCTTCACGTGGCCGCCGGTGACGGGCAGGGTCCATTCGCGGCCGGTCTCGTCGTCGAAGGTGATGGTGCCGTCCTTGGCGTTCACCTCTTTCATCGGCACATAAAGCACGCGCTTGGTTTCGGGGTGGATCGGCAGGAAGCAGGAATAGGTCTGCTGACGCTCCTCGCGCAGGGAGGCCAGCATGATCGCCATGATCGCGTCATAGCGTTCGGCGCACATCCGCAAAGTGTCGTCGAACTTGCCGGACTTGTAGAACTCGGTCGCCGAGATGAAGTCGTACTGGAAGCCGAAGGTGTCGAGGAAGCGCCGCAGCATCGCGTTGTTATGGGCGCCGAAGCTGTCGTATTCGCCATAGGGGTCGGGCACGGTGGTCAGCGGCTGCTGCATGTGCTGGCGCAGCATGTCCTGGTTCGGCACATTCTCCGGAACCTTGCGCATGCCGTCCACGTCGTCCGAGAAGCAGATCAGACGGGTCGGGATATCCGAGATCACTTCGAACGCCCGGCGGATCATCGTGGTGCGCGCCACTTCGCCGAAAGTGCCGATATGGGGCAGGCCCGAGGGGCCATAGCCGGTCTCGAACAGGACATAGCCCTTTTCCGGCGCTTTGCGCTCGTAGCGTTTCAGCAAAGCGCGGGCCTCTTCGAAGGGCCAGGCTTTCGACTTCATCGCGGCGTCACGCAAGGCGCTCATCGGTGCATCCTCCAGTTCGTGGCCCCATGCCACATAGGCGGCCCCATGCCGCCGGGGCGGATCCATGCCGCCCGAACCCCCGTCCTCTATTGCCGCCCCGGTCTGGCGTCAATATTGTCAGGGAACCTATGAAAGGAAGACTGATGCAAGATGCCCCTCCCGCCTCGCTCTCGGTGCCTGATGCCCTGATCGCCGTGATGATCGCCGTCTCGGCCTCGGACGAGCATATGCGGACGGCCGAACTGGTGGCGATCCAGCGCATCGTCAACCATCTGCCGGTGTTTGCCGGCTATGACAACGACCGGATCCGGGTCGTGGCGCAGACGGTGTTTGACCTGTTCGAGGAGGAGGATGGCTTGGCCGCCCTCTTCGGCCTGATCCGCGATGCCTTGCCGGAGCGGCTGAACGAGACGGCCTATGCGCTGGCCTGCGACGTGGCCTCGGCCGATGGTACGCTGCACGAGGTGGAGCTGCGGATGCTGGAGGAGGTGCGCGAGGAGCTGTCGATCGACCGCCTCCATGCCGCCGCCATCGAATGGGGCGCAAGGGTGCGGCATCTGCGGGTCTGACCCCGTCAGACCATCGCGGCCCAGCGGCTGAGGAGATTGCCCTGCAGGCCCTTGGCGCGACCGACCCAGGCCTTCTCGCCCGGCGGCTGTTCGCGTTCGGCCACCGGCACCGCCTCGCGCCGGGCCGTGTCGGCGGAGAAGATCGCAAAGCAGAGGTCGCGCCCCGAAGGCGGCTCGATGAAGCCGACGAGGCCCGAGACGAAGTTGAGCGTGCCGCTTTTGGCGAAGACCCGTGTCGCGCCGCCCTTGACCGGCTTGCCATCGGGGCCCTTGATCCCGATCTCGCGCAACAGCGCGCGCAGGGGGCGACCCGAGGGCCGCCGCTCGCCCGCCATCACCGCCTGCATCATGCCCTGCGGGGTGACGCGAGAAGCCGCCCCCAGCCCGGAGTGGTCGACGAACCGCGCCGACAGGCCCAGATTGGCCTGCGCCCAGGCCTGCATCTGCGCCGCCGATCCCGGCAGATCCCCCGCGCCGGAGGCGGCAAGGCCCATCGTCTCGGCGGTGACGTTGGTCGAGAATTTCAGCATGTCGCGCAGGATGTCGGTCAGCCGGGCGCTGGGCCAGGTCAGGAGGGTCTGGGTGCCGGCGGGCAGGGCGGGGATGATCTCGCCCTTGGCCAGCGTGATGCCCTGCGCGGCGCAGAGGGTCGCGAAAACCTCGGCCACATGGGGGGCGACATGGCGGACCGGCAGCCAACGACTGCCCGCCTGCGCCAGCGCCGCCTGCGAGACGGTCCAGCTTTCCACGGCGCCCTTGGTGGCGCGGTCGGAATAGGTGAAGAGCGGCAGGCCCCGGTCAGCCAGGGCGATGTCGATGCCCTGCACCACCGGCACGAAACGCTCGCCCCGCGCGTTCATCTGATAGGTGGCGCCGCCCTTGGTCCATTCGAAATTGACCCGGTTGAAGTTCAGCGACAGGCCGCAAAGCCCGGGGTTGTAGCCGACCTGCACCGGCTGCTCCTCGGTGATCCGGGTGACGGTCGGCAAGGCGCCGGCATAGACCAGAAAGCGCCCGGTCACCTGCTTCAGCCCCAGATGCGCCAAGGCCGCCGCCATGTCGCCCAGCTTGTCGGTGTCCAGCGTCGGATCGCCGCCGCCGGCCAGGATCAGATCGCCGTCCAGCCTTCCGCCGCTGACCGGCCCACTGGCCAGGATCCGCGTCGCAAAGGCATGGTCGGCCCCAAGTTGCTCCAGCGCGTAAAGCGAGGTGATCGTCTTCGCCACGCTGGCCGGCGGCACGCTGACATCGGGGTGAAAGCTTTCCAGGATGCGGCCCGTCGCCACCTCGGCCACGCAAAACCCGCTGACCCCGGTCAGCCGGGCGGCGGCGACCAGATCTTCCGGCCGCATCGGGCTGGAGGCGGTCTGCGCATCGGGCCGGGCCTGCGGCTTTTGCGTCTTGGCCAGCGCCGGCAGCGCCAGGGTCGAGGCCAGACCGCCCAGCATCCCGCGCCGTGTCCACTCGTTCAAAGCCATCTGAGGTCCTTACGAAACCGCCGCATTGCGGCCCAGTTACACCCTTCGCCCCGCGTGGAGCAATCGCGTCACATCCCGCCCGGCGCGGCCATTCCCAAGGCATCGGCAACTTTCTGCTGGAAATAGGCCACGCCCTGTTCATGCCGGGGCGACAGCGGGCCGGGCCGATAGGCGCCGCTGGCATAGTTCTTCTGGGTCTCGACACAGACCTCGAAATCCTCCTGCACGACGCCCAGGGTGCCGTGGATGGTGCGGGCGCGCTCTTCCGCCCCGGCTTCGGAGGTGTCGGCGAAGTAGAAGTTGTAGATCAGCTCGGTCCGGTTTTCGTCCAAAGGGTTGATCCGGCTGGTGTTCATCCCGCCCGAGAACAGCGAAAGCGTCCAGTTCGGCCACATCCACAGCCACTTGCCGCGATACCAGAGCCCATCCTTCGGCGGCGCCGTCATCCGTACCAGCCCGTCATGGGCGGTGGTCTGGAAGGCGTCAAAGTCGATGGCGGCGTGAAAGGCCGGGTGGATGCCGGGGATATGCAGGCCCTCGACGAAATTGTCGGTGTAGATCTTCCAGTTGGCGTCAAACACCATCCGTTCGGTCCGCATCGCGACATAGGTCTCGATCGGTTCGTCGGCGAGTTCGGCCACCGTGTCGCCCATCTGCTCCAGCAGGCTCCGCGTGGGAGAGATCGCCACGAAAACCAGCCCGCGCCATTCGGCGATGGAAATCGGCTCCAGCGGCCAGTCCTTCATGTCGAAATCGGCGGATTCGCCATACCATGGCGCTTTCAGCAACTCCCCCGCGTCGGAGAATTGCCACTGGTGATAGGGGCAGCGGATCGGGCCGCAAGTGCCCTCGCCCTCGGGCAAAAGCCGCGCGCCGCGGTGGCGGCAGACATTGCGAAAGGCGCGCAGCTGCCCGTCGTTGGATCGCACGGCGAAAACCTTCAGCCCGGCAATCTCGGTCGCAAGGTAAGACCGCCGCTCGGCCAGCTTGGACACCGGCCCCAGCAGCTGCCAGGAAGTGGCGAAAAGCTTGTCGCGTTCCGTCAGAAAGACCTCGCGGCTGACATAGATCGCCGGATCGATATTGAGCATCTATTTCCCTTTCCGTCCCCGCCACTCGCCATTCGCCCGGATGGCGCTGGAGGAGGCGTCATTGAGCGGCATGTTCACAAAACACCAGGCAGGGGGGTGCCTTTCCCCCAGACCCTCGGCCCGCGCGACCTCGTATTGCCGGTAAGCCCGCGCCGCGACCGAACGGCGCGCCGCAAGCCCGGCCCCCGGACGCGCCATGACTGCCACAGGAACCCGGGCGAGGATCTCGCGCCAGCGACTCCAGCGGTGAAATTGGACAAGATTATCGGCCCCCATGATCCAGACAAAGCGCACACCCGGATAGATCGCCTGCAATTTGCGCAACGTGTCGACAGTGGCGCGGGTGCCCAGACGCGCCTCCAGGTCGGTGACCACGACGCGCGGGTCATCGCCCAGCATGGCGCGCGCCCGCGCGATCCGGTCCGCCATCGGCGCGGGCTGGCGCGATTTGAGCGGGTTGCCGGGGCTGACCAGCCACCAGACCCGGTCCAGCCCGATCCGCCTGATCGCCTCGCGCGTCAGGTGGACATGGCCTTCGTGGGCCGGGTCGAACGACCCGCCAAGCAGCCCCACGACCATGCCCCTGTAGGCTGGCGGAAAGCCCTGAACCATTCCTGCGCCGCTCCCCCTGCTTTGCGTCATGTTTCGGGGGCGGCTCTGGCAGGGTCAAGGCGCAAATCCCGCTTGACGGCGCAATATGTCGGACTAATGTCAGCTAAAATAGCTGACCTGAGTCTGACATCATGGATCCCATCGCCCGCCTCCGCCGTTTCAACCGTGCCGTCACGCGCGAGGTTGGCGCGCTTGACAGCTCCTATCTCGGGCGGGGCCGACCGCTCGGCGTCGCCCGCGTCCTGCACCGGGCCACGCGGGAAGGCACCGACGTGGCCGATATCCGCGCCGTACTGGAGCTTGATTCCGGTCTGACCAGCCGCATCCTGCGCGGGTTGGAACGCGAAGGGCTGATCACCGTGGCCACCGACCCCGCCGACCGCCGCCGCCGCATCGCCCGTCTGACGCCTGCGGGCGAGGCCGAGATTGCGGCCTATGACGCGCTCAACATCGCCCGCGCCCGCCAGACCCTCGCTCGTGCCCCGCAGCAGACCGAGGCGCTTCTGGCCGCGATGGACCTGATCGCCACCGTGCTGAACCAGTCCCAGACCGAGATCCGCGCCGTCGACCCCGACGACCCGGCTGCCATCGCCTGCCTGAAGCTCTATTTCCAGATCCTCTGCGACAAGATCGAGGGCGTCACCCCCGACCTCTTCCCGCTGCCCGACCCCCACGCCGAAACCTACCGCCCGCCCCACGGCGCCTTCCTGATCGCCTGGAGCGATGATCTCCCCATCGGTTGCGTCTCCCTCCGCCGCCTCGATGCCGAAACCGGTGAGGTCAAACGCCTCTGGGTTTCGCCCGATGCCCGGGGCCAGGGCCTCGCCCGCCGCCTGATGCGCGCCATCGAGGGCGAGGCGCGGACCTTGGGCTACAAACGCCTGAAACTCGACACCAACGCCGCCCTCCCCGAAGCAATCGCCCTCTACCGCGCCGAAGGCTGGTCCGACACCGCCCCCTATTCGCCATTTCCCTCCACGCATTGGTTTGAGAAGCGGCTCTGACAGGGCGGTTCGCTCCGGCATTACTCCAGCGCCGCCGCGTCGATACGCTTGCGGCAGCCAATAGCGTTCAAGCCGAGCAATGCATGAAATCCTTCAAAACCGTGTCCCAAGTCACAGCCGCGTCGAAACCATTCACCAGAGGCGCATCCTGAGTGCCCGAAAACGCCCCCATCCCGTGAGAGATCATGTAACCCGGATCATGCCCGGGAACCCCGGAAGCCCGCAGCCGCTGGCATAGCCCGGCAAACTCCGGGCTGCCAGGATTCTGCACCACCGCCAAGGCAACCCGCAGTGCCGTTCGATCCTCCAGCAAGATCGACTGGGAAAGCTCCAACGTCAGCACCCGACCCGCGTCATAGGCGGTCTTGTCCGTCACCCGGTAGGTGTCAAAGTCGGATCTGGCCAGCATCAAGACCATAAGGTCAGCCGCATCCGCCACCCGGTTCTGCTTCAGGCAATGGATCACCCCCAGCGTCAGGTCAGGCGGGCTCAACCTGCCATCCGCCTCGGCCAGGGAGATGCACCCCGGATCGCGGTCAGGGGCCAGATTGCCGACCGTGGTGATGTAGGTGGTGTTGCCCCGCTTCTGGACAGTGAAATCCTCGGCCATGGCCAGGCCGGGCAAAAGGCAAAGACTCAAAACAATCGCACGCATAAATCACCTCATCCTGACTGGGCGAGCTTGTCTTTGCCCCTCTGCCCGGTCAAGGGGCGCAGTTTTCTTGCGCGCAGTCCCCCGACCTCCCCCGCGGACCGTTGCAGCGCAGGTTCCTAGTCGCTACATACGCGCCAACCCCCGGATGGAGAGTGCACATGGCCAGCTATCAATACGTCTATCACATGGACAACGTCTCCAAGACCTATCCGGGCGGCAAGAAGTGCTTTGAGAATATCAAGCTGAACTTCCTGCCCGGCGTGAAGATCGGTGTGGTCGGCATCAACGGTTCGGGGAAATCGACGCTGCTGCGCATCATGGCGGGCATCGACACCGATTTCACCGGCGACGCCTGGGCCGCCAAGGGCGCTCGCGTCGGCTATCTGGCACAGGAGCCGGTTCTCGACCCCAAGCTGAACGTGCGCGACAACGTCAAGCTTGGCTGCGCCGAGAAGGTCGCCAAACTCGACCGCTACAACGAACTCGCGATGAACTACACCGACGAGACCGCCGACGAGATGTCGCGCCTGCAGGACGAGATCGACGCCGAGAACCTCTGGGATCTCGACAGCCAGATCGACGTCGCGATGGAGGCCCTGCGCTGCCCGCCCGATGATGCCGATGTCGAAACCCTGTCGGGTGGCGAACGCCGCCGCGTCGCCCTTTGCCAGCTGCTGCTCTCGGCCCCCGAAATGCTGCTGCTAGACGAACCGACCAACCACCTTGACGCCGAATCCATCGCCTGGCTGCAGCAGCACCTGATCGACTACAAGGGCACCATCCTGGTCGTCACCCACGACCGCTACTTCCTCGACGATATCACCGGCTGGATCCTTGAACTCGACCGTGGCCGCGGCATTCCCTACGAGGGCAACTACACCGCCTGGCTGGAGCAGAAGGCCAAACGCGCCGCACAAGAGGCGCGTGAGGACAAGTCCAAGCAGAAGGCGATGGAAAAGGAACTGGAATGGATCCGCGCCGGCGCCCGCGCCCGCCAGGCCAAGCAGAAGGCCCGTATCTCGAAGTATAACGAGATGGCGACCCAGACCGTCCGCGAACGCGCCACCTCCGCCCAGATCATCATCCCGAACGGCGAACGCCTCGGCGGCAAGGTGATCGAGGTCGAGGGCCTGAAAAAGCACATGGGCGACCGCCTGCTGATCGAGAACCTCTCCTTCACCGTGCCGCCGGGCGCCATCGTCGGCGTCATCGGCCCGAACGGCGCCGGCAAATCCACCCTGTTCCGCATGATCACCGGCCAGGAAACCCCGGACGAGGGTACCGTGACCCTCGGCACCACGGTGCAGCTGTCCTACGTCGACCAGAGCCGCGATGCCTTGGACCCGAACAAGACCGTGTGGGAAGAAGTCTCCGGCGGGGCCGAAATCATCAAGCTGGGTGATTTCGACATGAACTCCCGCGCCTATTGCGGCGCCTTCAACTTCAAGGGCACCGACCAGCAGAAGAAGGTGGGCAGCCTGTCGGGCGGGGAGCGTAACCGCGTCCACATGGCCAAGCTGCTCAAATCCGGCGGCAACGTTTTGCTCCTCGACGAACCGACCAACGACCTTGACGTCGAAACCCTGCAAGCCCTCGAAGCCGCCATCGAAGACTTCGCCGGCTGCGCCGTGATCATCAGCCACGACCGCTTCTTCCTCGACCGCCTCTGCACCCACATCCTCGCCTTCGAAGGCGATGCCCATGTCGAATGGTTCGAAGGCAACTTCGAGGCCTATGAGGAAGACAAGGTCCGCCGTCTGGGGCCGGACAGCATCGAGCCGACCCGGGTGAAGTATAAGAAGTTCACGCGGTAGAATGTTGGATAAGCGATATCAAGTTTTTATCAGCTCGACCTATTTGGATCTGCATGAAGAAAGGCAGGAATTGATTCGTGCGCTTCTTGAATTGGATTGTATTCCTGCAGGCATGGAGCTTTTCCCTGCTTCGGACGATGATGCTTGGACCTTGATCCGTAGAATCATTGACGAAAGTGACTACTATTTAGTTATATCGGCTGGGCGCTATGGAAGCGAACACCCGAGCACAGGCATCAGTTACACTGAAATGGAATACGACTACGCGGTTGAAAAGGGCAAACCTATTATTGGTTTCCTACACCATAATTTGGAGTCTTTGCCCGTAGGTAAGTCTGAGAAAGAAGCTGTCAAGATTGCAAAGTTGCAGGCGTTTCGAGGAAAAGTTCAGCAGAAGGTTACAAAGGATTTTTCTTCGCCAGATGTCCTCGCAGGAGTGGCATCGCGAGCAATTGTTCAACTGATCAAACAGAAGCCCGGAATCGGCTGGGTGAGAGCTGAGAACATCGTAAATCCTGTCACCGAAGCGGAAATTGCAAACCTGCGCCTGAAACTCTCAGAGGCGGAACGAGAGCTTGATAGAATTAGGAATCGCCCGGTGGGGCATCTAATTGAAGAAATACGAGGTGTGACCGACGGAATTCAAAATCTTGGTGGCGCGATCGCTTTTATAAATTCTGTTCTCCCTGAATCTAACGCAGATGATGTTATCGCGCGAGTGTTTGCAGTTTTAGCGTCGGCGAGACCCAGCGGACCGTATGTTTCGTTCGAGAGTGCTAAAGCTGCCGTAGCAAGGGTCGCGGGGTTAAACTTTGCCACAGCCCAAGGTATTCTATTTTCTCTTGCTTCGGAGGGTGCGATTTCAATTGATAGTTCCGATGATATCATGTTGAATTCCGACCTGCTCGCGATGCACCGCAGGCTGAGTCTGAACCAGACCATTCTTTCGGCAACAAACAAGCTGTAGGATGCGCACCATTTTGGTCGATGGGGCGCACGGTTGGCAATAAATCCTCACCGTACCCGTGATCTCCATGAAAACCGTCCCGACCATGACCACTGACGCCGAGACGGAGGATTTCCCCGCGCAGGACCTTTCCGACCTCGATTTCAGCCAGTTCAAGCCGGTCTCCTGGGAGACCTCGCTCAAATCCGCCCGGGTGAACATGCGCCTGCCGGAGGCGCTGATGCAGGCGATCAAGGAACGGGCGGCCAAGCGCGGTCTTCCCTATCAGCGCCTGATCCGCGAGGCGCTGGAGCGCGAGTTGGCCAGGCCGTAAGGGGAGCGGCCGTGGCTTGGGTGTCTGGGGCGGGCGTTTCTGCCCCGGGCTGATCCGTGCGGATCATGGTTAACAAAGTCCTGATGAAATCAGGACTTATAAGCAAAAACAAATGGATGGGTGGGATTGCACGCGTGCAATCCCACCCTTTTCACGTCAGGCGCCCCAGCCGACGATGCCCTTGACCTCGCAAAAATCATGGATGCCCCAATCGGCATATTCGCGGCCGTTGCCGGATTGCTTGTAGCCGCCGAAGGGGGCGAAAGTGTCCCAGGCGGGGTAGTTCAGGTTCACCGTCCCGGCGCGGAGCCTGCGGGCCACCGGGCGGGCCTCCGCGACCGGACCGCTCACATAGGCGGCAAGGCCATAGGGCGAGTCGTTGGCCGAGGCCACCGCCTGATCCACCGTGTCATAGGGCAGGATCGACAGGACCGGGCCGAAGATCTCCTCCCGCGCGATGGTCATCTCATCGGTCACGCCGCCGAAGATGGTGGGCTGGACGAACCAGCCGCGGTTGAGGCCGGCCGGGCGGCCGAGGCCGCCGGTGACCAGCGTGGCGCCCTCGTCGATGCCGGCCTGGATCAGGCGCTGGACCTTCTCGAACTGGGCGCGGGAGATCAGGGGGCCCATCATGGTGCCGGGGACGGCGGATTGGGCGGCATCCCGGGCGACGGCGAGGGCCTCGTCATGGCGGGCGCGGGGCACGAACATCCGGGTCGGCGCGTCGCAGCTTTGCCCGGCGTTGCCAAAGCAGCCCTCGACCCCGGCCGTGACGGCCTGAGCCAGATCGGCGGAGGGCAGGATGATGTTGGCCGACTTGCCGCCCAGTTCCTGTGCCACCCGCTTGACGGTCGGGGCGGCGGCGGCGGCCACCGCGATGCCGGCGCGGGTCGAGCCGGTGAAGGAGACCATGTCGACCTGCGGATGCGAGGAAAGCCGGGCGCCGACCTCGGGCCCGGTGCCGTTGACAAGGTTGAAGACCCCCGGCGGCACGCCCGCCGCGTGGCAGACCTCGGCGAAGAGGGCGGCGGAGAGCGGGGCGATTTCGGAGGGTTTCAGGACCATCGTGCAGCCCGCGACCAGGGCCGGGGCGACCTTGCAGGCGATCTGGTTCATCGGCCAGTTCCACGGCGTGATGAGGGCGCAGACCCCGATGCCTTCGTGGACGATCCGGGTGGTGCCACGGTCATATTCCCAGGCCATGTCCTCGGCGGCCTTGATCGTGCTTTCGATATGGACCTGACCCGCCCAGGCCTGCGCCTCGCGTGCCCAGGCGATGGGGGCGCCCATTTCGGTGTGCATGGCCTGGGCGAAGTCGTCATATCTTTCAGTGTAGATCGCCAGCACCCGCTTCAGGAGGGCGATGCGGTCGGCGAGCGGCCAGACGGTATAGGTATCAAAGGCCGCCCGGGCCGCGGCAATCGCACGGTCGGCGTCGGCGGCCGAACCCAGCGCCACTTCGGCCACGATCTCTTCGGTCGCGGGGTTCTCGACGCCGAGCCGCTCCGCCGAAAGGGGTTCCACCCAGGCGCCGTTGATGTAGAATTTGGTCAGGTTGGCGGAAATCATGGCTGTCTCTTTTTGTCGGGCCGGTGCGGGCGACCGTGTCATGCGATATGTATAATAAGAAATATCGCAGGTCCGGCCCATCATGGCAACCCTATTCTGGGGCGGAGGCAGGGCCCGGCACTACCCGGCCGGGCGCAAATGCCGCTTGCAATGCAGGCGGTTTGGCGAAACCTTGGCGCCATGAGTGACACCGCGCCAAGCCAATCCAGCCCCGCCCGCCTGCAACTTCGGATCTTTTTCGGGGACGACGCCATGCTTGGCCCCGGCAAGGCCGAGCTTCTGGATCGGATCCGGCAAACCGGCTCGATCTCGGCCGCGGGGCGCGAGATGAAGATGAGCTACAAGCGGGCCTGGATGCTGGTCGAAGAGATGAACGCGGCCTTTCGCGACCCGCTGGTGGAAAGCACCCGGGGCGGGCCGGGTGGCGGCGGGGCGCGGGTGACCGAGGCCGGTCTGGAGATGCTGCGCCTGTTCCGGTCGATCGAAGAAACTGCGGCGCGGGCGGCGGCGGCGGAGATCGGGGCGCTCAAGGCGATGCTGAGGGATATTTCCGCGCAGAAATAGCGCTTGCATCTTGAAGCGGTCCTGCGTGATATATCCGGCGAAACATATCGTCGCCCGGAGGACCCCATGACATTCCTGACCCGCAGAGCCACCCTGCTGGCGCTTGCCCTTTCCACCGCCCTGGCCCTTCCCGGCCTCGCTTCGGCGGCGGAGGTCACCGTCTTTGCCGCGGCCAGCCTGAAGACCGCGCTGGATACGATTGCCTCCGACTGGGAGAAGTCCACCGGCAACAAGGTAGTGATTTCCTATGAATCCTCGGCCAAGCTGGCCAAGCAGATCCAGGAGGGCGCCCCGGCGGATATCTTCATCTCGGCCTCCAAACAGTGGATGGACACGCTGGCCGATGCCAAGCTGATCAAACCGGACAGCCGCAAGACCCTGCTCGGCAACACGCTGATCCTGGTGGCGGCAGACAAGGCGGCGGCGCCGGTGGAGATCGGCAAGGGCCTCGATCTGGCGGCTCTGGTCGGCGACAGCAAGCTTGCGATGGGTCTGGTCGATTCGGTGCCGGCGGGCCAATACGGGAAAGAGGCCCTGACCAACCTTGGCCTCTGGGAGGCCGTTTCCCCCAAGGTCGCCCAGGCCGACAACGTGCGCGCCGCGCTGAAGCTGGTGGACAGCGGCGAGGCGGCCTATGGCATCGTCTATGCCTCGGACGCGGTGTCGGATGACAAGGTGGCCGTGGTCGGGACTTTCCCGGAAGACAGCCACAAGCCGATCATCTATCCTGCGGCACTGACTGCTACCAGCACTGCACCCGAGGCGCAGGCTTTCCTGGATGACCTCTCCTCCGATGCTGCTGGGGCAGTTTTCACTGCGCAGGGCTTCAAGGTCCTGAAATAAGGACACGAATGCCTGACTGGTTCTCTCCCGATGAATGGCGCGCGGTGGCCTTGTCGCTGCGCGTCTCGTTCTGGGCCACGGTCCTGAGCCTGCCCCTGGGCATTCTGGTGGCGCATGTGCTGGCGCGGCGAGAGTTCTGGGGCAAGCAGATCCTGAACGGGCTGGTGCATCTGCCGCTGATCCTGCCGCCGGTGGTGACGGGGTATCTTCTGTTGCTGACCTTTGGCCGCAAGGGCTTTGTCGGGCAGTATCTGGACATGCTGGGCATCGTGCTGGCCTTCAAATGGACCGGGGCGGTGCTGGCCGCTGCCGTGATGGCCTTTCCCCTGATGGTGCGCGCCATCCGCCTGTCGATCGAGGCGGTCGACCCCAAGCTGGAGGAGGCGGCGAGCACGCTTGGCGCCTCGCCCCTTTGGGTTTTCGTCACGGTGTCCTTGCCGCTGATCCTGCCGGGCATCATCGTCGGCGCGGTTCTGGCCTTTGCCAAGGCGATGGGCGAGTTCGGGGCCACGATCACCTTCGTCTCCAACATCCCGGGGCAGACCCAGACGCTGCCTTCGGCGATCTATTCCTTCCTGCAGGTGCCGGGCGGCGATCCGCAGGCCTTCCGGCTGGTGCTGGTGTCGATCTTTGTCGCCATGGCGGCGCTGATCCTGTCGGAATGGGTCAGCCGGGCCGTCGCGCGCAGGATTGCGGGATCATGACGCTTTCGGTGGCACTGGCCCACAGGTTCAAGGGCTTCACGCTCGACCTTGCTTTCGAGGCGGGGCCGGGGGTCACGGCGCTGTTCGGCCCCTCTGGCTCGGGCAAATCGACCGTCATCAATGCGGTGGCGGGCCTGCTGCGGCCCGAACGCGGGCGGATCACCAATGGTGAGCGGGTTCTGCTGGACACGGCGCAGGCTGTGACCCTGCCGGCGCATCGGCGCAGGATTGGCTATGTGTTTCAGGACGACCGCCTGTTTCCGCATCTGAACGTGCGGCAGAACCTGGCGTATGGCCGCTGGTTCGCGCCCAAGGCCGAGGGGGTATCCTTTGACCGGGTCGTGGCGATGCTGGACATCGCCCCGCTTCTGTCCCGCCGCCCCGCCACCCTGTCGGGGGGCGAGCGTCAGCGGGTTGCCATTGGCCGGGCGCTTCTGGCCAACCCGCAGATCCTCCTGATGGATGAGCCTCTGGCCGCCCTGGACGAGGCCCGCAAGGCGGAGATCCTGCCCTATATCGAACATCTGCGCGACAGCATGGCCATTCCGATCCTTTACGTCAGCCATTCCGTCTCGGAGATCACCCGGCTGGCCGGCAGGGTGGTGCTGATCGGGGCGGGCAGGGTCCTGCGGGCCGGCACGGTGGCCGAAGTCTTCTCGGACCCCTCCATCGTCACCGCGGTCGGCCTGCGCGAGGCGGGCTCGATCCTGTCGGCCCGGGTCGAGGCGCAGGAGGATGATGGGCTGACCCGTTTAATGAGTTCCGCCGGGCCGATCTGGCTGCCGCGGGTCAACGCGGCCATCGGCGCCGAGGTGCGGGTGCGGATCGCGGCACAGGATATCATCCTGTCGAACACCCGGCCCGAGGGGCTTTCGGCGCTGAACATCCTGCCCGCCACGGTCACGGCGCTGCGGATGGGCGAGGGGCCGGGGGCCATCGTGCAGATGCGGCTGGGGGCGGATCTGATCCTGGCCCGCGTCACCCGGCGCTCGGCGGCCAATCTGGCGCTGCAGGTCGGAAGCCCGGTCTTCGCGGTGCTGAAATCGGTATCGGTTGCGCCGGGAGACATCGGCGCGAAGCCAGAGGCTGCGACATCTGGCGTGTGATGGCAACTGAGAGGGGTGGTTCTTGCCCTTCCGAACGATTTTGCGGCCAGAGCCGTGGCTCGGCCTAACCGCCGCGTCAAGGTCGGGATGGGGGCTGCGGCCTTGGCAAGGCCGCGCAGCGGTTGTCCTCAATCTTCGTAGTCTTCTTCGTAATCCTCGTCATCCTGCTGCACCGAAGGCGTGGACAGGATCAGGGCCGGCAGCCCTTCGACATTGACGTAAGCGGATTCGCTGAGCTCGATACTGTAATAGACCAGCGCTTCCTGCGGGGCGCAGGACACGTTGCGGTTGCCTTTGATGTCGCCGGCCCGGACGCGCTGCATCGGCATGCTTCCCATGGCGAGCGACAGTTCCTGCCCCGGCGACAGGAACACGTCCTGCTCGGGGAAACCCGGAGCGAAGGCATCGGTGGCGATCTTGATCGGTTGGGCTTCGGGGTGACGCTCCAGGAACGCATCATCGAGGCCGACGCGCTGGATGCGACGCACATAAAGGATTCGACCGGTCACGGTGCGGATCGGGTCGTTGACGCGCAGCACCTCGATGGGGAGCGCGCCAAACGGCGTCATCACACGCGCTTGCCCTAGGAAGCCGGGCACGGTCCAGGCGGCGTTGCGAGGGGTCGGAAGCTGGCGTTGCAGCGGACGCGCTGCAGGACGGACCATGCCCACTGCAATCGAGATTGCCTTTACAGCACTTTGCGCGATGAACATTGCAAGCCACTCCCAAACTGTCGCTAATTAGTATGGCTAATCTAGCATTAGAAAAAATTACTTTCAATTCTTATCGGCGGGGCGGGGCTTCAGGTCACAAGATGCGACGCTATGTCAGCTTGCAGGTGATATCGTTTGATATCATGGTGTTGGAGTGTATTCCGGGCGAAAAACGCCCTCTTTTGACTGTCGCCAATCTGGAAACACTCCGTTTCCATTTGGCGCGAGGGGCCGATTTTGTGGCAAAAACGGGGCAAACGGGCGGCTTCGCCGTGCAAGTCTGCCCGTCCGATCGGCTTGGCGGGTCCGACCATCGGAACCCGAGAATCGGCGGAAGAGCCTTGCCGCGGGGTCGCCCGCCGGGCCGCGCCCGCGCAAGTGCGCGGTGCGCGTCCCTGGTCCTGAGCAGGACCAGACAACAGCGCGGCGCGCACTGGGAAGCCGACGCAGCGGGCTGCTGCCATCATCCGAGAGGTGGGGTGGCTTTTTTTCCGCGCGGTGGGCGATGCCTGTGTCCCACCCTTGGGCAAGCGGGCTGTCACCCGCGCCGCGGTGATCGCGTAATGATCATTCTTGGGATGCGGTGCGCGCGGACCTTCCGCCGGCACCGCGATGGAAGCGGTGCTCATAAACCGCACCAAATCGGGGCAGGGCGGCACGATTCCCGCCGCAATATCGCGGGCAGCGGAGGGTGAATCATGCCGGGAAATGAGACCGAATTGCCTGCAAGGGATCGTCTGTCCGCCATTCTTATACCTAAAACCGAAACGAAGTGATCATGAATTGGAAACTCTTGGCGGACGATGCAGAAATATTCTGGTCGAATTCAGGAAAATCCGCAAAAATACGGCATGACTTGGACATTCTACAAGGCAATGTGTCCGAATTACGGCAATCTCCTGCTTTACGGGAAAACGGCTCGGCTGCTCCACCGTCCGCCTCCCAATTTCACTAATGTAGCATAAGAAATGGCGATAGATATCAAGAATCTGTGTCTAATTCTCGCCATGATTCAACGCAATTTTTAATTATCGATGTGAGCACAGACGCCTCCTCGGTCGCATGAAAGGAGACGAGAAATTGCAGAACCAATGGACCCAGAAAGCCCGCGCCGGCCGGAATTGCGCGATCCAGTCGCTTCAGCTTCGCAAGGATGGCAGGATCCGTCTTGACCGGCAGCACCGCTTCCCGGAGCTCGATTCCAGCGAAGTCATTGCATTGTTCGCCATCACGCAGCGCTATTTCAACAATGGCCCGCTTGAGCAGACCGCTGCGAACGAGACCGCCTGAAGCCGCGGCTTTCCTGCGGCTGGCGGTCTCAACACGCCCCAGTCGACGGAAGTTGCGCCGGGCGGCTGATCCTGCAACCCTTCCCAGCGCGCTGCTTTGACGGTCGCTTGCCTGCGACCGGCTGAACCGAGGGCGCCCGGCCTCTTCAAGAGGTCGAATGCGGGGAGCCAGGTCAGCACGCCTTCAGGCGCGCTGGAACAGGGTCTGGGCCAAGGGGGCTTGGCGCCTCACCGTGCCCGGGAGGCGGTTCTGCCATAGGCGCGGCTGGCATAGGCGCGGCTCGCGCCCTCCGCTGTGATCCGGGCGATGACGTCCGTCCCGTCGAGGTCCTCAAGCGTCAGCGCGCCGGAGGTTTCAAGGTCGGCGAGCAGGGCGAGGATCTGGACGCGGGCCGACCTTGTGGTCTGGGGCAGGGCCGTCGCCACCATGCGCCCGGTCAGGGTGATGCCGGTCGCCTCGCCGCCGAAATCTTCGATCAGCGTGCGCAGGACAAGCGCGCCCTGATCATGCGCATCGGCCGCAGCAAAGCTGGCGGACCGCAGCGGCAGTTCGGACTCATAGGACTCGCGGATCCAGGGATTGTCCTGAAGGCCGCCGGACTGGCGCCGCGCCCCATGCTGAAAATTGTGCCAAATCATACCGCTGAATTCCTCACGCCAACTTCGGTTGTTGCGCGGAAATACAGTCCCGCGCCCGGACCATTTTCACGGTCAATGTGGCGCAAATACGATCTTGAAATGACGATGCTTGGGCCTCTGCAATCGCGGCCCTTCGAAGGTTGGGGGGCGCGGGCGCGCAGCCCCCGGGGCAGGATCACCTCGGGGCCACGGAAAGCTAAGCATGCGATCCGGCCGAGGTCCGACCATCAGGCCCTATTTGGGGCGGAACCGGTCGGAGGACAGATGCTCTTTGGCCTCCTCCTGCACGATGTCTGCCAGTCGCGAGAGGATGTCGCTGGGCTGGTTGCTCGCCTGCCAATGCAGGGAGATCTTCACTTCCTTGCCCGGGCTCAGTTCCACAAGTGCGCCGCGCGCGATCAGCGTCGCCAACCGCTCGGTCCTGGGGACCAGCCCCCAGGCCGTGCCGTTCAGACAGCAGGAGATATAGCCTTCGTAGGACGGCACGAAATTCGTTGAAATCGGCACCGACTCGCCAAAGCACAGGGTCATCCATTGGGCCTGGATGGTGTCCTTGTGATTGAAGGCGAGGCAGGGCGCGCCGCGCAGCGTTTCAAGCGATACGCCGCGGGCGAACCGGGTGCGGAACACCTCGGGCGCCGCCACGGCAATGTAATCCATCGAGCCGAGCGAGATCCTGCGGCATCCCTGCACCGGCGTCTCAAGCGAGGTGACGGCCGCCAGGGCATCGCCCGATTTCAGGCTGTCCTCGGTATGTTCCTGATCGTCGGGGAGGATGTCGACGCGGATGGCGAGTTCCTGCGTCGCGCGGTGGATCACGCTGGGAAACCAGGTGGCCAGGCTGTCGTTGTTCACCGCAATGCGGATCGTCGCGGTCGTCGCCTCGCCACCGCCGACCAGCGCATTCATCCGCTCGCCCAGTTCCTGCTGCAGCAGCGCCACCTGCTGGAAGTGCCGGCAAAGCTGCAGTCCGGCGTCGGTCGGAACGCAGGGCCGCCCCCTCGTGATCAGGACGGCGCCGACCTTTTCTTCCAGTTGCCTGATTCGCTGACTGATCGCCGATTGGGTCACGCTGATCGATTTTGCCGCCGCTTCGAAGCTGCCTTCGCGCACGACAGCGGCCAGAACCGTGAGGGAATCGTAGTCATAGCGCAACATGTCAGGGCTCTCTTCATAAGTTCGGCTAATGCTATGATTGGCCAATCCTCTATGAAATAACACGTGCGGCGCGACAAGTCTAATTCCGCATAAGCCAACCTGATGTTGAGTTGATTCGGCCAGAACATTCCTCCGATTGCGTTCACAAAGTGTCCTAATTGTGTACAATGTGGCAAAGAAGCTTGGGGGCTGGAATGTCGGGTTTACTACTGCGCAAAAGATACATGGGTCGGTTTTCGGGGATGCGGCGGTATGACCGCTTCGTGGCATGGGCAATCGTCTTCGCCTATCTCGCCGTGATCGTCGCCTCGGTCTGGCTTGGAAATTACCTGCTCTCTCGCCCGGTTACGGTGTGGTCGGTTGTAGCGATGGCCGCAGTCGCCGTCTTCATCGGGACGCGTCTGCGCGGCATCAACAACATTGTTCACGAATGCTGCCATTCCACCTTTTCCGATCACCGCGACGACAATGTGGCGATCGGGCGTCTGTGCACTTCGCTCTTGATGAAGACTTTCAAGAAGTACCGGTCCGATCATTTGTCGCACCATGCATACAATGGCGACTACGAAAGCGATGCCGAGTTCGCGGTAATCGAGAAATTCGGCCTGCACGAACCGCTGACGCCGCGGACCATGTTGCGCCTCGTGGCGGTGCCGCTGCTGGGCCGTCACCTGCGGGTGTACTCGGGGGTCAACTTTTCGGCGGAGGACGGGCGGTTCTTCGTCGCCTTGAAAGTCGCCTTCCTGGCGCTGATGGCTCTGGGCGTCTTTGTCGCCCCGCTGACCACGATTTTCTTCGTGATCCTGCCGCTGTTCTACATCTATCCGACCCTGAACTTCTGGACCGACTGCCTTGACCATGCCGGGCTGGTTGGCGCGAAGGATGAACTTGAGGCGACGCGCAATGTCCTGGCGCCCGGGCCGGTGCGCTGGGTGTTTTTCCCGCGCAACGACTCTTACCACCTGGTCCACCACCTGTTCCCGCAGGTCCCGGCGCGCTTTCTGAATGACGCCCATGCCGAGCTTTGCAAGGACCCGAGCTACAGAAGCCAGCCCAACGCAGCCCGCCCCGTCCTGCAGGGCCTGACCCCGACACTTTCGCTGCCTTTCTTCGGCAAGCGGCGCAAGCTCGCCCGGAATCGCCAGCCGCTGTGATCGCCCGTCGCTGAGACGGCCCGCCCAGAACGCATCCTGTCTCGGGGGGCCGTCAGGCTTCCCCGGGACGGATGTGTTTCGGGGGCGGGCTCAGGCATCTCCCTTGGCCGCATAGCGCCGCGCGCTAGCCGACCGTGGCGCCATCCGCCCGACAAACCCCGAACCTCGCCCTTGCTGCAGGAATTGCCCTGTCACGAATGCGATCCCTTCCGCGCGGCGCCCTGACGCACCGGCGGCGGATGCCGCGCAAGGTCGGGCGCAACCTGGCGTCGAGTGGGGCGAAATCGGTGCAGCCGGGAGATAAGTTTGTTGCCAATTTGCCGGAACCTGCTCAGGTAGGCGCAACGGCTTTTGCTGGTATGACTCGTACGAGGAATTTTGGATGTCGACCCTTTACACCCTTGGCAAGTGGGCGGTTTATTCTGCGGAGAAATTCAACGGTTACGACACAATTCAGGTGTCGAGCACCGATAGCGTCTCCTCGGTGCAACTGGCCCTCAGCAGGGCCGGCACGATTGATTTCAGCTCCAAGCTCGCGCTGCGATCGGCGGAAATCTACGGCACGTCGGGCCGGGACGACATCACCTCGGGCCGCGGGGAGGACACGCTCTGGGGGTTGAGCGGCAAGGACATATTGTCCGGCGACTATGGCGACGACCTTCTGTTCGGCGACGAGTATAACGCCCAGTCATTGGGCGACGACGTCTTGTCTGGTGGTTCCGGCAATGACATTCTTGTCGGGGGCGCGGGACGTGACCGGCTTTATGGCGGGGACGGCGACGATCTGTTCCTGATCGCCAACAAGTGGCCCGGGCTGGACACCTTCTCAGGCGGCGCCGGTCTCGACATCGTGGTGATCAGCGACGAGTTCAAGCTGGGCTTCACGGAAGTCCATTTCTCCTCGCTCATCCTCAATTCCGCAGCCTCGGTGGAATATTTCCTGCTGGATCCGGGATCCGGGATCAAGCTGCTCGGCAGCGATGATGACAATCTCTTCGACCTGTCCGGCACCACGGTTGGACACACCGGTTCCGGCGGTCTCAATAATCCGGTGGAATTTGATCTGGGCCGCGGGAGCGACACTTTCCTTGGCGGTGACGGCAGGGAAATCGTCCGGCTTCAGGACGGGAACGACCGGGTCGAGCTTGGCGACGGCGAAGACACCCTCATCCTCGTGGATGGCACGATCGCAGGCGGCACGTTCAACGGCGGCGGCGGCCGGGATCTGATCATTTTCCAGCTGACTGAGCCCGGCGCCGAACTTGTCTTCCACAGGCTGGACCTTTCATCGGGCTCGGGGTTTGAGGGCGCGAAGTTCGGCGCGGACACTCTTTACGGCACCTCCGAAGGCGACGTCTGGGACATGACGGGAATGGTGTACCAGCAGTTCGTGCCGGAGACCGGGTATTACGTGAACAAGATCGACCTGCGCGCCGGCGATGACCTCTTCAAGGGCGCGTCGAACCAAGACAACATTTCGGGCGGCGAAGGCAACGACACCCTTTACGGCAATGACGGCGGCGACCAGCTTGCCGCAGGCACGGGGATCGACGCGCTTTATGGCGGTGACGGGGATGATCACCTGTACTTCGATGACTGGCAGGCTGGCGACAAGTTCGATGCCGGTAGAGGCAGCAATGCGCTGGACATCGGGCGCGAACTGGCGCCGGGCGGCACGATCGCGACGGTGACCTACGACTCGATCCGCTGGTTCGCCACAGCCAATATCAACCAGCTTGCTGTGCTGGGCGATATCCGCATCCTGGCCTCTGCCGCGGCGGACCAGATCGATTTTTCCTACCTGAGCCGCCTGCGCATGGAAAGCACGATGCAGCTTCTGGAGGGCAACGACCGCTACACCGGTTCCGCAGATGGCAACAACGTGGACGGCGGCGCCGGCAATGACTCGCTTTACGGCGGGGCGGGTTCGGACACACTGATCGGCGGGGTGGGCGACGATCTGATGGTTGGCGGCGAGGGGGGCGACACCTACGAGATCAACTCCGCCGGGGACGTGGTTGTCGAGACGGGGACCCAGGGCATCGACACGATCATCACCACTTTCGCGACCTGGACGATCTCCGGCCCCTTCGAGGGGGTGCAGGCCGAGGGCCCGGGTGGCCTGATCGGCATCGGCAACGAGAAGGCGAATGTCCTGACCGGGGGCGACGGCAACGACTTGCTCAAGGGGTTGGACGGCAAGGATACTCTGACCGGAGCGGGCCAGGACACCTTGGTGGGGGGAGACAAAAGCGACGTTTACTATGTCGATGACAGCAGCGTCACCATTGTCGAGCTGGACAAACAGGGGAGCGACACCATCGTGACCCGTGCCGCCAGCTGGACCCTGAGCGGTTCGGTCGAGAATCTGAGCATGTGGGGTGATGGGGATGCCCTGGGTGTGGGGTCGGCCAAGGCCAATTACATGCGAGCATCCGGCAGTGGCCACACGACCCTTCAAGGCATGGGCGGCAATGATACGCTGGACGCCGATCATGCGGATGTGCGCCTAGAGGGCGGCAAGGGCGATGATTTCTATGTGATCACCGACGGGCAGGGCGAGATCGTCGAATTGGCCCATGGCGGCAATGACCGGGTGGAGGTCTATTTCACGGGCAGTCCTGGTCAACCCGACGATCCGGCGGACAGAACCTATGTGATACCCGATTTTGTCGAGCAGCTTTATCTGCACACAAGTTACAGGAACTACAGTGACGGCACATCCTTTTCAGCCATCGGGATCGGCAACGCTCGGGACAATGTGATCTTCGGCTCCAATGGCAACGACACGCTGTACGGGATGGACGGCAATGACCGGCTGGATGGTGGCGGCGATGGCAACGACAGTCTGCTGGGCGGAAGCGGAAATGATACGCTGGTCGCCTATCATGGCGCCACCGACACCCTGATGGGCGGTGACGGGGACGACACCTACCTGCTGCTGAGCGGGGTGTCGCAAGCGCCCAACGTCGCGGTGGAAGAGGTGAATGGCGGCTTTGACACGATCGAAATCGTCGCCACCTACTTCGATCTGGGTTATTTCGCCAATGTTGAGGCGATCAAGAATACCTATATGTCCGGCAGCGGCACGAAGGTTTTGGGTTCCCGGACCTACGGCAATGACCTGGACAATCTGGTCACCACCGGCGGGGGCGCCGACACGCTGGGCGGGGGCGACGGGCACGACACCCTGATAGGCGGCGCGGGAAGTGACGACTTCATGTTTGGATCCAGCACCTACGGCCGAATCCTGGCGGAAAGCTCGGATACCGTTATCGATTTCGTGCACGGGGTCGACAGGATCGTCTTGAACCGCTCTTGGTCGTTTCCGAACCTGTACCATAGCGGCCCCCTTTACGCGGACGAATTCAAGGAGATCCGCCCCGGCGCGACCGTCGATGACTCGGACCGGCTGATTTACGACCGGTCCACGGGCAATCTCTACTTTGATCAAGATGGCAGCGGTGCCGCCGAACGCATTCTGGTGCTGGTCCTTGCCAATCATGCCCAATTGACCGCGTCGGATATCCTGATGAGCTTTTGACGACCGGAAATCGCTGGAGATTTCACCAGCCGAGGCTCGGGTCACGTTGTGGCGCTGCTCTTCTGTATCGAACCGCGCATGAACCCCGCGCAGCTTTGATCCGGCGACAGGCTGCTTGGTCGTGCCCTTCTCGTGACGCGCCTGTCTCATGGTGCTTCCTTGCCTTCCAGGAGGGGACCGCAGCAGCAAACCCGGGGCGACAAGCCTGCCGTTGGACGGGACAAGGGGAACCGTCTGGCCGGATAGCGGTGCCTGAATCTCGATGCATGCAAAGAGCTGCATGCGTGCTAGAATTGGATTCTGGACGCAGCATCGCGAACGATTCTTGTGTTTCCTGGCCCCGGTCGCGCCCTGCCTGTGCCCAACAGCCACCTTACTGACATTCCAGGGAAAGCTGCCGCTCGGCGGGCAGCCCACCACAAACAATTCAGGAGGATGCAATGAGTGCCAAGACACCAAATGAACTCCGTGAACTGGTGCGCGGGGACGTGATTGTCCAAGGCGATGCCGACTATGACTGCGCGAGAGCGGTCCATAACGGCATGATCGACAAACGCCCCGCCGTCGTCGTCCGGGTGATGAACGCCGGCGACGTGATGACCACGGTCAATTACGCAAGAGACAACGGGCATGACCTGTCGATCCGGGGCGGTGGGCACAGCGGCCCGGGCTTCGGCACCAACGATGGCGGCGTGGTCATCGACCTGTCGCGCATGCGGGGGGTGCGGGTCGATCCGAACGGCAAGACGGCGCGGGCCGAGGGCGGGGCGACCTGGGGCGATTTCAATGCCGCGACCAACGCCTTTGGCCTTGCCACCACTGGCGGCATCATCTCGACCACCGGGATTGCCGGTCTGACGCTGGGCGGCGGCATCGGCTATCTGACGCGCGGCCACGGGCTTTCGCTGGACAATCTGGTGTCGGCCGATGTCGTGACGGCGGACGGCAAGATGGTGGTGGCGAGCGAGACCGAGAACCCGGACCTCTTCTGGGCCCTCCGCGGCGGTGGCGGCAACTTCGGGGTCTGCACCTCGCTGGAATACAAGCTTCAGCCGGTCAAGACCGTCCATTGGGGGCCGATGTTCTATGAGGTCAGCGAGGCGGCCAATATCCTGCGGTTCTATCGGGACTATATCAAGAACGCGCCGGAACAGATGGGCGCGTTTCCGGCCTTCCAGATCGCGCCTCCTTTGCCCTTCATCCCCGAAAACCGCCACGGCGACATGTTTGCCGCGATCGTGGCCTGCTGGTCGGGCGATCCCGCCCAGGGCGCGCGCCAGTTCAAGGTCTTCCATGACGTTGCCGAGGTGAAGGCCGAGATGGTGGGCCCCGTCCCCTACCCCGCGATCAACGCAGCCTTTGACGGGCTGTTCCCGACCGGGCTGCGGCAGTACTGGAAGGGCAATTTCGTCAAGGAGCTGACGGATGATGCCATCGCGGCCCATGTCCAGCATGGCCCGAACGCGCCGAACGCCTGTTCGACGATGCACCTTTACCCCATCAACGGCGCGTGCCACCGGGTTGCTCCCGATGCCACGGCCTTCGGCCATCGCGATGCCAACTTTTCCATGGTCATCATTGCCGGGTCGCAGGATCCGAAGGATGACGCGCCCAATACCAAATGGGTGCGTGATTACTCGGATGCGGTGGCGCCCCATTCCGAGGTTGGCGGCTATGTGAACTTCATGGACGACGACGACGGATCACGGGTTCGCGCCAACTACGGCAGCAATTATGACCGCCTGGTGCAGGTCAAACGCGCTTACGACCCGCACAACGTCTTCAGGGTCAACCAGAACATCGCGCCCTGAGGCTGGATCTCTCCCAGGTCCCTGCGGCACAGGAAGTCCACACCGGTCATGCCGGTGTGGACCTTTCTGGCCCATTGATTTCCAGCGAGGCCTGCCGTCACGGGTACGGCGATCCCCGTCCGCAGTGACCGCCGCAAGCTGCGCCACGCTGCAAAAATTGGCCCGGACCCCTTCCGGTCCAAAGCGCCCCGGCGCGGCATTCCCGATTGCCACGACGAAACGGGTCGGTTGAGGTCTGCCTTTTGGAGCAGGCGGGCGGGACACGCCTTGGATTCCGGTCGACATCCCACATCCCAACTGGCACCGTGCGGACAACTTTGAGGTGCATATTGCCGAAAATTGTCCTTTTGAATCCGCCGCACCGCGCAATTGGCAGCCGGGTGCCCGGGGAGCTTCTGCCTCCGCTGGGTCTGCTGCGGATCGGTGGCCCGCTGATCGACGCAGGCCATCAGGTGCGGCTGATCAATGCCGACATTGCCCCGATGACGCAGCGCGAAATCCTTTCCGACTTGGCCGCAGACCTGCCCGAGATGCTTTTTGTTGGGCACTCCGGCTCGACCTCGGCGCACCCAGTGATCCTGGAGATCACGGCCGCCGTCCGCCTGGCCTGGCCAGAGATGACCATCGTGTACGGCGGGGTCTTTCCGACCTACCATTGGCAAGACATCCTGCAGGAGGCGCCGCAGATCGACGTCATCGTGCGGGGCGAGGGCGAAGAGACGGCGCCGGCTCTGGTTGCGGCCCTGGCCGCCCGGGCGCCGCTTGGCGAGGTCAGGGGAATAGCCTTTCGCCAGGCCGGATGACCTTTCGCCACTGCCCCCGCGCCCATGATCCGCGATCTTGAGGCCGCGCGGACGGGGTGGGAGTTGATCGATTTCGCGGACCACTCCTATTGGGGCGGCAAGCGCGCCGTGGTGATGCAGTTCTCGCGCGGTTGCCCGCATCTTTGCACCTATTGCGGCCAGCGGGGCTTCTGGACCCAGTGGCGTCACCGCGACCCGGTGGTCTTTGCCAAGGAGATCGCCTGGCTGCATCGCGAGAAGGGGGTTGAGCTGGTCAACCTGGCGGACGAGAATCCCACCTCGTCGCGCAAGGCCTGGAAGGCTTTCCTTGACGCCTTGGTGGCCGAGAACGTGCCGGTCCGGATCATCGGCTCGACACGGGCCGATGACATCGTGCGCGATGCCGATCTTCTGCCGCTCTATCGGCGGGCCGGCTGCCTGCGCTTTCTCCTCGGGCTTGAGGGGACCGACGAGGCGACGCTGCAAACCGTCCGCAAGGGCGGCACGCGGGCCAAGGATCAACAGGCGATCACGCTTTTGCGGCAAAACGGGATGATCGGGCTTTGCAACTTTGCCGTCGGTTTCGAGGAGGAGACGGATGCCGACTACTGGCGGCTGCTGCGCCATCTGTTGCGCTATGATCCCGACCAGGTCATGTCGGTCTATGCCACGCCCCACCGCTGGACGCCGTTCCACGGCCAATCTGCCCATCGTCGGGTCATCCGGACCGATCTGCGCTTTTGGGACTACAAGCACCAGGTCCTTGAAACGCCACAGGTTCCCGCTTGGCGCGTGTTCCTTTGGGTCAAACTGATCGAGGCGGTGCTGCAGCTGCGCCCAAGGGCGATCTGGCGGATCTGGTTTCAGCCCGACGCGGATTTGCGGCATGCCCAGAGGTGGTACACGAGGATGGGCCGCGGCGTCTGGCTCCATGAGATGCGTGACGCGCTCATCCACCATGCCCACCGCGGGCCGACCGTCGCGGAGTTCTGGGGAAGCGCTGCGCCGCTGCCCGAGAACGCCTTGGCCCGCAATTCCGGGCCGCCGCCGCAAAGTGCCAGGCCAAGGGAGAAGTCTGCCGGGGAACTTCGAATCTCGTAGTGCCGCAGCATTCTTCTGTGCGGGATCCGGGGCCTTTCCCGTCTCACAGCCGAACAGGACGGAGGGCTCCAGACTCTTTGATGGTCGCCGCCAGAACATGACGGTTGCGACGAGGGCGACGGCAGAGAGGAAGGGCTTGGTGCACCAGTCTTGGCGAGTGGCGACGCGGCGCCGATCCTTCCGTCCGCCAAACATGATAACCATCCGATTGCGGCGCTTGTAACGGCCTTTGTCGTAACGCTCCGTCCTGCCGCGAGCCTTCCGACCGGGGTGCCGGGGCGTATCCCCTCCGTATCCGACCGATCAGACCCCGGGACTGAACACCCAGGCACAATCGGGGGCCAATCCATTCATCCTGCACCAACTCCCGCGCGCAAGGCCTCAACCAACGCGCGCAGGCCAGCCGACATGTGCCTGCGCGATGGATAGTAGAGATAAAGCCAATCCTCAGCCTGACACCAGTCGGACAGACATTCAACGAGGCGGCCGCTCTCCAGATGCGGCCGGGCCCTTTGGTGCCAGTGCTGTGACCCCCGATAACTCGTCCATCTGATGCTAGAGTCCGGCCCAAGGAGAGGACCGGACATGAAGAGATCGAAGTTCACAGAGGAGCAGATCATCGCGATCTTGCGGGAGCAGGAGGCGGGCGCGAAGACCGCCGAGGTTTGTCGCAGGCACGGGATCAGCGGCGCCACTTTCTATGCCTGGAAGGCGAAGTTCGGCGGCATGGAGCCTTCAGAAGCCAAGCGGCTGAAGGCGTTGGAAGACGAG
>NZ_JBFUFS010000024.1:0-55820 GCF_056403335.1 Rhodobacter sp. P2_H5 | reverse complement strand
CCTGATCGAAAGCCGGGACGCCCTGGCCAGCGCCAGCCGCCGTTTGCGATCGGCCCCCGGGATCGGACCTGTACTGGCCGCCGTGATCCTCGCCCGCCTGCCAGAGCTTGGACAGCTCGATCACCGGCGCATCGCGGCCCTGGCCGGGATGGCACCCCACGCCCGCGATTCAGGCACCCTGCGCGGCAAACGCCGCATCTGGGGCGGGCGACCCGCCATCAGACGCAGCCTCTATCTGGCCGGCCTCATCGCCTCRCGCCACGATCCGAACATCAAAGCCTTCRGAGCACGACTCGCCGCCGCCGGAAAACCGACAAAAGTCGCCATCATCGCCTGCGCAAGAAAACTCCTGACAATTCTCAACGCAATGGTCAAAACAGGCAAAGACTACAACCAAACCAAAGCCTGAAAGACAGTTGCTACCGGACAGCGGTGCGCGCAGGGCCGGGGGCGCGGCCCGAGGGTCAGATCGCGGTGAGGTGGGGCTGGGCGGGTTGCGGGGGCGCCGGTCTGACCTTGTTGAAGCTGGAATAGGGCCAAAGCTCGGCTGCGGTGACGAGGCCGTGTTTGACGGGATTGGTCCGGCAATGGTCCAGCGCGCGGCGGAAATCGGCTTCGTCCCGGATCGCGTGTTCATAGAAGCGGCGCTGCCAGATGCCCTTTTCGCGTTTGGCCAGAAGGCTGGGGCGGGGGCTCTCTCCCTGCGGGATGGCATGCGAGAAGAGCGCCTTGATCCGGCGCCAGCGTTCGGAATACCAGACGCCGCCCTCGGGTTCGGTCCAGACCGCGTGGAGGTGATCGGGCAGCACCACCATGGCGTGGCAGGTCACCGGATATTCGCGTGAGCTGCGCGCATAGGCGTAGCGCAGGCTTTCGATATGGTCGGTCAAGAGGGTGCTGCCCCGCGTCTCCAGCCGGACGGTGAAGAAATAGGTGGCACCGGGGATGAGGAGGCGGCGGTATTGGGTCATGCCCGCAGTCTCGGGCAGATTGGTTAAGAATGGGTTGATGGCGCCCATCGTGGCGGACCCCGGTGGGATATTTCGGTCAAGGTGAACCCGGCGGCCCTGTCAGCTGCGGCGGATGAAGTCGTATTTCAGGAGCCACATCAGCACGCGTTCGACGAAGATGTCGCGCAGGCCGGTGGCGGTGCAGATCAGCGCGACGGTGGCCTTGCCGGATTGCACGGCGGCATAGACCTGGGCGATCTGCGCCGGCTCGGCGAAGATCCGGTTCAGGCCCTGGTAATTGCGCAGGGCCAGGACCTCGTCCAGGGGCGCGAGACCCTTGCGGTCGGGGGCGTGGAAGCTTTGGGTCAGGGGGCTGGTCGTCTCGGTCGGATAGCCGCCGAACAGGAGCGTGGGCGAAGGCGCCACGGGCAGCGAGAAGCCGCGGATCCGGAAGGCCCGGGCGCTGGCAGCCTTCTTGCGGGCGGCCTGTTCGGCCCAGAGCGCCTGCATCTGCGGGATGACCGCCTTCCAGTCGTAGAGGTTTTTCACCCTGTGCAGGGCCGCAGCCCCCATCCGGGCCCTGAGGTCGGGGTTTGTGGCCAGGGCGAGGATCTTGGCCTTCATGTCGCCCATGTCGAGCTCGGTCATCGCCGAGACCGCGGCGCAATACTGGGTGTAGTCGTCGATCCCGCCCTGCAGGCGCAGGCTTTCGTTGGCCAGATGCACCGGGCCCAGCATCCGCGAGGTCACCCGCAGGCCGACATCCGGGGTGATCGTGTCTTTCATCCCGTCCCAATCTGACGCCAGCACCGGCAGGCCGGCCGCCATCCCCTCCAGCGGCGCCAGGCCGAAGGTTTCCTGGATGTTGTCGATCATGAAGAGGAAGACATCGGCGCCCGACAACGTCTCGCGCCGGTCCTCGGCCTTCGCACCATCGAGCAGGAGGAAGCCGACATCGGGCATCAGGCGGGCGGCGCCCTCAGTGAAGACCTTCTTGGCATAGGGCTGGCGGAAGATGCCGCACATCACGACATGCAGCTTGACCCCGGGCGGCAGCTCGGCGGCGGCGGCTTGCATCGCAAGGTAGATCGGGATCGGGTCGAACTTCTCATGCGGCGAGAGGCGGGCGATGGTGGCGAAGACCACATCCTCGGGCCCCGCGCCAAGCCGCGCCCGCAGGGCGGCGCGGGCGGCGTCGTTGCGGGCGAAATCCTCGGTATGGATGCCAAGCGGGATCACCGGGAACATCGGCCGCGCCGGGGGCTGGGTGCCGAAGCGGTGGCGGATGTGGTTGTCGATCAGGTCCATCTGGGTCAGCACCGCGCCCTGCACCGCGCGCGAGGTGCAGATCAGCGCGTCCCATTCCATCACCGGGGCCATGCGCAGATCGAACAGCCCCTGCATGATCCCCGGGGTCGAGGTCGTATGGGTGATGCCGCAGATCCCCCAGGCGCCGGTGCCGTGATCCGCCCGCCGCCAGGCCTCGCCCGAGATATTGGCCGCCGGGTAATACATCACCTCGACGGGCGCCATCATCTGCGGCCGCACCAGGCCCACGGCGCGCAGGGGCTTGTCGGGGCGTATCTCGCGGAGCAGGGCGCCGACTTCGTCCGCCTCGGTCGAGGTTTTGGCGAGGATGACGAATTCCTCCACCGCGCCATGGCGCAGGAAGCCCTTGAGGAAGCTCTCCCCGGCGACGCGGCGGCCGTTGATGCCCTTGTCGCCGGGGCGGTAGCCGTCCGAGGCGTAGAACAGGGCGGCATTGGCCAGGGGCGCGGCGGAAGGCGGGTTGGCGGAAGGCGGGGGGAGGTCTGTCATAGGTGTCGCATCCAGAGCCAGGGCGTGGGAGAGGTCCGCCACTCCCAAAGGGCGATCAGGCGGTCAAGGTCGGAGAGTTCCTCCATCCAGTCGGGCAGGGCGGAGGGGTCCAGCTTGCGGTCGATCCGCCGGATCTGGTGGCTGGCGGCGAAGCGGTCGGTCAGGGTCCGGGTGATGCCGGGCACCAGCCCCTCGTGGCATTCGACGAGGATATCGGCCTGCAACAGGCCGGGGGCGGCCACCGGGTCGAGAAGGGCGGCCTCGGCACCCTCGATGTCGCAGAGGACGAGCGTAGGCTGGGTCAGGGCCAGGTCGAAATCGGCATGGGTGAAGAGGCCGCCGACCGTGACCCTTTCGGCCACTCCATTGCGGGCGGCCAGCGCCTTGCACAGGTCTTGCGCCCGGGCATCGGCATCGCGGGCCAGAACCCGCGTCTGGGGCATCCGCAGGGCGAGGCCCACGGCGTAATAGCCCTCTGCCGCGCCGATATCGATGACCAGCGGATAGGCGCGCGCCACGATCTCTTCGATCACCGGGATCAGCGAGGCCTCATAGCAGCCCAGTAGCCGGGCGCTGCGCGACCCTTCCGACGCGCCGCCGCCGTAATCCATCCCCCGAAACGGCCCCGACAGCACCCGCGTGCCGGAACGTTTGACCAGCGTATTGGCCACCACCTCGGCCCGCCATTTCGCCAGCGTGCGCAGCGCCGAGTTTAGCACCGCCGCATCGGCGGGCATGGCCGCAAGACGGCGCAGCGCTTCGGTGGCCAAGAGGGTGAGACGCGTGGCGGGCAAAGGGTCCATCAATTCCTGCTTTGCCCTATCGTTAGCGACAGGCCCGGCAGCTGTAAATCGACCGTTTGGCTGGGGAAGGATTTCCCCCGCGCGCTTGCTTTTGCGGAAAATCCGCCCGCCGGGCGGGTCGGGGGCGCAAAGAACCGCCTCGGGACCAAAGCACCGCCTTTGCGACCCTTCTGCGACCCCTCGCCCTCTTGCAGCCCCGCGCCTTATGGTTCACAGATGACGAGCAACTTATTTGGGCCGAAAACGATGCTGGATACCGCTGTGAAACCCACCGAAGAAATCTCTGTCCGCGAGGTCTTCGGCATTGACACCGACATGAAGGTCAAGGGCTTTGCCGACCGCACCGACCGCGTGCCGGAAATTGACCCGACCTACAAGTTCGACCCGGACACTACCTTGGCCATTCTGGCGGGCTTTGCCTATAACCGCCGGGTGATGATCCAGGGCTATCACGGCACGGGCAAATCGACCCATATCGAACAAGTTGCGGCGCGGCTGAACTGGCCTTGCGTCCGCATCAACCTCGACAGCCACATCAGCCGGATCGACCTGATCGGCAAGGATGCGATCAAGCTGCGCGACGGCAAGCAGGTGACCGAGTTCCACGAGGGCATCCTGCCCTGGGCCTTGCGCAACAATGTGGCCATCGTGTTCGACGAATACGACGCCGGCCGGGCCGACGTGATGTTCGTCATCCAGCGCGTGCTGGAACATGACGGCAAGCTGACCCTGCTGGACCAGAACGAGATCATCACGCCCAGCCCCTATTTCCGCCTGTTTGCCACCGCCAACACGGTCGGCCTCGGCGACACCACCGGCCTCTACCATGGCACCCAGCAGATCAACCAGGCCCAGATGGACCGCTGGAGCCTTGTGGCCACGCTGAACTATCTGTCCCACGACGCCGAAGCCGCCATCGTCCTGGCGAAAAGCCCGCATTACAATTCCGAAAAGGGCCGCAAGACGATCTCGCAGATGGTGACCGTGGCTGACCTGACCCGGACCGCCTTCATGAACGGCGACCTCTCCACCGTGATGAGCCCGCGCACCGTGCTGAACTGGGCGCAAAACGCCGAGATCTTCCGCAACGTGGGCTATGCCTTCCGCCTGAGCTTCCTGAACAAGTGCGACGAGCTGGAGCGCCAGACCGTGGCCGAATTCTACCAGCGCTGCTTTGGCGAGGAACTGCCGGAGAGCGCCGTCTCGATGGCCATGAAGTGAGATGCCGGCCCGATCGCTGCATATCGGGCTGATCGGCGGCATCGGGCCTGCGGCGACGGTGGTCTATTACCAGCGCCTCTGCGCCGCAATGCGGGCGCGCGGGGCGCGGCTTGAGTTGACCATCGTGCAGGCCGACATTCAGGAATTGATCGCCAACAACCTGGCGGATCGGCGGGACGCGCAGGCGCAGGTCTACGCCGGCCTGATCGACCGGCTGAAGGCCGCAGGCTGCGATTGCGCCGCGATCACCTCGCTCGGCGGCCATTTCTGCTTTGCCGAGACTGCGGCGCTGTCGTCGCTGCCCCTGGTCAGCGCGGTAACCCCGCTCGACGCCCATTTCGCGGCCGAGGGCATCGGTTGCGTCGGATTGCTCGGCACCCGGGTCGTGATGCGGACCCGGCTTTACGGCCAACTGGCGCGGACCCGCGCCCTCGCGCTCGATGACGAGATCGAAGAGCTCGGCCAAACCTACCAGGACATGGCCGTGAGCGGGACCTGCACGGAGGCCACCCGCGAGGCGTTTTTCGCTGCGGGCCGCCGGATGGTCGCGCGCGGGGCCGAGGCGATCGTCCTGGCCGGCACTGACCTCAACCTCGCCTTCGACGGCCATGACCCCGGCTATCGGGTGATCGACGCGCTGGATGTCCATGTCGCGGTCCTGGCCGACCTCGCCTCCGGCGCGACCGCTCCGCCCCAGGCCTGACCGCGCTCTGCGGGCGGGCCCGCGATGCAAGAGAGATGCAGCAGAGCTCGGTTCTTACCCGGCAAAGGCGACCCCAGATTCTGGACCCCAGACTCTGGACCCCAGACTTTGGACCCCAGACTTTGGACCCCAGACTTTGGACCGCAGAGCCTTTGCCCCAGAACCAGGACAGGGCACGCTCCTAGCCGCCATTCGGCCCATGCCGCGCTCCTGCCATCAAGAAAGCTCGCACCGCCCCGGGACCGCCGCATCCGCATGGCGCTTTGCCCTGATTTTCTCCTCACCCAAGCCCTTTGCGCTTTGCGCAAATACTCCACGGGTGGTCCGGAGGGTGTGAAACCCTCCGGGGCCCGCCAAGGGCGGTCGCGCCGGCTATTCCTTGAAGAACCGGCTGTCCTTGATCTGATCCCAGGCCCAGACCACCTGCTGCAACCGCTCCTCGTCAGACCGGTCGCCGCCGTTCATGTCGGGGTGGAGGTCCTTGACCAGGCTCTTGTACTGCTTGCGGATCTCCGTCTTGGTCCAGGTGTCGCGTGCGTCCATGATCTCCAGCGCCTTGCGCTCGGTCGGCGGCAGCTTGCGCGTGGCGTTCGAGGTCGGGGCCGCCTTGTTCTGCGTGCCCTTCTCGCCCAGGATATCCATCGGGTCATTGACGCCCAGCCGCGCCCAGGAGCGGCCATCGTCCTTGCGGCTGAAGGGGGTGGTCTCGCGCTCCCACAGACGGTCCTTTTCGAGGAGTTTCTGGAACTCCTCGTCGGTGGCCGCGCCGAAGAAGTTCCACTTCAGATTATACTCGCGCACATGGTCGCGGCAGAACCAGAAGAACTCGTTCAGATGGTCCGGCGACTTCGGCGCGCGGTAGGCGCCCTTCTCCTTGCAGTCGGGATAATCGCAGGCCCGATTGGCCGCTTCCGAGGCGCCGGTCATGCCGCGACGGCCCGTTTTGCGCTTCGCCTTGTCAGAGGAAACGCGGATATCAAATTCAAACGGGGGACGACTGGACATTCGAGGGCCTTTCCGACTCGGGGCGTCAAGGATAGGGCATCTGTCAGCAGATTGAAGGGGGTACGGTGAAAATGACGATAAAGGATGACATCGAGGCACGGCTGCGCGCGACTTTCCGCGTGACGACGCTGGAGGTGGTGAACGAAAGCCACCGCCACGCCGGGCATTCGGGCGACGATGGCAGCGGCGAAAGCCATTTCGCGGTGATGCTGCGCGCGCCCGAACTGGCCGCGATGCCCCGCGTCGCGCGCCACCGCGCGGTGCAGGCGGCGCTCGGCGATATCCACCAGCGCCTGCATGCCCTGGCGCTCGATCTGGGCTGAGGCCCGATTTTTCGGCGAAAAATCGAAGCCCGGTGTCAGCCCGGCGCGACCTTGGCCGCAGGCGCGATTTTTCGCCGAAAAATCGTGGCCCCTTGGCCTCAGCCGCGCTTCTTCAGCAACCGCCGGGCATGCAGGATCGGTTCGGTATAGCCCGAGGGCTGGACGCGGCCCTGGAAGATCAGGTCATGCGCCGCCATGAAGGCGAGGCCGTCGCAAGCGGGCGCCATCGGCGTATAGGCGGGGTCGCCGGCGTTCTGGCGGTCCACGACCTCGGCCATCTTGCGCAGGGCGCCTTCGACCTGCGCGGCGCTCACCACGCCATGATGCAGCCAGTTCGCGATATGCTGGGCAGAGATGCGGCAGGTGGCGCGGTCCTCCATCAGGCCCACGTCGTTGATGTCGGGCACCTTGGAGCAGCCCACCCCCTGGTCGATCCAGCGTACGACATAGCCGAGGATGCCCTGCGCGTTGTTCTCGACCTCGCGCAGGATCTGGCCGCCGCCCCAACGCCGGTAGCTGGCCAGCGGGATCTCGAGCAGCGTCTCGACATAGGCGCGCCGCCCGCCCGCCGCGAGCCGCTTCTGCACGGCAAAGACATCGACCTTGTGGTAATGCAGCGCATGGAGGATCGCCGCGGTGGGCGAGGGGACCCAGGCGCAGTTCGCCCCGGCCTTGGGATGTTCGATCTTCTGTTCCAGCATCGCGGCCATCAGGTCGGGCGCCGCCCACATGCCCTTGCCGATCTGCGCCCGGCCCGACAACCCGCATTCCAGCCCGATATCGACATTCTGGTTCTCGTAAGCCCCGATCCAGGACTTGCGCTTGATGAAATCCTTGCGGCTGAAGGGCCCGGCCTCCATCGAGGTGTGGATCTCGTCCCCGGTGCGGTCGAGAAAGCCGGTGTTGATGAAGGCCAGCCGGTGGCGCGCCGCCCGGATGCATTCCTTGAGGTTGGCCGAGGTCCGCCGCTCCTCGTCCATCACGCCGAGCTTCACCGTGTTGGGCGGCAGGCCGAGGAATTCCTCGACCTGCGAGAAGGTCGCGTCGGCAAAAGCTACTTCCTGCGGCCCGTGCATCTTGGGTTTGACGATATAGACCGAACCGTGATGCGAATTGCGCGGGCCGGCCACGCGGGCAAGGTCGTGCTTGGCGATCAGCACCGTGATGGCGGCATCCATCAGGCCCTCGAACACCTCGTTGCCCTCGCGGTCGAGGATGGCCGGGTTGGTCATCAGATGGCCGACATTGCGGATCCACATCAGGGCCCGGCCCTTCAGCGTCAGGGTGCCGCCATCCGGCGCCGTGAAGTTGCGGTCCTCGTTCAGGTGGCGGTGGACGGTCTGGCCGCCCTTGCTGAAATCGGCCGAAAGATTGCCTTTCATTAGGCCCAGCCAATTGGCATAGGCCTGCACCTTGTCCTCGGCATCCACACAGGCGACCGAATCCTCGCAATCCATGATGGCCGAGACGGCGGCCTCCAGCACGATATCGGCCAGAAGCGCCTGATCATGCGATCCAATCATATGGGCGCGGTCGAAGACCAATTCGACATGCAACCCGTTGTTGCAGAGCAGTACCGAGTCGGGCGCCTTGGGATTGCCCTTGTAGCCCACGAATTTCTCAGGGGTGATCAGCGGCGCGTCATCGACCAGCAAAGCGCCTTCCTTGACGTAATAGCGCCGCACGTCGGCGTGGCTGGTGCCGACCAGGGGGAAAGCCTCGTCCAGAAACACCCGCGCACGGGCCACGACCCGCGCGCCACGGCCGCGGTCATAGCCGCCCTTGGGCGCGGGGCTGCCCATCGCATCGGTGCCGTAGAAGGCGTCATAGAGGCTGCCCCAGCGCGCATTGGCGGCGTTCAGCGCATAGCGGGCATTGGTGATCGGCACCACCAGCTGCGGCCCGGGCACCGAGGAAATCTCGGGGTCGATGCCTGAGGTCTTGATCTGGAAAGACGGGCCCTCGGGCTGCAGGTAGTCGATCCGGCGCAGGAACTCGACATATTCTTCGGGGTCATGCGGGCCGTTGCGGTTCTGCACATGCCAGGCGTCGATCTTGGCCTGCAGATCCTCGCGCCTGGCCAGAAGGGCGCGGTTCTTCGGCCCCATCTCATGGATCAGCGAGGACAGTCCGGACCAGAAGGCCGCGGCGGTCACGCCGCTGCCCGGCAGGGCCTGATCTTCGACAAACCGGACGAGGCATTCCTCGACCTTGAGCTCGGCGCGGGCGATACGGGCCATGGCAGTCCTCCCCAGGTGATCCTGATATCAGACAGGAAAGCCGGAGGTTTCGCAAGCAAAGCCCCCGCCGTGGGGCGGGGGGACGGCGCAGAAGCCCAATCAGGAGGCAGGGGCACTCCAGAAGACTGGCCCGATCAGCCGCGTGGCCCAACTCAGACGGCGCACCCCTTCAGCAGGCAGAGGGCCCCGCCGCCACCGTCACAGATCAAGGCCGGAGAGATAGTCCATCAGCGCGCCCCGCACGCTTTCCTGGCCCTCGCCTCTGGCCTGGTCGATCACCTCGCGCGCCGCCGAAAGATCGGCGGCCCTGAGCAGTGCCTTGACCGGGCCGATCGAGGCCGGGCGCATCGACAGCGCGCGCAGACCCATGGCGGCCAGGGCCAGCGCCTCGACCGGGCGACCGGCATCCTCGCCGCAGAAGGACAGCTTGGTGCCATGGGGCGCACAGCGCCGCACCACATGTTCGAGGAAGCCAAGGAAGGAGACGTTCAGCACGTCATAGCGCTTGCGCACACGTTCATTCTCGCGGTCGGCGGCGAAGAAGAACTGCTTGAGGTCATTGCCGCCGATCGAGATGAAATCGACCAGACGGAAGAAGTCATCCGGCGCGTAGGCCAGCGAGGGCGTCTCCAGCATGGCGCCGATTTTCACGTCGCGCGGCACGACATGGCCGAGGCTTTTCTCGCGGTGGATCTCACGCAGGACATGGCTGCGGGCCGACTTGAACTCGCCGAACTCGCTGACGAAGGGGAACATGATCTGCAGATCGCGGCCATTGGCGGCGCGCAGCAGGGCCTGCACCTGCATGCGCAACACGCCCGGCTTGTCCAGACCGACCCGGATGGCGCGCCAGCCCATCGCGGGGTTCGGTTCGTCATTGGGCTTCATATAGGGCAGCACCTTGTCCGACCCGATATCCAGCGTGCGGAAGGCCACGGGCTTGCCATGTGCCGCATCCATCACGCGGGCGTAGAGCGAGGCCAGTTCGGCGCGCTGGGGCATCTTGTTGCGGACGAGGAACTGCAACTCGGTGCGGAAGAGGCCGACGCCCTCGGCCCCCGATCCCACCAGCGAGGGCAGGTCGGCCATCAGCCCGGCATTCATCAAAAGGTCGACCTTCACCCCATCGGCCGAGGTGGCGGGCAGGTCGCGCAGGGAGGCATAGCGCAGCTGCGCCTCGGCCTGCATGGCGATCTTGTCGCGGAACGACCGCGCGATGGTTTCCTCGGCGCGCAGATGCACCAGGCCCTGATCGCCATCGACCAGGATCGCATTGCCGTTCAACGCGTCCGAGGTGATGCCCTTGGCGTGGATCACCATCGGGATCGCCAGCGCCCGCGCCACCACGGCGGCGTGCGATCCGACCGAGCCTTCCTCCAGCACGACGCCCTTGAGCTTGCGGCCGTACTCCAGCAGTTCCGCCGGGCCGATGTTGCGCGCGACCAGCACCGGATTGTCGGGCATCGCAGCCCCGGTGTCGCGGCCCTGTCCGGTCAGGATGCGCAGAAGGCGGTTGGAGAGGTCGTCCAGATCGTGCAGGCGTTCGCGCAGGTAGGCGTCCTCGACCTGTTCCAGCCGGTTGCGGGCGGTGGATTGTTCTTTCTCGACAGCGGCTTCGGCGGAAAGGCCGCGCTGGATATCCTCCTCCATCCGGCGCAGCCAGCCGCGCGAATGGGCAAACATCCGGTAAGCCTCCAGCACGGCTTTCTGGTCCTTGTCGAGGCTTTCGGCCGCCAGAAGGTCATCGACCGAGACGCGCAGGACGCCCACCGCCTCGCGGATGCGGTCGATCTCGGTCAGGGGGTCGTCGGCGACCGGGTTGGTCACGACAACACGGGGTTCATGCAGCCAGACCTTGCCCTCGGCGGCACCCTCTTGTCCGGTGGTGCCACGGTAGAGCATCGGCTGGCGGTGCAGCGCCAGACCATTGTCGCCACCAAAGGCGCCCAGTTCGGCCATTTCGGCCAGAACCATCGCCACGACCTCGATCGCGTCGATCTCGTCCTCGGCATAGATGCGGGCGGCCTTGGATTGCAGCACCAGAACCCCCAGCCTTTCGCCGACGCGCTGGATCGGCACGCCGAGGAAGGAGGAGTAGATCTCCTCCCCCGTCTCGGGCATGAAGCGGAAGCCCTTTTCGGCAGGGGCATTGGCGGTGTTGACCGGCTGGCCCAGACGGGCGACCCGGCCCACCAGCCCCTCGCCCAGCTTCATCCGCGTCTTGTGGACGGCATCCTTGCGCAGGCCTTCGGTGGCGCACAGCTCCAGCGTTTCGGCATCGCGGAACAGGTAGATCGAGCAAACCTCGGTCCCCATCGAATCCGCGATGATATGGGTGATGCGGTCCAGCCGGTCCTGCCCGACATTGGGCATGCCCAGCACATCGCGCAAACGGCGCAAGAGCTTGCGGCTGTCGCTTTCCTTCCGTTCGCCCATGGTGATCCCCTGTGGCCCGCGCCGTGGACGGCCCTGTGGTCGACCCCGAGGCCAACCTGCCGCCTTTGGGTACTTATCACCCGCTTCCGCCGGTTGCGGAAGGGGCCGGGCGGTTAAATTCGCGGTCAAAGCTGCAAAATCGCCGGGCGGGGCCGGGAATGGCCGGCGCTGCCCAGGCTTTGGGCGCGGCCGGGCGCAAGGGTCGGGGCAGGGGCACGGGGCGAGCGGACCAGGGCCCCTATTGCGCGGTTGACCTGCGGTGGAACAAGCTTAAAATCGGCAGGATGCGCTGGCCGTATTGGGTGCCGGTGGCAAGGGCCCCGAGGGGCCGGCGGTCATTGTTTAAGGAGGGCGCGGGTCATGCGACATATTTTGGGAATGGTGATGATGCTGACCGGGGCCGCTTCGCTGCCCGCGGCGGCGACGGTCAACGGCATGGCCAGCTTTCCCGTGCCGGAGGGGCAAGGCCTGCCCCTGGCGCCGGATCTGCCGCTGATCTTCGTGCAGTCCACCGAAGGGCAGGCGCCCGAACGGACCGACCGGCCCGACCCCTACGCCGCCCCGGTCCCGCCCGGCACGCCGAAGGATGCCGTGGGGGTGACGCCCGCGGCGACGGCGGCGCTGGTCGCCATGCTCGCCGATGGCACAAAGCAGTGCCAGCGGCTGAAGGACCCGACGCTGAACCTCGACTGTCTGAGCTATGAATACTGGCTCGCCGCCCAGAACCTGTCGTGGAAAAGCGGCTATGGCTCGGCCCGGGTGGCACTTTTGCGCGCGGCGGACCAGTTGCACGCTCTGGCGCAGGACAATGCCGCGCCGGGGATGCCGCCGGTCCGTGCGACGCTGGGCGGCAAGCCGACCCAGCGCAAGCTGACCCATGTCAAGATGACGCCGCAGGTCGCGGCCAAGGCCGCCGCCATCGTGGAGGAGACCAAGCTGGTGCTTTTGCGCTCCTCCGAAGGGTCCGAACAGCGCCGCACGGCCTATGTCCAGGTCGCGGCCATCGTCGGGTCGACCAAGGTCCTGCTGCGCTCCTCCTGAGCGCGCAAACCCTGCCAAGCAAAAAGGGCGGACCGCAAGTCCCGCCCTTCTTTCCGTCTGACAAGGCCGGATCAGCTGGCCTTGTCGAGCTCGAACGTGTCGTGCAGCGCCTGCACGGCGAGTTCCATGTACTTGCGGTCGATCAGGACCGAGATCTTGATTTCCGAGGTGGTGATGACCTTGATGTTCACATTCTCGGCCGCCAGTGCCGCGAACATCTTGGCGGCCACGCCCGCATGCGACCGCATCCCGATGCCCACGACCGAGATCTTGGCCACGTCGGTGTCGGTGATCAGCTGGGCATAGGCGAACTTTCCTGCCGCCTGCGCCTCTTCGATCGCCTTCCGCGCCCGGATCACCTGATTGGTCGGGCAGGAGAAGGTCATGTCGGTATAGGCGCGCTTGTCGGTCGGGTCGTCATGTTCGGAGATGTTCTGCACGATCATGTCAACGTTCACGCCCGCATCGGCAAGAGGGCCGAAGATGGCGGCGGCGATGCCGGGGCGGTCCTCGACGCGGACCAGGGTCATTTTCGCTTCATCGCGGCTGAAGGCCACGCCAGAGACGACTTTCGATTCCATGATTTCATCCTCGTCGCAGACCAGAGTTCCAGAAGTCTCGTCGGTGTCCTCGAAGGAGGACAGAACGCGCAGCCGCACCTTGTAGCGCATCGCAAGTTCAACCGAACGGGTTTGCAGGACCTTAGCACCCAAGGATGCCAGTTCCAGCATCTCTTCAAAGGCGATCTTGTCCAGCTTGCGCGCCTTTTCCGAGACGCGCGGATCGGTGGTATAGACGCCATCGACGTCGGTGTAGATGTCGCACCGCTCGGCGGCAAAGGCCGCGGCAAAGGCGACGGCGGTGGTATCGGAACCGCCCCGGCCCAGCGTGGTGATCCGGCCTTCGTGGCTGACGCCCTGAAAGCCTGCCACCACGGCAACCTTGAAACCTTCGGCAAACTTGGCGTCGATATTCTCGCGCGGGATGCTGACGAAACGGGCCGAGGAATGCGCCGAGGTCGTGTTGATCGGCACTTGCCAACCCTGCCACGACCGCGCCGGAACGCCCATTTCCTGCAGGCGCAAAGCCATCAGCCCGGCGGTGACATTCTCGCCGCTCGCCACCACCGCGTCATACTCGCGGGCGTCGTAAAGTTTGGAGGTGCCTTCGACCCAGCCGACCAGCTCGTTGGTCTTGCCCGACATGGCCGAGACGATGACGATCACGTCATAGCCACGTTCGACCTCGGCCTGGACCTTCTTCGCGGCATTCTCGATGCGCGCGAGGTCGGCAACCGAAGTCCCTCCGAATTTCATCACCAGAACTGGCATGGTCTTGTCCTGCGCCCCCTTTGCAGAGACTGGCCCCCCCTTTTGCGGGGCAGACCATCTCAAAATCGGCTGCTTCATAGCAGAAGCCGGGCCGGGGGCAAGCGCTGGTCCCCGGAGTGCTGCGGCTTTGTGAAGTTTGCGTGACATTGCAGGCCCGCTTGATCTGGCGCAAACCGCCGCGCCCGGTCGGCGGCATAGACAGGGCCAAACCCCTGACCGGAGCATCCCCATGGAAGCCGCACCCGAAATGACCGCAGACCTGGTCCCGATGACTGCGCCCCCCGCAGATACTGCCCCCGTAATCTTGGCCCCCGAAAACCTGGCCGCCGAAACCTTGGCGCGCGACCTGCTGGGCCGACTGACCACGCTGGACCGCTTTGTCGCCGCCCATGCCGACGAGCGGATGCAGGTCTGGGCGCCGCAGATCGGGCGGGCCGAATTCCGGGCCTCGGCGCGCAACATGGCGGAATGGCTGGCGCTGCGGCAGGGCGACCTTTCGGCCCTGCAGGCGCCGCTGTCGGCGCTGGGCCTCTCGACGCTCGGCCGGCTGGACGGCCATGTCGCGGCCTCGGTCGCGACGGTCCTGGCCGCGCTGTCTCGCATCGCAGGGGGCACGCCCTTGCCCTTTCCGCCCCGCGCCGCCTTTGCGGCGGGCGAGGCGCTGCTGGAAGCCCGGCGCGATGCGCTTTTTGGCGCGCAGGAGCCGGGCGATCCGCGCACCCGCGTCATGGTCACCCTGCCGACCGAGGCGGGCACCGATGGTGGCGCCCTGATCGCCGCTCTTGTTGCGGCGGGGATGGACTGCGTGCGGATCAACTGCGCCCATGACGGAACCGAGGTCTGGGGCGCCATGATCCAGTCGCTGCGCGCCCGGGCCAGCACCCCGCGCATTCCGGTGTCGATGGACCTCGGCGGGCCGAAATTCCGCGTGACGGCAATTGCGGCGGGCAAGAAGGCCGGCGGCGAAAAGCACCTTTTCCTGCCGGGCGACCAGTTCGCTCTGGTGCAGGATCTGGCGGCCGCGCCCAAGGCCCTGTTCAGCGCCACGCTCAGCCATCCGGCTTTGGTGGCCGCGCTCGCGCCGGGGGCGGAGGTCTCGCTTGACGACGGCAAGATCTGGGCCCGGGTGGACAGCGTGGACGAGGGCCGCGCCGTGCTGACGGTGACCCGTGCGCCCGCCAAGGGCGGCAAGATCAAGCCCGAGAAGGGCGTCAACCTGCCCGGCTCGAACCTGCGGGTCGAGGCGCTGACGCCCGAGGACCTCGCCGCGCTGGATTTCGTCGTGGGCCATGCCGATGTCGTCTCCTTCTCTTTCGTGCAGACGGTGGCGGATGTGCAGCAGCTGATCGCCGCCATGCGGGCCCGGCTGAAACCCGGCCAGACGCTGCCCGCCATCGTCCTGAAGATCGAAACCCCGCTGGCCCTGCGCAACCTGCCCGATCTGATCGTGGCGGCGGGTGGCACGGTGCCGGTCGGCGTGATGATCGCCCGCGGCGATCTGGCGGTGGAGATCGGCTTCGACCGCCTGTCCGAGATCCAGGAAGAGATCCTCTGGCTGTGCGAGGCGGCGCAGGTTCCGGTGATCTGGGCGACGCAGGTGCTGGAGGGCATGGTGCGCGACGGTCAGGCCAGCCGCGCCGAGGTGACCGATGCCGCTATGAGCCAGCGCGCCGAATGCGTCATGCTGAACAAGGGCCCCCATGTGGCCGAGGCGGTGCGCTTCCTGCGCGGCGTTCTGGCCCGGATGGACCGCCACCAGTCCAAGAAATCGCCCCGGCTTGGCCCCCTGGCCCTGTGGCGGGCCTTTTGACCGGCGGCGGGCGGCTCAGCTGAGGATGAAATCGCGCGGCATCAGACGCTCGGGCGGTGCGATGTCCAGATGCGGGGCAAGGCTGATCTCCATCCCCCGGCAGATCGCATCCAGCGGCAGCGCGTTCGACGAGACGCCATAGGGATGGGCCAGATCCTCGGTCACTTCGGCGAGGCCGAGGAAGACATAGGCGATCAGGCCGCTGAACAGCGGCGTCATCCAGCCCTCTGGCCCGATCAGCGCGAGGGGGATCAAGAGGCAGTAAAGATAGACGGTGCGGAAGATCAGCAGCGAATAGACATAGGGCAGGGGGGTGGCCGCAATCCGCTCTCCCCCGGCCGAGTTCAGCTCCATCGTGGCCAGACGCTGCGACAGGGTGCGCGCGCCAAAGCCGTCGAGGTGGCCTGCCTGCCGCGCCTCGGCGAGGATGGCGTTCATCTGGTCGAGGGCCGCCGCCGCGCTGGGCGCATCGCCCCAGGCCCGCGCCGCCGCATCGGGGGCCAGCCCGCGCAGCTGGCAGCGGTGCAGATGGGCGAAGGCAAGGCTCAGCCGCAACAGGCGCTTGGTTTCGGGCTTGGGCAGGAAAAGGTCCGCCTCGCGCGACAGGGCGCGCAGATCGACCAGAAGGGCGCCCCAAAGCTTGCGCGCCTCCCACCAGCGGTCATAGGCCGCGTTGTTGCGAAACCCCAGGAACAGCGACAGCGCCACCCCCATGATCGAGAACGGCGTCGCCGGGGATTCGGGCAAGGCCCAGACGTAATGGTCAAAGGCCACCAGCCCCGCCGAGATCGCCATCAAGGTCAGCAGCGTCGGCCCGATATGGGGCAGAACCGAACCCTTCACCGCGAAAAGGATCTCGGTCAGGCCGGGTTTGTCGCGGATGATCATGGTCTTGCCGTTCCTTGCGCCGCCCGGAGCGCCCTGCCTGGTGCCACCCCTTTGCCAAGGGGCCAGATCCCGTTTCTAGGCAGCGCGCCGCAGCGTCAGGGGAGGGAAAGCGCCGCGTCGCAGCATTTCCCGCCGCCATCCCGCACCTTAAAGTGCGCGCCAGCCGATGTCGGAGCGGCAGAAGCCTTCCGGCCAGTTCAGGTGGTCGATCATCCCGTAGGCCCGGTTGCGCGCCTCTTCCAGGCTCGCCCCGCGCGCGGTGATATTGAGCACCCGCCCGCCATTGGCGAGGATCTGGCCGTCACGCTCCACTGTTCCGGCGTGAAAGCACATGTGGCGGCTGTCTTCCGGCAGGCGCTTCAGCCCATGGATGATCGAGCCCTTCTCGTAGGCGCCGGGATAGCCCTTGGTCGCCATGACCACGGTCAGGGCATGGTCATCGGCCCAGTTGACATGAGCTTGGTCCAGCCGCCCCTCGGCACAGGCGAGCAACAGGTCCAGCGCCTGCGCGCCCAGCCGCATCATCAGGACCTGGCATTCCGGGTCGCCGAAACGGGCGTTGTATTCGACCAGCCGGCTGCGGCCGTTCTCGATCATCAGCCCGGCGTAGAGAACGCCCTGATAGGGCGTGCCGCGCCGCGCCATCTCGGCAATCGTCGGCAGGACGATCTCTTCCATCGCCTGCTTCTGGATCGCGTCCGTCAGCACCGGGGCGGGGGAATAGGCGCCCATGCCGCCGGTGTTGGGCCCGGTGTCGCCATCGCCCACCCGCTTGTGGTCCTGCGCCGTGCCGATCGGCAAGGCGTTGACGCCATCGGTCAGGATGAAGAAGCTGGCCTCTTCGCCCGTCATGAACTCTTCAATCACCACCTCGGCGCCCGCAGAGCCGAACTCGCCGCCGAACATGTCGTCGATGGCCGCCAGCGCCTCGGCCTCGGTCATGGCCACGATGACGCCCTTGCCGGCCGCCAACCCGTCAGCCTTCACGACAATCGGTGCGCCCTGGGCGCGGATGTAGTCCTTGGCAGATGCGCTTTCGGTGAAGCGGGAGTAAGCGGCGGTCGGCGCGCCACAGGCGTCGCAGATCTCCTTGGTGAAGGCCTTGGAGGCCTCAAGCTTTGCCGCCTCGGCGCTGGGCCCGAAGGTCAGGATGCCCGCCGCGCGGGCCGCATCAGCCACGCCCGCCGCCAGAGGCGCCTCTGGCCCGACGATCAGGAAATCAATCGCATTCTCGGCGCAGAAGGCCACGACGGCAGCCCCGTCCAGGATGTCGATTGCCGCGACCTCGGCCAATTGGGCGATCCCGGCATTGCCCGGGGCCACGATCAGCCGGTCGGCCTTGGGGTTCTGCTTGACCGCCCATGCCAAGGCATGTTCGCGCCCGCCACTGCCGAGGATGAGGATGTTCATGGGGCGCACTCCTGTCTTGGCAAAGGGATGGGGGCGTCTTAGGCTCTGGGCCTGATTTGGGCAAGAGGCGAGGGGGAGGAACATGCCGCAAGACCTCACCCCGGCCCGCAAACTGTTGCGGATCTATGCGGTGATCGCCGGCATGTTGGCCGCGCTGTTGATCCTTGCGACCATCGCCCATTTCGCCGGATCGACAAGTGCTGGCCTGGCAGCGGCGCTCTGCCTTGCGGCGCTCCGGCGCGGCAGGGGCAGCTTGGCCTCTTCCTATTTCCCCTTCGACTTTGGCACAGTCTTTGGCTCTTCGCAGCGCGCCGCGTGGGATGGATCGGACAGCCATGCCCCGGGCGGTCATGCCCATAGCCTCGGCGGATCGCTTGCCGACGGTTTCGGCGATGGTGGAGGGGGCGGCGATGGAGGTGGCGGCGGCGATGGTGGCGGCGGTGACTGACCCCGCCCTGTCCCCCGAGGTGACCCTGACCCACTTGCAGCACATCGACCTGACATTCTTCGATGGCCGCAGTCTCGAGGACTGGCTCGCCAAGGACACCAGCCTTGGCCCGGACCGCGCCGCCGAGGGCATCACGCAGTACCGCCGCTTTCTGGCCTTGGCCCTGACGGCCACGCCCGAGGCCCCAGTCATGGCCTCGCCCCTCATCGCCCAGATCTGGCGCGCACACCGTGCCGATGGCGCGGCCTGGAGCGGTTTTCTGGATTCCGTGGCGCAGGCGGGCTGCGACCCTACCGCGCTGACCTGGCGCCCCTCGCGCCATAGGGTCATCGCCGCGCCGTCCTATCCCAGGACCCGCGCTCGCCTCCGCGCGGCCTTTGGCCGCGCCCCGGCCCTCTGGTGGCCCTCCCGCACGCTGATCACCTTCGCCGCGCTGGCCCGTGGCCTGTCCGAGCCGTTTACCCTTGCCGTCTTCTGGCTTGCGCTTGTTGGCCTGCGCATATGGCCGGAACCGGGGCGGGCCATCTTCTGGATCCCGATGGCCTCCCTGACCCTTTCTTTCCTCTTTGCGCAGGTCGAAACCTTCTGGCCGCAGCGCTTCACCGTCCCGTCCGAGGCGCAGGGCAGTCTCGCCGGCCCGGCCTGAGCGCGGCTTCGGCAATTGCGCCGGGGCCGGAACTTTGGCATCAAAGCCCGATGAACCTTTTCGAAGACGACGACCCCGCCCCAAGCCCCGGCAACTCGCCGGAATATACCGTGTCGGAGCTTTCGACCGCGGTCAAACGCGTGATTGAGGGCGAGTTCGGCCTGATCCGCGTGCGGGGCGAGGTGGGCCGGGTGTCGCGCCCGGCCTCGGGGCACCTCTATTTCGACCTCAAGGACGACCGCAACGTCATCGCGGCGATCTCCTGGAAGGGCCAGGTCTCGCGCATGCAGGTCCGCCCCGAGGAGGGGATGGAGGTCGTGGCCACCGGGCGGATGACCACCTTCCCCGGCCAGTCGAAATACCAGATGATCGTCGAGGATGTCGCCCCCGCCGGCGCCGGTGCCCTGATGGCCATGCTGGAAAAGCGCAAGGCGGCGCTTCAGGCCGAGGGCCTGTTCGATCCCGCCCGCAAGAAGCCGATCCCTTATTTGCCCAAGGTGATCGGCGTCGTGACCTCGCCCTCCGGCGCCGTGATCCGCGACATCCTGCACCGCTTGCGCGACCGCTTCCCGCGCCATGTGCTGATCTGGCCGGTGGCGGTGCAGGGCCAGTCGAGCGCCGCCGAGGTTGCCGCCGCCATCCGCGGCTTCAACGCCCTGCCGCCGGACGGGGCGATCCCGCGGCCCGACCTTCTGATCGTGGCGCGCGGTGGTGGCTCGCTCGAAGACCTCTGGGGCTTCAACGAGGAAATCGTGGTCCGCGCCGCAGCGGCCTCTCAGATCCCGCTGATCTCGGCCGTCGGGCACGAGACCGACACGACGCTGATCGACTTCGCCGCCGACCTGCGCGCCCCCACGCCCACGGCGGCGGCCGAAATGGCGGTGCCGGTGCGCGCCGATCTGCTGGCGACGCTGGCCGACCTTGCCGCGCGTCAGGCGCGGGCGGGCCGCGCCGGGCTCGACCGCCGGGACCAGCGCTTGCGCGACCTCGCCCGTGCCCTGCCGCGGCTCGATGCGCTCCTCTCCGCCCCGCGCCAGCGCTTCGACGCCGCGACCCAGCGCCTGGGCGGCGCGCTGTCGCTGGCCACAGCGCGCAAGCGCAGCCGGTTCGAGGCTTTGTCCTCGCCCCTGCGCGCCACGCTTCTCACCGGGCTGATCCAGCGCCATGGCGTGAAGCTGACCCAGACCGCCGCCACCCTCGACGCCCGCGCCGACCTGCGGCTGGAACGCGCGCATGGCGCGCTCGACAAATGGGCCTCGCGCCTGGCCCCGGCGCTGGCGCGGCTGATCGCCTCCTCGGCCCGCGACATCGCCCGCGACCGCGAACGTCTCGCCGCCGCCAGCCAGCGCCTGAACGCCGCCCCCGCCAAACGCCTGGCCGACCTCGCCGCAAGGCTCGAGGCGCTCGACCGCACCCGCCAGACCCTCGGCTATGCCGAAACCCTGCGGCGCGGCTATGCCGTGGTCTGGGGCGACGGCGCCGTGGTCACCACCAAGGCCCAGGCCGATAAGGCCGCCACCCTTGAGATCGAGTTCCAGGACGGCCGCATGACCCCGCGCGGCAGCACCAGGAAATCAAAGGCTTCCGACACCAAACCCACCCAGGGCAGCCTCTTCTAAAGACCTTCGCCCTTCATCCAGATGCAAATATCCCCGGGGGGTGCGGGGGGCAGGCAGCCCCCCGCGGGTCGGGACGACAGCGCGGCCCGCCCTTCTGACGCGCCCTCAGACCCCGACCTTGGGCCCCGGGCATTGCATCGGTTCGCTGGTCTGGCCCACTTCGGAAAAGGCGGTGTTGCCGCCGCCGAGGAACAGCGCCACGAGGCCAGTCTTGCCCAGATAGAACTGCCAGCAATTCGTGTCGGGGTTGTCGTCATAGACGAAACACATCATCGGCGTGTCGTCATAGGCCTTTTCCTCGGTCCAGCTGCCATATTCGCAGGGCTCGCCCGAGAATTCCCAGACCACCTGGCGGTTCGGCAGATATTGCTCCTGGCCCCAGACCTTGCCGTCCTGGGCATAGGTCAGGGTCTTGCCGAGGGCATAGGCCTCGAACTGGGCGGCGGTCAGGGGCGCGCCAAGGTCGGTGGGCGGCGGCGGTGCTGCGGGAAGGGTGGGGGCGGTCTCGGCCTGGGGCGTCTCGGCCAGCGCGGCAAGGGGAGCGCCGAGCGGCAGGCAGGACAGGGCGAGGGCGATCAGCTTGTATCTCATCCCCGCATCCTGCCAAAGCCGGGTGGCAAAATCCAGTCACGCCTTGGCGAGGCCCAGCCGGGCCAGCGGCTCCGCCATCGCCCGGCGCCAGCGCCTTGGGGAAAGCGCCACGAGGCAGGCCAGCGGCAGGGGCCAGGGCAGCATCGGCGCCCCGGCCTCCAGCCGCAGCGCGGGATAGGGGCGCGACGGATGGGCGTGGTGGTCGGAATGGCGCGGCGCGTTCAGCATCAGCGCCGAGGAGAACCAGTGCGGCGCGTTCCAGCTGTGCTGCGGGCCGACCGGCTCCAGCCGCGGGCCGCTCTGGCCGCGCTGCAAGCCGTAATGCTGGACATAATCCGACAAGAGCACCTGGGCGCCAAAATGCAGGCCAAGGCCGAGCCAGACCAGAAGCCCCGCCCAACCCGCCAAGCCATAGCCACAAGCCAGGGCCAGCCCCGCGCCGCCGGCATAGAACAGATAGGGCGTCAGTCGCCCGCCGCGCAGGGCCCGCTCCGCCGCCAGCCCTGCGCGCAGGCTGCCGGGCCAGGCGCGCAGCAGAAAGCGGTAGAACCCTTCCCCCGCCCGTGCCGAATTGGGGTCCTGGGCCGAAGCCACAAAGCGGTGATGCACCAGCCGGTGGGCGGAGGTGTGGTGCCCGAACAGCAGGGCCGTATAGACCGCAGCCCCCAGAATGGACAGAAACCGCCCCGACCGGTGGATCATCTCATGCGCCGCCGGATGGGCGACCTGACCGAACCAGAAGCCCCCCGCCAGAAACAGCCCGACGCGCGCGGTCAGCCCCAGCCCGGAAGGCCCGGCGATCTGGCGCACCAGCACGGGCAGCACCACCAGCGCGCCCAGGCCCAGAACCGCCAGCAGGGCATCCGCCGCCGGAAACTCCTCCCCCTCGGCGCTGCCCGCAACCCATGGCACCAGACTGTCCAGCACCAGCGCCGCCAGCGCCATATAGGCCAGCGCCACCCAGACCCAGAGCCCGCCCCAAAGACAGGCCAGGGCCAGCAGCGCCAAGGGGCTCGCCGCCGCCAGGGCGAAGATCAGAACGGGCAGGGGGCGGGTCAGGCTGCGCATGGCGCAAATCTAGCCCGGGCCTTGGGCAAGGCGAAAGGGCCCAGGCGGCAAAACCGCCTCCGAACTTGCATCCTTCCCCTTTGCAGCCTAGGTGAGGGCAAACCAGAGGTCCGGCCCGATGTCTCTTTTCAAGAAGCTGCGCGACAAACTCTTCCGCTCCTCCGACAAGATCGGCGAGGGGCTGGAGGCTTTGGTCTCGGAAAGCGCACTTCCTGAGGCCACCCAGCCCGAGCCTGAAAAGCCCGGCCTGATCGGGCGTCTTCTGGGCCGCGACGAAACCCGGCGCGTGCTCGACGATGCTATGCTCGAAAGCCTCGAGGAATTGCTGATCCGCTCCGACATGGGGGTGGATACAGCCCTCCGCGTCACCGCCAATATTGCCGAGGGCCGCTTTGGTCGCAAGATTTCCACCGCCGAGCTGAAAGAGGCCCTGTCGGACGAGATCGCCCGCATCATGGAACCCGTCGCCCGCCCGATGCCGCTTTACCCGCAAAAGCCGCAGGTCGTGCTGGTGGTCGGCGTCAATGGCTCGGGCAAGACCACGACGATCGGCAAGCTCGCCAGCCAGTTCAAGGCGGCGGGCAAGTCGGTGGTGATTGCGGCGGGCGATACCTTCCGCGCGGCGGCGGTCGAACAGCTGCAGGTCTGGGGCCAGCGCGCCGGGGTGCCGGTCCTGACCGCGCCCGAAGGATCGGACCCCGCCAGCCTCGCCTTCGACGCGCTGACCACGGCACAGGAGATTGGCGCCGACCTTCTGATGATCGACACCGCAGGCCGCCTGCAGAATCGCGCCGACCTGATGGAGGAACTGGCCAAGATCGTCCGCGTCCTGCGCAAGAAAGACCCGACGGCGCCGCACAATACGCTGTTGGTGCTGGATGCGACGACCGGGCAGAACGCGCTGTTGCAGGTCGAGATCTTCCGCAAGATCGCCGATGTCTCGGGCCTCGTGATGACCAAGCTGGATGGCACGGCGCGCGGCGGGGTGTTGGTGGCGCTCGCCGACAAGTTCGGCCTGCCGATCCATGCGATTGGCGTGGGCGAGCAAATCGACGACCTCGCCCCCTTCGATCCGCAGGATTTCGCCAATGCGCTGGTCGGGCGGGACGCCTGACACGCCATGACCGCATGGCTCCTTTCCCTCGTCGGCACGCCGGCCGGACATCATCTGGCCATGGCGCTGGCGCTTTTGGCCGCGGTGCTGCATGCGCTGTTTGGCGCGCTGCAAAAGGGGCGCGACGACCCCTGGATCACGCGCGCCGCGATTGATGCGAGCTATGGCCTGATCGCCGCCCCCTTCGCGCTGTTCGTTGTGCCCTGGCCCGAGCCGCATATGTGGCCGATCTTCGCCGGGGCCTTCCTGATCCATGCCGGCTACAAGATCGCCCAGGCGATGACCTATGACCGCGCGCCCTATACCGTGGTCTACCCGGTGGTGCGCGGCACGGGCCCCTTCTTCACCGTGCTTTTCGCGGGCGTCGTCTTCGGCGAACACCTGCGCCCCTTGCAATGGCTCGGCCTTGGCATCCTTCTGTCCGGCATCTTCGGGCTGGCGGGCCATTCGCTCTGGCAACTGGGGCGCAACGCGGCGAGCCTGCTGCCCGCGCTGGGCCTTGCGCTGGTCACCGGCGGGTTCGTGGCGGCCTATACGACCTTTGACGCCTGGGGGATCCGGTCCACGGCGGACCCTTTCACCTTCCTCGCCTGGTTCTTCATGATCGACGCGGTCTTCATCCCGGCGGTGACCTGGCGGCGCTGGATCCGGCTTTCGCCCGACCGCATCCCGCCCTTGCTGAAGCGTGGCGTCTTCGGCGCCCTGGTGGCCCTGGCCTCTTTCGGCTCGGTGATGATGGCGACGCGGCTGGATCATGTCGGGCCCGCCGCCGCACTTCGTGAAACCTCGACGGTATTTGCGGCCTTGATCGGCTGGCTGGTTCTGGGCGAGAAGGTGGGGCCGGTGCGCAGCCTTCTGATGGCCGTGATCGCAATCGGCGCCGTGGTGATGGAGATGACCGGATGAGTGAGACGAAAGCCTATGACCAAAGGCTGAAACTGGCGCTGGAATACGGGCCGCTGATCCTGTTCATGCTGGGTTACTGGTTTCTCAAGGACAAGAGCCTGACCCTCGCCGGACAGACCTATTCGGGCTTCATCGTCTCGACCGGGGTTTTCGTCGTGGTCTTCGTCGCCTCGATCCTGGCTCTGTGGCGGCTCACCGGGCGGGTCTCGCCGATGCAGATCATCACGCTGGTGGTGGTGCTGTTCATGGGCGGGCTGACGCTGTGGTTCAACGACCCGCGCTTCATCAAGATGAAGCCGACCATCGTCTATGTCTTCTTCGCCGCAGCACTGGGCGTCGGCCTGTTGCAGGGCAAATCCTATCTGCGGCTGGTGATGGAAGACGCCCTGCCGATGCAGGAGGAGGGCTGGATGATCCTGACCCGCCGCATCACCATCTTTTTCGCCGGCCTCGCCGTGCTGAACGAGATCGTCTGGCGCAATGTCTCGGATGGCACCTGGGTCACCTTCAAGGCGGTCGGCCTGACGCTGGCGATGTTCGCCTTCCTGCTGACCCAGGCCAAGCTTCTCGACAAATACGGCATCTTCCCCGACGCCGGAAAGCCGCGCGACAAAGACGGCCAATAGCCGCCGAACCGCCATAACCTTGCCCGAATTGCCTGCCAGTTTCGCGACATGGGCACGCCGGGGGCGCAGAGATGTTGGACGAGTTCTACCAAACCTTGCAGGGCTTTTTCGCCCTGTTCCGCCGCGGCCCGCGCCTGCCTTACAGCATCGTGCTGCCCCTCGCGGTGATGGCCATTGTCTGGCCGGCGCTCCGCGTCTATCTGCCCGGCGAGCGCGAGGCCTTCATGGTGGCCTTCCTTCTGGCCATGGGCCTGCGGCTCATCCTGCGCGCCGATGGCTCGATCCGGACGCTGCAAAGCCATCTGTCCAACCGCACGACAGTGATCGTCTCGCTGCTCTTCGGCCCGGGGATCCTTGCCCTGCTGATCTGGAAGGGCGATCCCTTGTGGTGCCAGCGCTTCCTCAGCGTCTATTTCCTTGGCATGGCCGGTCTTTACATCCTCGACGTGATCGACGGGCGCCATGCGATGGTGCGCTTTATCCTGCCGGAAGAGCGTCCGCGCGGTGCCGATCCCCTGATGACGCGCGTCATGGCGATCTGTTATCTCGCCCTCCTGCTCCTGAACGAGACGATGATCCATCAGGCGCCGCTGGGGCTTTGGCTCTTGTATTTCGGTCTCCTGCCATTCCTGCTGCACCGCCTGATCCTCGCGGTGACCCGGACGGTCGATCAGGCCTATGCCAAGGGTCTCGGCCGCTTCTGACCGTTCGGCGGGGGCGCAACCGGATTTTTCGTAGAAAAATCGGGTCCTGCCTGGCGCTGCTTGACCTTGCGGCGCGCAGGCGCTACTCAGCCTTCCGTGGCGATTTGTAACCGGATTGCGGGCCACGTTAAACAAACCGCTAAAAAGGTCAGGGCGTCTCGCGCACCTCCCATCCTTTCCGGTTTCGCGGATCGTTTGTGCGCCTGGAGACCCGGCTATGAGCAAAGACTGGAACACCCGCACGAAGCTCGTGCACGAAGGCACCCGCCGCAGCCAATATGGCGAGATGGCCGAGGCGATCTTCCTGACCCAGGGCTTTGCCTATCCCGACGCCGAAAGCGCCGAGCAACGCTTCATCAAGGCCGGCGACGACGAATTCATCTATGCCCGCTACGGCAACCCCACGACCCGGATGTTCGAGGAACGCATCGCGGCGCTTGAAGGCACCGAAGACGCCTTCGCCACCGCCTCCGGCATGGCTGCGGTCAACGGCGCCCTGACCGCGCTTCTGCGGGCCGGCGATCATGTCGTCTCCTCCCGCGCGCTCTTCGGCTCCTGCCTCTATATCCTGGAGGAGGTGCTGACCCGCTACGGCGTCAAGGTCACCTTCGTCGATGGCGCCGATCTCGACCAATGGCGCGCGGCAGTCACGCCGGGCACCAAGGCGGTCTTCTTCGAGTCGATGTCGAACCCCACGCTGGAACTGGTTGATATCAAATCGGTTTCCGAGATTGCCCATGCCCAGGGCGCGCTTGTGATCGTCGACAACGTCTTCGCCACGCCGATCTTCTCCAAAGCGGTGGAGCAGGGCGCCGATGTGATCATCTACTCCTCGACCAAGCATATCGACGGGCAGGGCAAGGCCTTGGGCGGCGTCATCTGCGGCACGAAAGACTTCATCCGCAAGGTGGCCGAGCCTTACCTGAAGCACACCGGCGCCGCGATCTCGCCCTTTAACGCCTGGTTGCATCTGCAAGGCATGACCACGCTGGACCTGCGCTGTCGCGCCATGGCCGCCGCCGCGCTGGAGATTGCCCAAGTGCTGGAGGCCGATCCCCGCGTCTCCCGCGTGATCTATCCGGGCCTCGCCTCGCATCCCCAGCACGCGCTGGCCACGGCGCAGATGGGCTCGGGCGGCACGCTGGTGACGTTTGAGGTCAAGGGCGGCAAGGAGGCCGCCTTCCGCTTCTGCAACGCGCTGGAGATCGTCAAGATCTCCAACAACCTCGGTGATGCCAAGTCGATCGCGACCCATCCGGCCACGACAACGCACCAGCGCCTGCCGCAAGAGCAGAAGGACAAGCTCGGGATCACCCCCGGCCTGATCCGCTTCTCGGTCGGGCTGGAAGATGTGGGCGACCTGATCGCCGACCTGCGCGCCGGGTTGGACGCCAGCGTGGCCGGCTGACCCCCGGTCGCTTTCGGGTCAGATTCGGTCCCTGCCGGGCCTTCCCAAAAGGGCCCGCACTCCCTAAATATGAAGCCTTGGCGCCAAAACGCGGCGCCAGGGTGATCCGGGCGTCCGCGCCCTGCGTATTCCTGATGACATTGAAGGCAAGTGCGCTTGCCGGAACCGAAAGGACAGGGCCATGAACGTCCACGATCCCGTGCTTGACCGCAAACCCGACCGCGCCGCGGCCGAGGCCGCTTTGGCAACGCTGCGCCATTGGGCCGACCGCGCCACCGCCGCCGATATCGTGGCGCTCGATCCGCAGATCGGCGCGCTGCTGGGCACGGGTCAGCCGGTGCTGAGCCGCAGCTACCCCGAAAGCTTCCGCGTCGATGCCGCCTACAAGGACAGCCTGCCCGACCTGCAAAACGGCCCCTCCAGCCTGATCGTCGGCGCCAAGCAGGTCATCCAGCACGTCGGCATCTCCAACTTCCGCCTGCCGATCCGCTACCGCACCCGTGATGCGGGCGAGGTGATGCTGGAAACCTCGGTCACCGGCACCGTCAGCCTCGAGGCGGAAAAGAAGGGCATCAACATGAGCCGCATCATGCGGTCCTTCTACGAACATGCCGAGCGCGACTTTTCTTTCCATGTGATCGAACATGCGCTGGAGGATTACAAACGCGATCTGGGCAGCTTCGATGCTCGCATCCAGATGCGGTTTTCCTTCCCGGTCAAGGTGGGCTCCCTGCGCTCGGGCCTGTCGGGCTGGCAGTATTATGACATCGCCCTGGAGCTGGTGGATATCGCCGGGGTGCGCAAGCGGATCGTGCATCTCGATTTCGTCTATTCCTCGACCTGCCCCTGCTCGCTGGAACTGTCCGAACACGCCCGTCGCACCCGTGGCCAGCTGGCCACGCCGCATTCGCAGCGTTCAGTCGCGCGGATCTCGGTCGAGGTGGTGGGCGATCAGGTCCTGTGGTTCGAGGACCTGATCGACCTGGCGCGTGATGCCGTGCCGACCGAGACGCAAGTCATGGTCAAACGCGAGGATGAACAGGCCTTTGCCGAGCTGAACGCCGCCAACCCGATCTTCGTCGAGGATGCCGCCCGCAGCTTCTGCGCCGCCCTGCAGGGCGACGAGCGGATCCGCGATTTCCGCATCGTGGCCAGCCATCAGGAAAGCCTGCACAGCCATGACGCGGTGTCGGTCCTGACCGAGGGGCCGACCTTTGCCGCCGAAAGCCTGGACCCGCGCTTGTTCGCAAGCCTGTACCACGTCGGCTGAACCACGAGGGGCTCGGCCGGGGAAATGCGCCCTCTGCCAGGCCGTTCCGTGAGCTGAATGACCAAGGAGCGGGGGCTTTCAGCCCCTGCGATGGTGGAGCGGAACCTGCGCCGGAATGGTCCGCAATGTGGCAAGTGCCAGAAGCCCTGACCTGTGACTGGCGCCTGAGCCGTCAAGCTGCGATCCGGCCCGAGGTCGGGTTGCGCTGCCCGATGTCGAACGTGCTGACGGTCTGGCTCAGCTCTTTCGCGCGCTCTGCCAGGGAATCGCTGACGGTTCGGGTCTGGGTCACCATCTCGTTGTTCTTCTGGCGCACCTTGTCCATCGTGATCATCGAGGAGTTCACTTTGGTCAGGGCGTCGGATTGTTCCTGGGCGGAGGTCGCGACCTTGCTCACGATCTCGTCCACATCGACGATCTGATCGAAGATCTGCTTGAGCGCCGCACCCGCCCTGCCGACCAGCCGGACGCCGTCATCCACCTGGCGTGAACTGCTGTCGATCAAAAGCTTGATCTCTTTCGCCGCATTGGACGAGCGCGCCGCCAATTCGCGGACCTCTGCCGCGACGACTGCAAAGCCGCGGCCGGAATCACCCGCCCGCGCCGCCTCGACCCCGGCGTTGAGCGCCAGGAGGTTGGTTTGAAACGCGATGTCATCGATCAGCGAGATGATCTGGCCGATCCGCTTTGAGCCTTCCGAAATGCGGTCCATGGTGGAAATTGCGTCGCTGACCACATGGCTGCTGGCGCTCGCGCTGCTGCGCGATTGTTCGACAATCTGCCGCGCGGCCTTCAGGTCTTGCGAGCTTTCGGCGACCGTGGCGGAGAGCTCTTCCACGGCCGCCGCGGTGGATTGCAGTGTCTCGTTCTGCAGATCGTTGCGTTCGGCCAGCTGGCTGGCCGAGACGCGCATCTGCATCGCGCCCTGGTCGATGTCCTGAACCGCCAGGATGATGTCGGTCAGCGCGTCGCGCAGGCGTTCGGTCGCGGTGTTGAAATCCACCCGGATGCCGTCGTGATCTTCATCCAGCGCCTCCTGGAACTGCAGCGTCAGATTGGAACTGGCCAGGGCGGAAAGCCCCTCGGTCACCAGATCGACGACGCGGTTTTGCGAGGCTCTGGCCCTTTGCAGGATGTTGGCGGCATCCTCATTCGTTCGTCGTGCCGCCCTGAGTTCCTGTTTCAGAATGTAAAGCGCCGCAGCCATCTTGTGCAGTTCCGAGCGCCCCTTGGTATTGGGCACAAAAGCCTCCAGGTTGCCCCCGGCGAAGGCGCCCATCAGGGTGATCATCGTCTTGATCTTGCGGATCATCAGCGCACCGACCCCGGTGGCCATCAGGAACGAACAGGCCGAAGCCGCCAGGATGCCGAGGATGTTGAGCTGGATCGCCTGACGCGCCGCGGTGGTCGCGGCCCGGGTTTGCGACAGGCTGCGGTTCAGGAGGTCCTGTTTCTGCGCCTCCAGCACCTCGATCCAGGCAGAGGCCGCAACGAACCAGTCGCGCGCCGCGAAGCTGACGGGCTTGCCCTGCGACAGAAGTGCCAGAAGGTCGTCGCGCATCTTCGCCAGCGCCGTAAATTCCGCGGTGGCAAGCAGCGCCTCGACATATCCTTGCGTCTTGACCTTCATGTCGAGGTCGCGGAGCTGGGCCTGCTCGGCGGCGGAAAGCGCGATCAATCTGGCGTGAAATCCGGCATCGGCCGTCCCGAGGCCGATCGCGGCGACGCCCGTCGCGCGGTCAAGACCTGCGTATTCCTTGGCGCGCGTCAGATCGACGATGGCATCGGACAACAGCGGATCCGCCTGGTTCGCCGCTGCCGCGTGATGCTCGATCGCGATTTCAGTTTCGATCGCGCCGGTGTAGAATTTTGCCATGGTCGGCACATCGACCTGCAGCGCCGTCACCTTGCCGCGCATCGCTGTCAGTTTGGCCAGGCTTTGCCGCAGATGCGACAGGCCCGCCGGAACGAGCCCTTCGATTTGCGGCAGGGCGGCTTGGGCCTCGGCGGCGGCCAGATCGGTCTGAATGCGCTGCGCGGTCAGGTCCGCGGCGAGGTTCTTGCCGCCGGAGGCGAGAAAGCCGCTCGAAAAACCCCGCTCGCGCTGCAATTGATGGGTCAGGTTGGACAGGGTCAGAATTTCCTGCACCGTCGCGGATTGCCGTTCGGAGTCGCGCACAAGATCAAGCCCGGACGAGATGGCCGTCCAGCCGAAATAGATGATCAAGGCGAATGGCGCCGCGACAATCAGCAGGAATTGCAGGCGAAGGGACATGTTGCACCCGATAAAACCACAGGGGCGCAGTGTTACAGGCCATATCTTAACGGCGGGTTGAAACCGGCGGGAAATCCCCGCCGGATGGCGCAGCCTTCTGTCTTCAGACCGTGGCCGCGCCCTGCACAGCGAAGACGATCTCATCGACCACCTCGGCCAGCAGGCCCTGATCCTCGCATTCCGCCATGACGCGAATCAGCGGCTCGGTGCCGGATTTGCGGATCAGGATGCGGCCCTTGCCGGCGATCCGCGCTTCGTTCGCGGCAATCGTGGCCTGAACGGTGGCGGAATCCAGCGGCTTCATCCCCGAAGCGAAGCGGACATTCTTCAAAAGCTGCGGGACGGTTTCAAACTGGGTCACAAGGCGGCTGGCCGGCTGACCGGTGCGCGCCATCTCGGCCAGGAATTGCAGGCCCGCGATCAGGCCGTCGCCGGTCGTGGCATAATCGGTCATCACGATATGGCCCGATTGCTCGCCGCCAAGATTCCAGCCACCGCGCCGCATCGCCTCGACCACGTAGCGGTCGCCAACGGCGGTGCGTTCCAGATGCAGGCCGCGCGCGTCCAGAAAGCGTTCAAGGCCGAGGTTCGACATTACGGTGGCCACCAGCGTGCCGCCGTTCAGCCGGCCATCCTCGGCCCAGCGGGAGGCGAGCAGCGCCATGATCTGGTCGCCATCTGCCACGCGGCCGGTTTCGTCGATGATCATCACCCGGTCGGCATCGCCGTCGAGCGAGATCCCCATATGCGCGCCATGCGCCACCACGGCCTCGGCTGCGGTCTGGGTATAGGTCGAGCCGACCCGGTCGTTGATATTGGTGCCGTTGGGGGTGACGCCAACCGGGATCACCTCGGCGCCAAGTTCCCACAGGACCTCAGGCGCGGCGCGGTAGGCGGCGCCGTTGGCGCAGTCGATCACGACCTTCAGGCCCTCCAGCGTCAGGCCGGCGGGGAAGGTGGTTTTCACGAATTCCTGATAGCGGCCGCGGCCATCCTCGATCCTTTTGGCGCGGCCGATGTTTTCGGGCAGGGCGGGGGCGATCTCGCCCGCCACGATGGATTCAATCTCGGCTTCTGCCTCGTCCGACAGCTTGAACCCGTCAGGGCCGAAGAACTTGATGCCGTTGTCCTGATGCGGGTTGTGGCTGGCCGAGATCATCACGCCGACATCGGCCCGCATCGAGCGGGTGAGGAACCCCACCGCAGGTGTCGGCACCGGACCGAGCAGCAGCACGTTCATGCCGGTCGAGGTCAGCCCCGCCGTCAGCGCGTTTTCCAGCATGTAGCCCGACAGCCGCGTGTCCTTGCCGATCACCACCCGGTGCGCCGAGCCGCCATCGCGGCGGAAGTAACGCCCCGCTGCGGCGCCGAGTTTCAGGGCCATCTCGGCCGTCATCGGATAGGTGTTGGCGCGACCGCGCACCCCGTCGGTGCCGAAAAGCTTGCGGGTCATGCCGCACCTCCTGTGCTTGCGGCCTGCCAGAGCGACAGGGCCTGTCGTGTTTCGCTGACGTCATGGACGCGGATCATCTGGATGCCTTGCGCCACGCCCCACAAAGCCACGGCGAGCGAGCCGGGCATCCGGCGTGCGGCCTCGGCCTCGGCGCCGATGGTGCCGATGAAACGCTTGCGCGAGGCGCCGAGCAGGACCGGCAAGCCGAGGTTGTGGAACAGGCTCAAACGCTGGAGCAGAGCGAGGTTGTGGGTCAGGGTCTTGCCAAAGCCGATGCCGGGATCGACGGCGATGTTCTTGCGGGCGATGCCGGCGGCCTCGGCCTCGGCCACGCGGGCCTCCAAAGCGTCGTAGACGTCGAGGAGGACATCATCATAGCGCGGGTCCTGCTGCATCGTCTCCGGCGTGGCGATCGAATGCATCAGGATCACCGGCGCGCCGGCTTCGGCGACGACGGCGGCCATGTCGGGGTCGAATTTCAACGCGGTCACGTCATTGACCCAGGAGGCGCCGGCCTGAAGGGCGGCGCGGGCCACGGCGGCCTTGCGGGTGTCGATCGAGATGGGCAGGTCAAGCCCGCCTTCGCGCAGGGCTGCGATGACTGGCGCGGTGCGGGTGATTTCTTCCGCCACCGACACTTCGGCGGCACCGGGGCGGGTGCTTTCGCCGCCGATGTCGAGGATTTCCGCCCCCGCGGCCATCAGGCGGGCCTGCATCACCGCGGCCTCGGGGCGCAGAAACAGGCCGCCGTCCGAGAAGCTGTCGGGCGTCACGTTGAGGATGCCCATGATGCGCGGTTGGCCGAGGTTCAGGTTGCCGAAATCCGGGCGCAGCGTCGTCAGGCGGGCCAGCGCTTCGGCGGGAAGGGCGGAGGCGGCGAGGATGTGCGGCGCGGCCTTGCGGTCCAGCACCTCGACCCGGTCGAACCAGCAGGGGCCGCCGGCCAGCGTCAGGGCTTCCGGCGGGCGGGCGGGGTCACTCATCGCGATGGGGCGCAGGTATTTCATGGCGTTTGACTAGGCGCGAAGCGGGCAGGGGGCAAGGGCGCGCCTCAGGCCTGTTCGACCTTCACGCGGCTTCCTGCCGGGAGTGCAACAGATCCGTGAACGATCAGCCGCTCCGCCGCCATGGTTTCGGCGAGCCAGAGCGCCAGAACCATCGGATCGCGCGATTGCGGTCCGTCGGTCGCGTCCAGCACCATCTTGGAGGGCGCCCAGACCATCATCTGGCCGCGCTTGATCGCCCAGTCGATTTCGGTCCGGGTCTCCATCACCACGCAGCGCGGGTCGCGGGCGGCGAGGACCCAGGCGTTCTGCTCGATCGCCAGCAAATCGACCCTGCGCTGGGTCGGGCGGTGGCCGGTCTGCGGCTGCGCCACATCGGGCAGGCCCACGGTCAGGATCACCGGCAGGCCGGTGGCCGTCCAGCCGTCCAGCCGATGGGCAAGATCGGGGGCGGCAATCGTCGCATTGTCGAGAAAGACCACCAGCGGATGCAGTGCGGCTTCCTGGCCATCCTGGTTCATCACCTTCAAGGCGGCTTCGGCGCGCGAGCGGACGATCTCGACCCCAAGCTTGTAGGGGCCGATGTCGAGCTTTTCGATGCGGATGAAGACGCGCATCGCCTGCGGCTCGGCCAGAATGCGCTCGGCGACGCGTTCGGCCAGGGTCTCGAGCAGGTTCAGGCGTTCGGCGGCGAGCTCCTCGGCAATCGCCTCGGTCAGGCGGTCGTAGGACAGGATGCGGTCAACGTCGTCGTTCAGGGGCTGCGGCGCGGGGCGCACCTCGACCACGATGTTGAACAAGATGCGCTGGCGGTGGCCGCGTTCCTTCTGGAAGGCGCCGATGTCCACCTCGACCACATGGTCGCGCAGGGAGATGCGATCGCGCGGGTCGGCGCTGGCGCTGGCAAGACTGCGCTCTTCAGGATGGGCGAAGGCGAGGCGGATGTCTGAGGTCATGGTGCCCCCCCAAAAGTGAACAGGGCCAGACTAGCGCCTGACCCTGCCAATGCCTTGCCCGAAGCCGACCGCTTGTGCAAGCGGCGCGACGCGGGGTTACGAGGCCATCTTGTAGAAGAGGTGCCCGCCGATGGCCGCGGTTTCCACCACATTGCCCCAACCGGGGCGCGACCAGCGGGCGTGGAAGAAGGTGGCCCCCTGGGTCAGGGCGCGCGGGGCGCCGTCCATCATGGCGCGGGCGATGCGGCCGGCGCGGTCGGTGGCAACCGGATCGCGCAAGGTGTCGGCGATGCCGTCGCAGATGTAGGAGAAGGCGCAGGCCCCGCCGCCCGAGGAATGGACGACGCCACAGATGCTTTTCGGAAAGGCTGGCGCGTCAACCCGGTTCAGGATGACTTCGGCCACGGCGAACTGACCTGGCAGCGTCTCGCCGCGGGCTTCGAAATAGATGGCGCGACGCAGGCAATCCCATTCGCCATCGCCTTGCGGGGCGGGCAGGGTGGCAAGCCAGGCGTCGGTATAGTCGATGAGCACGGGCTTGGCGCCCTTGCCCCGTGGTGCGGCAACTTCAGGCCCTTTTGCCAAGGCGGCAAGGCGGGCTTCGGGCAAAGCATTGACGGTGTCATGCTCGGCCCCGAACAGCGAGGCGAATTGTGCCCCCATGAGCGTGGTCGGATCGTTGGACTGGCTCACCGTCACATCGGCGAAGGCCGCGCCCGTCAGGACGGTCATGGCCACGGTGGCCAGCGTCCGGCAGAGGTGCAAGCGCATTGTCTGGTGTTCCCGGTTGTTTCCCCAAAAGCCGCCTCCCGCTCCCTTTTCCGGGATGCAACAGACGACGGCTGACCGGGCTAAAGCGGAAAAAACCAGCGGTCTACCCGCGTGACAGAAATACAACGGAATCTGGGGGAATTTGCGCGGATTTCCGCCGAAACTCTTAAAGTTACACTTTAGCAACCTTTGCCAAATTCATGATATTGTGTCGAAATTCGAGTTATCCACACGATCGGCCAAGGCGAGATGTGCCGCCGCGAGGCGTGCCAGAGGCACCCGATAGGGCGAACAAGAGACATAATCGAAGCCCGCCTTGCGACAAAAGTCGATCGATTCGGGGTTGCCGCCATGCTCGCCGCAGATCGAAAGGACGAGGTTGGCGCGGGTGGCGCGACCGCGTTCCGCCCCGATCAAAAGCAGCTCTCCGACCCCGTCGACGTCGAGCGAATGGAACGGATCCTCGGGGAAAACGCCCTGGGCCACATAGGTCGACATGAAGCGCCCCGCGTCGTCGCGGCTCAGGCCATAGGTCATCTGGGTCAGGTCATTGGTGCCGAAAGACAGGAAGGTCGCGTGCTGGGCGATCTCGCCAGCGCGCAGGGCGGCACGTGGGGTTTCGACCATGACGCCGAGTTTGTACTGGAAATTCACCCCGGTTTTTACCCGCACCGCAGCGGCAATCGAGTCGATATGGGTCTTCACGAGCTCGACCTCGCGCCGGGCCGAGACGAGGGGGATCATGATTTCCGGCACCACGGTGGCGCCCTGTTTGCCGATCTCGACCGTCGCTTCAAAGATGGCGCGGGCCTGCATGTCGTAGATCTCGGGCAGGACGACGCCAAGGCGGACACCGCGCATCCCGAGCATCGGGTTGGCCTCGGACAGCGCCTCGGCGCGGCGGATCACCTCGGACAGCGGGCGGTCGAGCGCCTCGGCCAGTTCGCGCAAGCCCTCGCGGCTTTGCGGCAGGAATTCATGCAGCGGCGGGTCAAACAGGCGGATGCAGACCGGCAGGCCCTGCATGATCGAGAAGAGCTGCACGAAATCGGCGCGCTGCATCGGCAACAGGCGGGCGAGGGCGGCGGCGCGGTCCTGCGGTGTGTTGGCGAAGATCATCTCGCGCATGACGACCAGGCGGTCTTCGTCGAAGAACATGTGTTCGGTGCGGCAGAGGCCGATGCCCTGCGCCTCGAACCGGCGGGCGGTGGCGGCATCGGCGGGCGTGTCGGCATTGGCGCGCACGCCGATGTCGCGCACCGCATCGGCCCAGGACAGAAGCTTGCGGAAGGCCTCGTCCAGCGCTGCGGCCAGCATGACGGCGGAGCCTGCCAGAACCTCGCCCGTGGTGCCGTCCACCGTGATCTGATCGCCTTCGCCGAAGACGCGGCCATCGGGGGCGATGATCTTTTTCTCTTTTGAATCAAGCCTGAGGCCCGAGGCACCCACCACGCAAGGCACCCCGATGCCGCGCGCGATGACGGCGGCATGGCTGGTGGTGCCGCCGCGTTCGGTCAGGACCCCCACCGCTGAATGCATGCCGCGGATATCCTCGGGCTGGGTTTCGCGGCGACACAGGATGCAGGGCTCGCCGCGCGACTGGCTGGCTTGTGCTGCGGCGGAGGAAAACACGATCCGCCCGGTGGCAGCCCCCGGCGAGGCCGCAATCCCCTTGGCCACCACGTCGCGCGGGGCGCGCGGGTCGACCTGGGGGTGAAGAAGCTCGGTCAGGCTGCGCGGCTCGACCCGCAGGATCGCCTCGTCCCGCGTGATGATGCCGTCCTCGGCCATGGACACCGCAATGCGCAGGCCCGCGCGGGCCGAGCGGTGGACGCGCACCGCGTCGATGACCGACAGCCGGCCATCCTCGATGGTGAATTCGATCTGCATCTCCTCGCGCAGCTTGCTCCGGCAGGCGGTGCCATAGGCGAGGAGGCTGGCGAAAACCTTGGGCGACAGCTCCTCCAGCGAGGGGCCGCGCTTGTCGCGGGTCAGGTACAGCGCATCGGTTTCCTTCAGGGCGGCGCGGCCCTGGGCCTGGCCGAGGTAGCGCCCGGTGACCTGCGGCTGGCCGGTGACCGGATCGACGAACTGGATCACACCGGCGCCCGACAGACCCTGGCCGATGCCTTGCGCCATCTGCTGGACGACAAGGCCCAAGGCGGCCTCGGCCGGGGCGCCTTTCGCCTGGCGCAGCAGGCGGGCCGAGGTGCCTTCCCAGGCGCGCGACATCGAGCGCAGGACTTCGGTCAGCTGGCGGGCGGGGTCTTCGGGGAAGGGTTCGTCCATCTCGCGCTCATAGGTGCGCAAGGCCTCGCGGAGCGCCTCGGCGGTGTTGAGCCCGGCCTCGAACAGGTCAGGGTCGAGGCGCGCGACATGGGTGGCATAGGACTGGACAAAGCGCAGATAGATCGCGTCGGCGGCGGATTGGCCATGGGTGTCGCGCAGCAGGCGGTGGCGCGCGGCATTGAGGCCGACGTTGAGGATGGTGCCCGGCCCGCCCCAGTTCGGGTCCATCGGCGAGGGCCGCACCGAGACCAGCGGCATCGGCCCGAAATGCGCGAGGATGGCGGCGGTATCGACCGGCGTGCCCTGCGCTATGGCGCGGACGGTGCCCGAGGGCAGGGCGACCGTCTTGGGCACCGGCATCTCCAGCCGGACCAGACGCTGCAAACATTTCGCCCGCCAGCCATGCTGCGCGGTGCGGATCGCGGCGGTGGGCGTGATCTCGGCATATTCGATCGGGAAATTCTGCACTGCGGCGCCTTTCGTTTGCGCGTGCAGGATATACGTTGCGGGCCGTGGCGCAAGCGGAGAGGCCGGGGGAACTGCGCGTTCCCCCGGACCCCCTGCGGGATATTTGGGTCTGAATGAAGGAGGTCAGCCTTCGATCTTGGTCAGGTCGGCCACGCCGGAGCAGATGGTGCGGATCCGGTGCAAGAGGTTCAGCCGGTTGCGGCGGACGACCTGATTGTCGGTGTTAATCTGGGTCGCGTTGAGGAAAGCGTCGATGGGTGCGCGCAACGTGGCCATGGCGGCCATGGCCACGGCAAAGTCTTCTGCAGCCATAGCGGTGTTAATCAGGAGTTCGGCCTCGTCCAATGCAGCGAAAAGGACCCGCTCTTCCTCAGTCACAGCGTACTTCACATCTGCTCCGAAGGAATACTCGACGCCGTCTTCAGCTTCGGCCTCGTTCACTATTGCGATCGCCTTCTGGAAGGCGTCGCTGTCGCTATATCCCGATTTTGACATTGCTTGAATCCATAGGTTATTGGCGCGCTTGAAGCCTTGCAGGAGGTTCGGGCCGTCCTCGGTCTTGAGGAACGCCGCCAACGCCTCGGCCCGTTTGACGAGGAGGGTGAGGTCGTCATTGCCCGGCATGGCAAGGCAGGCGTCGATCAGGTCGTGGCGGATGCCCTGGTCTTTGAGGAAGACCTTGAGGCGGTCGTGGAAGAAGGAGAGGAGGTCGATAGTTCCATCCAACATTCTACGGAGGTTGTCAGACGTTTGCGTTTCCTTAGAAAGTTTAGATCGCTGATCTTCTAGCAATGCGTTTAGAGCGAAGCGCGCTGTCTCGAGTGAGAAGTGACCCTTGTCGTATGCGTTCATAACTTTTCTAGCTTCGGAAATTTCGTCTTTCTTCGCTTGAGACTCCAATCTTGCTTCGTCGAAGTCCTCTTCTTCCATGGAAAGAGAGTTTGCAAATGACCCTGCAATTATGTTTCCCAGAAGTACCCGCTTGCCAGAACTTACCACCAGCCGGATAACCCCGAGCGCAGCCCTGCGCAGGGCGAAGGGGTCCTTCGACCCCGTGGGTTTCTCGTCAATCGCCCAGAAGCCGGTCAGGGTGTCGATCTTGTCGGCCAAGGCCACGGCGACGCTCACCGGGTCGGAGGGGACGGTGTCGGTCGGGCCGAGGGGGGAATAGTGGTCGCGGGCGGCGTTGGCCACGGCATCGGGCAGGCCTGCGGCTTTGGCGTAGTACATGCCCATCAGACCTTGCAGCTCGGGGAACTCACCGACCATGGCGGAGCGGAGGTCGGCTTTGGCAACTTTCGCAGCTTGTTCTGCGAGGTCGGCGTCAGCGCCGACGAGGGGGGCGATTTCACGGGCCAGGGTCGCGATCCGCGCGATGCGGTCGGCCTGGGAGCCGAGCTTGTTGTGGAAAGTCACGGATTTGAGGCCGTCGAGCCATTCCTTCATCGGAGGAATCGTCGGCTCTTTCGCCACGCGCAAATCGTTTTCCCAGAAGAAGCGGGCATCGGAGAGGCGGGCGCTCAGCACCTTCTGGTTGCCTTTGAGGATGGTGGCGCCATGGTCCGCCGTCTCGGTATTGGCGACGGTGATGAAGCCCTCGATGCGGGCGGTTTTCGGGTTGCGCACCGAGAAGAACTTCTGGTGTTCCTTCATGGAAGTCTGCAGAACCTCGGGCGGCAGGTGCAGGAATTCCGCGCCGATCTTGCCCATCAGGGGCACCGGCCATTCGACGAGGCCGGCGATTTCGGACAGAAGGGCTTTGTCTTCAACCACTTCCCAGCCGGCGGCGAAGGCGAGGTTCTTGGCGTCTTGCCAGATATGGGCCTCGCGCTCGGCCGAGTCGAGCACGACATGGGCGCGTTTCAGCTTGACGACGTAATCGTCAAAGGAGGTGACGGCGAAGCGGCCGGGGGAGAGGAAGCGGTGGCCTGCGGTGGTGTTGGAGGCTTCGATGCCATCGACCGAGAGGGGGACCACGGCGGCGCCGGCCTCGTCGATCAGGAGGCAGAGGATCGAATGCAGCGGGCGGACCCAGCGCAATTGGCCGGCACCCCAGCGCATCGACTTCGGCCAGGGGAAAGCGCGGATCGTGGCTTCCAGCACTTCGGCCACGATGGCGGCGGCCTTGCGGCCGGGTTTTTCGATCACGGCGAAAAGGGTGATGCCGCCCTTTTTATCTTCGCGGCGTTCCAACTCATCCAGCGTCAGGCCGGTGGAGCGCAGGAAGCCTTCCAGCGCGGCAGGGGGCGCCTCGGCGCGCGGGCCCTTGCGTTCTTCGCGCACCGGGCGGCTTTCGGCGGTCAGCTCGTGCAGCGACAGGGTCAGGCGGCGCGGCGTCGAGAAGACGCCGGCGGAGGCATAGGTCAGGCCAGCCTCGACCAGGCCGTCGGTCACGAGTTTCTTGAAATCCTCACGGGCCTTCGCCTGCATGCGGGCCGGGATTTCCTCGGAGAAGAGTTCGATCAGAAGGTCAGGCATCTATGGCTCCACGCCGGGGGCGAGCTGGTTCCAGGCATAGGCCCGGCCATCGGGGAAAACGGCAACGACGCGGTCAACTTCGACATCGTTGGTGTTGGGGACGACATTGGTCTGGCTCAGGAAGGCCACAGCCTCACCCGTGACCAGAGCATCGGTGATCTTGCCGGCATCAAAGCAGGAAAACCACGCGGGCGCATTGAGCGGGGTCGGCGCTTCGTAGACCTTGTAGGTCTCGGTCAGGGTCGCAAGGCTGACTTCGGTGGTGAAGCAGGCGCGGAAGCGCAGGGGCGAAGAGGTGGCGTCGATGCCCTGCAGGTCATGCACCGGGATCGCCTCGGGCTGGGCCGAGGTGATGGGGGTCAGCACGATTTCGGAGCCGGGGGTGAAGGTGACCTTCTGGTAAAAGGCATATTCCTGCAGCCAGTAGCCGCCAATGCCTGCGATGGCCGCGATCAGCACGATGGAACCTGCGACGAGTTTGCCATTCACGCTGTAACCTCTGCGTCCTTGCCCGCCTCGGTCAGGCGGAAGGCGTCGGCGCATTTCTTGGCCAGCGCCCGGACGCGGCCGATATAGGCCTGGCGTTCGGTGACCGAGATCACGCCGCGCGCATCCAGCAGGTTGAAGAGGTGGCTGGCCTTGATGGTCTGGTCATAGGCCGGGTGGGCCATGATGATCCGCTTGCCGGTTTTCGGATCTTCGGGCGGGAAGTCCAGCAGGCGCTGGCATTCCGCCTCGGCATCCTCGAAATGGCGGAGCAGCATCTCGGTATTGGCGCCGTCGAAATTGTGACGGGAGTATTCTTCCTCGGTCTGGCGGAAGATGTCGCCATAGGTCAGCGCGATGGGCGCATCGGGGTCGTTGAAGGGCATGGTCATCACATGGTCGATGCCGAGGACATACATGGCCAGACGCTCCAACCCATAGGTCAGCTCGCCCGAGACCGGCTTGCAGTCGTGGCCGCCGACCTGCTGGAAATAGGTGAACTGCGACACTTCCATGCCGTCGCACCAGATCTCCCACCCCAGGCCCCAGGCGCCGAGGGTCGGGCTTTCCCAGTCATCCTCGACAAAGCGGATGTCGTGCAGGGCAGGGTCAAGGCCGATGGCGCGCAGCGAGCCGAGGTAAAGCTCCTGCAGGTTCGGGGGCGAGGGTTTGATGATGACCTGATACTGGTAGTAATGCTGCAAGCGGTTCGGGTTCTCGCCATAGCGGCCATCGGTCGGGCGGCGCGAGGGTTGCACATAGGCGGCAGCCCAGGGCTTGGTGCCCAAAGAACGCAGCGTGGTCGCCGGGTGGAAGGTGCCGGCGCCCACCTCCATGTCATAGGGCTGCAGAATGGCGCAACCCTGCATGGCCCAATAGGATTGCAGCCGCAGGATGATTTCCTGAAAGCTGCGCGGCGGGGTGGGGGCGGTTGCGGTCATTTCAGCCTCGGATCAATGCGCCTTCTCCATAGGCAAGGGCGGCGAAAGGGTCAATGCGAGGCTGGGGGTTTCGCGGCATTTGGGGGGTGCATCCGCGTCCGGCCATGCTAGAGTTCGGCAAAAAGCCGCCCCCGAGCCAAAGGGCCGTTCGAGGGGGCATGGAAAAAGGGTAGTTGCGACGATGCGGATTTGGCGGTTGGTCTTGGGCTTTTTGGCCATGATGATGGTGTCCCCTGCGATGGCGCAGGATCAGGCCTGGGTGCAGATCGAGGCGCAGCCGGATCTGGCGACGGCGATGACACGGGCGCGGGCCTATGCGGCGGTCTTCCCGCAGGTGCACGGCTTCAAGCTGGATTCGGGCTGGTATGGCATCGCGCTCGGGCCCTTCGGCTCGGATCAGGCGGTGGAACAGCTGCAGGGTCTGATGGCGCAGAACATGATCCCGGCGGACAGCTATATCTCGGACGGGGCCAGCTACCGGGAGCCGTTCTGGCCAGCCGCCGGCGACCAGACCGGGCTGATGGGGGAGAATTCCGACACAGCCCCGGTGACGACCCCGCCGGTGACGAGTGAGGCCATCCCGGACGCCACTTTGCCGGAAACGACCGCGCCCGAAGCAACTGTGCCCGAAGCAACTGTGCCCGATGCGACCGCGGCCGTCACGCCCGACGCTCCGGCCATGGGCCAGCCCGAGGAAACCCCGGCCGAGGCGCGTGCCGCGGAGGCCGCCCTGACCAATGGCGACAAGCAGGATCTGCAGACCGCGCTGAAATGGTACGGGTTCTATGCCGGCAAGGTCGACGGCAATATCGGCTCTGGCTCGCGTGCCTCGATGGCCAGCTGGCAAGAGGCCGAAGGGTTCGAGCCGACCGGCGTGCTGACCACCGCGCAGCGCAAACAACTGGTCGAAGGCTATCGCGGCGAGGAAGCCGGTTTCGGCTTCGAGACCCTGACCGATGCGGAATCCGGCATCGAGATCACCCTGCCGATGGCGATGCTGGCCTTCGACCGCTACACCCCGCCCTTCGCGCGCTATGCGGCCAAGAACGGCTCCGGCCTGACCGCGATGCTGATCTCCGAACCCGGCACCAAGGCGAGCCTCGCCGGGCTTTATAATGTGTTGCAAACGCTGGACATCATGCCGGCCGAGGGCGAGCGAAGCTTGGGCGACCGCTCCTTCACCATCCGTGGCCGCAATGACAAGATCGAGACGCTCGCCTATGCCGAGGTTTCGGGGGCCAATGTGAAGGGCTATGTGCTGTCGTGGAATCTGGCGCTGGCCGGCCAGATGCAGCGCGTCCTGCCGATGGTGCAGGGCGGCTTCCGCTCCAGCGGGGACAAGGCGCTGGACCCCGGGCTGGTGCCGCTGGAGGCTGCGGCCAAGCGCGGTCTGCTCGACGGGCTTTCGGTGAAGAAGGCCAAGCTCGCGCAGACCGGCTTCTTCGTCGACGGCAAGGGCTCGGTCCTGACGGCGGCGGCGGGGCTGGCGCAGTGCAAGACGATAACGCTCGACCACGGGGTCGAAGCCAAGGTCAGCTTCACCGACAAGGCCAGCGGTCTTGCGGTGCTGACGCCGCTGGTGCCGCTGGCGCCGGCGAGCTTCGCGGCCTTTGTCGCGGAGGCGCCCAAGGTCGGCGCACCTATATCGGTCTCGGGCTATTCCTACGGCGGGCGCCTGCCGGCCCCGGTGATGACGCGCGGCACCTTGGAAGAGGGTTCGGGCCTGAACGGCGAGGCGGGTCTGGTGCGGCTTTCGGTGCAGGCGCTGCCGGGCGATGCCGGCGGGCCGGTGCTGGACGCGAGCGGCGCGGTGGTGGGCATGCTTCTGCCCGCGGATGCGAGCGCGGCCAAGCAGTTGCCGGCAGGCGTGGCCTTTGCCGCAACGGCCTCGGCACTGGCGCGGGTGCTGGGCAACCCGGCCGGCCCGGCGCTGGCGCTGAACTCCGCCTATGTCGCGGGCAAAGCCTCGCCCGACGCCTTGAACGCCGGGGCGCGGGCGATGACCGTGCTGGTGTCCTGCTGGGAGTGACCGCCTGGGGCGGCCCCCCGTCCGAGATTGAAAAAGGGCGCCGGGCTGCGGCGCCCTTTTTTATGCGATATCATCGCTTTGCGGCGCGGACTTGCGCCCGGTGATCATGGCCCGCACCAGATTTTCATGGTGCCGGACCGAGGCCAGGGCCACACCGCAGAGATGGAGGCCGATCAGCCCCAGCATGGCATGGGCAATCCACCCATGCAGATTGGTCACCCAATCCTCGCCATACCAGGTGTCGGTGAACTGCATCCAGCCTGTGACAACCAACCCCAGCACGCCCGCCATCAGGGTCAGGACCATGGCCCCGCCTGCCGGGTTATGCCCGATGTAGCGCGCCTCATCGCCGCGCAAGATCGCGGCCAGATAGCGCAAGACCCCGCGCGGACCGCGCACGAAGCTGGCAAACCTGGCATACCGCGACCCGGCAAAGCCCCAGACCAGCCGCAGCAGGATCAAGCCGCCCGCTGCATAGCCCGTCCAGCTGTGCAGATCCTCGGCCCGGTTGGCGCTGAACCAGGCCAGGGCAAAGCCCGCGACCAGACTCCAGTGAAAAAGCCGCACGATCGGGTCCCAGACCCGCACCAGAGCTTTCGGGCGCGGGTCCGGGGCGTGGGGCGGCGCCAGCTCAGCCCTCGCCGGCTTCGGCATTTGCGACCGGCTCCAGCGTTTCGGCGTTGAAGCCGAGCGTGGTCTTCTTGCCCTTGGCATCCTTGGTATAGGCCTCGTAGCAGCCGTTCTCGGTCTTGATCTTCACCACCGACAGGCCCTTGGCCTTGAGCAGGGCCGTCAGATCGCTTTGCGGTTTGAAGGTCGCGGCGGCATGTTTGGAACAGGTGACGGCAGGCGTCGCCGCCGTATCTGCAAAGGCCGTATCTGCAAGGGCGGGAACGGCGAGGGTCAGGGCGAGGGCTGCGCGGGAAAGCTTGGTGAACATGGAGGTCTCCGGGTGTTCAGGGTCAGGGTCTCGCAAGGCAAGGGCAGAAGCTGTGCCGCTTGCCTGGCCCGTCCTGAGCCGCGAAACTGACACCCGCCTGAATGACGCATGCGCGCTGAACACGATGCGGTGATCGGGCCGGCAGGCGGCACCATGCCCTGCGTCCGAAGTGCAAGCGGGCAAGGTTCTGTGGAGGGCGGAGGAGTATCTGCCGCGGGCGTCGGGCGGGGGTGACGCGGGCGCGATCCTCACGGTGTTGCCCATCGGCGAAATGGCGCTTCCCCATCGGCGCGTTTGGGCAAATGCCTGACCGCGCCGGATTTTCTCGCTTGTCGGAAGCGGCAGCCAAGGGCTACGATTGCGCCAATCCATTTTGAGAGGAGTTTCCCAATGTCCCTTGTGAAGGCCGCGCTTGCCCTTGCAACCGCCTTTTCCCTTGCCACGCCGGCTTTGGCCGATCCGACCATCGGGGTTGGCCTGTCCTATTCCTTTGGCGCGGGCAAACCGCAGACCGGCTTTGGCGTCCGCCTGTTCTCGGACAACCAGCGCAACAAGTTCGCCGGCAGCCTTGGCGCAGATTATGTGATGGAAAGCCGGATGTGGCGCGGCACGGTGGGCGCCGCCTATCTGGCGCATGGCGCCTATGTCGGGCTGGACCTCGGCTATGGCCTCGGCGGCGGCGGGATCGACTGGGGTGTCAGCGGCGGTGCCGTCAACAGCCGGAAACACGAGACCGCCAGCGGTGGCGGCGGTGGTGGTGGCGGCGGCTGCGAGGGCGAAGGCTGCGGCGAGCAGTGACCGGGCCCGCGCGCCTTACGGCAGCACAAGCAGGATGAACACGGCCTGACGCCCGCCATCGGCGGGCGTTTTGGTGTGCCCTCCTCAGGTAAAGCCACCAGACCGCATGAGAAAAGGCCGGATCGCAAGATCCGGCCTTGAAGTGCAACCTGTCCGGTAGGATGGGCAATGCTGCCCATCTTCCGGATCGCGGCCTCAGTTGCGGGCGCGGTCGACCATCTTGCCCTTGGAGATCCAGGGCATCATCGCGCGCAGCTTTTCACCGACCTTTTCGATCTGGTGTTCGTCATTGCGGCGACGGGTGGCCTTGAAGAAGGGCTGACCCACGGTGTTTTCCTGCATGAAGTCCGAAACGAACTTGCCGGTCTGGATGTCCGTCAGGACCTCTTTCATCCGGGCCTTGGTCTCGGCATAGGGCAGGATCCGCGGGCCGGAGACATATTCGCCATACTCGGCCGTGTTCGAGATCGAGTAGTTCATGTTGGCGATGCCGCCTTCGTAGATCAGGTCCACGATCAGCTTCACTTCGTGCAGGCATTCGAAATAGGCCATTTCCGGCTCGTAGCCCGCTTCGACCAGGGTTTCAAAGCCCATGCGGATCAGTTCGACCAGACCGCCGCAGAGCACGGCTTGCTCGCCAAACAGGTCGGTTTCGCATTCCTGACGGAAGTTGGTCTCGATGATGCCCGAACGGCCGCCACCGATGCCCGAGCAATAGGACAGGCCCAGCTCCATCGCCTTGCCCGAGGCGTCCTGGTGGACGGCCACGAGGCAGGGCACGCCGCCGCCCTTGACATATTCGCCGCGCACGGTGTGGCCCGGGCCCTTGGGCGCCATCATGATGACGTCGACGCCGGGCTTCGGCTCGATCAGGCCGAAGTGGATGTTCAGACCGTGAGCGAAAGCGATCGCCGCGCCGTCACGGATGTTGTCATGGACGTATTTCTTGTAGGTGTCGGCCTGCAGTTCGTCGGGCATGGTGAACATGATCAGGTCGGCCCAGGCGGCCGCCGCTGCGATATCCATGACCTTCAGACCCTCGCCTTCGGCCTTCTTGGCCGAGGCCGAGCCGGGACGCAGCGCGATGACCAGGTTCTTGGCGCCTGAGTCGCGCAGGTTCAGCGCATGGGCGTGGCCTTGGGACCCGTAGCCGAGGATGGCGACCTTCTTATCCTTGATCAGGTTGATGTCGCAGTCACGATCATAATAGACGCGCATTTGGCGTTCTCCTTCTTTGATGGGCGCAGCATAGGGAGATTCTCGCGGTTTCCCGTGCATTGTTTGACGCCAGACGATTTTTCTGCGAAAAATCATGCGCCATTTCCTGATATGTCGGAAAAACCATGCCGCTTGACGAAACCGACCGCCGGATCTTGCGGCACTATCTGTCCGAGCCGGACCTGGCCCGGGCCGAGCTTGCCGCCCGCGCCGGGGTGACGCAGGCCACGCTGTGGCGCCGGCTGGAGCGGCTGGCGGAGGGCGGGGTGATCAAGGGTCTTCATGCGGTGATCGACTGGCGGCATCTGGGCTATGAGGTTGAGGTCTCCCTCCGCTTCACCCTCGACAAGACCAATCCGCGCGCCTTTGACGAGTTCATCGCCGCTGCGAGGAACGTGCCGGAAGTCATTGGAATCGAAACCTTTCTGGGCCGGGTCGATGTGCGTCTGAACGTCATTGCCCGCGACATGGGCCATTATCAGGAGGTCTACCGGACCCGCATCCTCGCCCTGCCGCATATCGCGGAGCTGGAGGCTTTGATGCTGATCTCGACCATCAAGGATGGCGAAGGGGTGCCGCTGTGAGCGCACCGCAGATCGACCTCGATGACTTGGACCGTGCCATGTTGCGGGCTCTGGCGCTGGACGGTGCGCTTTCGGCGGGCGAGTTGGGCCGCAGGCTCGGCCTGTCGCAGCCAGCCGCCTGGCGCCGGCAGAAGCGGCTGGAGGAGGCGGGGATTCTGAAAGGCACGCGGGTCGCGGTGGACAGGGCGGCGCTTGGCTTTGGCGTGACCGTCTTCCTTGGGGTGAAGCTGGCCACCAAGGGTCTGGTGTCGCTGGATGATTTCGAACGCGCGGTCACCGCCATCCCCGAGGTGCAGGTGGTCCAGCACGTCCTTGGCCTGTTTGACTACCGCCTGCGCGTGGTCGCCCGCGACATCGCCGATTTCGAACGCGTCTTGCGGCGGCGGATCATGACCCTGCCGGGGGTGGGTGGGGTCGAAGCCAATGTGCTTCTGACCGAAGAGCGCCGTTCTGGCCCGATCGGGTGAAATCTGCGGCAAGCGGTACACAAGGCGAAAATCCTGCGCTAGTCTGCCGGCAGCACAAGGGAGACTCCGATGAAACTGCCGCATGATACCGTCGATCCGAATGGCCTGCAGGAATTCTCGGTGGTCTTCACCGACCGGTCGCTCAACCATATGTCGCAGCGGTTCCAGACGGTGATGCGCGATGTCTCGGCCCTCCTGAAAGAGGTCTACAAGGGCACGGCGGTGGCTTTGGTCCCCGGCGGCGGCACCTATGCGATGGAATCGGTCGCCCGGCAGTTCGGCCAGGGCAAGGTGCTGATCGTGCGCAACGGCTTCTTCTCCTTCCGCTGGTCGCAGATCTTCGAGGCGGGCGGCTTTGCCGCCGAGACCCATGTCGTCATGGCCCGCCGTTCCGGCAACGAGCCCCGCGCCCCCTTCGCCCCGCCGCCGATCGAGGAGGTGGTGGCCAAGATCCGTGAGACCCGCCCCGAAGCGGTCTTCGCCCCGCATGTCGAGACCTCCTCGGGCATCATCCTGCCGGATGGCTATGTGACGGCGCTGGCGGCTGCGGCACATGAGGTGGGCGCGCTGATGGTGCTCGACTGCATCGCCAGCGGCTGCGTCTGGGTCGATATGGAGGCGACCGGGGTCGATGTGCTGATCTCGGCCCCGCAGAAGGGCTGGTCGGCCTCGCCTGCCGCCGGCATCGTGGTGATGGGTCCGCGGGCAGAAGCGCGGCTGGCTGAAACCAATACCAACTCCTTCGCGCTGGATCTGAAGAAATGGCGCAGCATCATGCAGGCCTATGAGGGCGGCGGTCACGCCTATCACGCCACGATGCCCACCGATGCCATCCTCGGCATGCGCGATGCGATGCTGGAGACGAAAGCCATGGGGTTCGACGCCGCCAAGGCCAAGCAATGGGAGCTCGGCGGCGAGGTACGCTGCCTGCTCGCCGGCCTTGGGCTCGCCTCGGTGGCGGCGCCGGGCTTCGAGGCGCCGGGCGTGGTGGTCAGCTACACCGAAGACCCCGAGATCCAGAACGGCGCCAAATTCCGCAACGCCGGCTACCAGATCGCCGCCGGCGTGCCGCTGCAAGTGGGCGAGGGGGCAGAGTTCCGCACCTTCCGGCTTGGCCTCTTCGGCCTAGACAAGCTCAAGGATGTGCCCGCCACGCTCGCCCGCCTGACTGCTGGGCTGGAGGCCGCGCTGCCGCCGAAATAGGCCAGACGGGCAGCGTCGCGCCTGTGCCAAGCCGCGAACGCTCCGCGGGGAGTATTTGAACAGAGGGCAAATAGCCCCCGCACCCCCTTTTGCGATTTGCCCAAATACTCCCGCCGGAGGCCCCGGCCGATCGGGGGCGCAAAGACGAAAGGATCAGCGCAGCCCCAGGCCCGCCCGCATCAGCCCGCGGCGGACCGGGGCAAAGCCGTGCAGCGCGTTTAGCCCCAGGGCGCGCAGGTTGCGCAAGAGCGGCGCTTCGGCCATCGAGGCGCGGTTGAGGGCGTCGATGCCGAGGACCCGGGCCGTCACTTCGCCGTGGCGGCGGTGGTGGTAGGCCTGCAGCATCGCGGCATCGCCGAGCCTTTCGGGCGATGCGCGTGCCAGGTCGAGGAGGGTGGCAAGGTCGGAGAGGCTCATGTTCAGCCCCTGCGCGCCGATGGGCGGGACAACATGGGCGGCCTCGGCCATCAGGGCCAGCCTTTCGCCGGCCATCCGCCCGGCCAGTTGCGAGATGATCGGCCAGACCATGCGCGGCGAAGCCAGGGTCAAGGGCCCGAGGATCTGGCAGGAGCGGGCGTCGATCTCGGCCTCGAAAGCCGCAACCGGCAGGGTGGCCAGGCGCTGCGCCTCGGCGCCATGCTCCATCCAGACCACGGCGGAGGCGGGCATGCCGTTCAGGTCGGGCAAGGGCACCAGGGTGAAGGGGCCGCCGGAACGGTGCACCTCGGTCGAGATGTTCTGATGCGGGATCTTGTGGGTGACGGCGAAGGTCACGGCCTTTTGGCCATAACGGAAGGTGCGCACCGGGATGCCGGCCGCCGTCCGCATCGTGGAATTGCGCCCATCGGCAGCGATGACGAGCCGCGCCTCGACCTGGGTCTGGTCCGACAGGGTGACGATGGCGCTGTCCTGCCGGGTCAGAAGCGTGGTGGTGGCCACGCCGGGCCGGAAGGTCACATGGGGCAATTCGGCCAGCCGGGCCAGCATCTCGCGCCGCAACAGCCAGTTGGGCAGGTTCCAGCCAAAGGGCTGGTCGGAAAGCTCGCTCGCGTCGAAGTCCTTGATCTGGCGCGGTTCCGCCTCGGACCCGCCGGCATCGACGATGCGCATGATCTGCAGGGCCGCCGCCTGCGGTCGCAGCCGGTCCCAAAGCCCTGCCGCCCCCAGCACCGCCAGCGAGGGGGTCAGGAAGGCCGTGGTGCGCAGATCTGCGCCGGGGGCGGCGGCCTCGGTCACCGGGGCGGTCGGCTCGACGCAGAGCACGGAAAACCCGGCGCTGCCGAAGGCCGCCGCGGCGGTCAGCCCGGCGACCCCGCCGCCAGAGATCAGGATATCGGTCGAAATGCGCATGTCAGCCTCCGTTGCCGCCAAATGTAGGCCGGTCGGCGGCGAAAGCGAAGGGGCTTAGTGCCCCGCCACCGCGACGATCATCACCAGCATCCCCGCCGCCAGCACAAGGCCGGTCAGACCCAGGACCACCGGGCCGAAGGTCACGATGGCCGCCACCAGCGCCACCAGCGCCACGAGGATCAGCGCCACGAGCGGGAAATACCGGCTCGTCACCAGGCGGGCGATCGGGGTGACCAGGGGAAACTGCTGATAGGCAACGGAAGAGTTTGACATGGGATGCTCCTTTTCCCTGCTCTTAGCGCAGGCCCTGAACAAAAGCAGCGGGGCGCGGTGTCGCAGTCAGATGATTTGCGCGAGGAAGCCCGCAAGGTCATCGGTATGGTGGTGGATGTGGCGCGAATTGAGCGGTTTGGGTGCCACATGGACCGTGCGCATCCCCATCTCATGCGGGGCGGCGAGGTTGCGGGCGTCATCCTCGAACATGGCGGCGCGGGTGGCATCGACCCCGTCGGCGGCAAAGATCGCCTCGAAGGCGCCGCGCTCGGGCTTGGGCAGGAAGCCTGCGTTTTCAATGCCATAGACCGCGTCGAACAAGCCCGAAAGTCCGCGTGCCGCCAGCACCTTTTCGGCATAGGGCACGCAGGCGTTGGTATAGATGATCCGGCGGCCCGGCAGGTTCCCAATCGCTTCGGCCAGAGCGGGGTCCTTGGGCAGAAGGGTGAAGTCGATGTCGTGGACCTCGCTCAGATAGGGGGCGGGGTCGGCGCCGTGTTCGCGCATCAGGCCCGCGAGCGTGGTGCCATAGGTCTCCCAATAATGCTGGCGCAGGCGGTTGGCCTCGGTCTGGCCGACGCCCAGTTCGCGCATCACCCAGGCGGTCATCCGGACCTCGATCTGGTCGAAGAGCCGGTACTGCGGCGGGTAGAGCGTGTTGTCGAGGTCGAAGACCCAGGTCGAGACATGTGAGAAATGGTGGCGCATGACTTAACTTAGCGGCGCCGGGGCCCGGCGTCCATGGGGTTGGGCATGGGTTGATAGGGCAGGCTTGCGGCGTTAGGGTTCGCGGCGACAGAGGGGAATACCATGGCCAAGGACGCCTACACGCTGATCCTGGAAGCGATCGAGAGCGCGGTTTACAAACCCGGCGACCGGCTGGTGGAATCGGAGCTGGCCGAACGCTTCGGCGTCAGCCGCACCCCGGTGCGCGAGGCTTTGCAGCGGCTGGAAACCCAGGCCATGCTGACCCGCGACGGGCGCAGCCTGATCGTGGCCTCGCTCGACCACAACCAGCTGTCGGAGCTTTACGCGGTCCGCACCGAGCTTGAGGGCCTGGCCGCCCGCCTTGCCGCCCGTCATGCCACCGAGGAAGAGATCCGCGTCCTGCGCTCGATGGTGGAGGAGGACAAGACGCTGCTCGGCGGTGACCCCGGCGCCTTGTCGCGTGCCAACAAGCGGTTTCACAAGCAGATCCACCTGGCGAGCCACAACCGCTTTCTGGTCCAGCAGCTGGATCTCGTCCACCGTTCGATGGCGCTGATGACCAACACCTCCTTTGCCGCCGAGGGCCGCGACGGGCCGGCCCTGGCCGAACATGAAAAGATCGTCGCCGCCATCGCCGCCCGCGATGGCGACGCGGCTTATGCGGCGCTGAAGGCCCATATCTCCAAGGCCTACGAGACCCGCCTGCGCGTCGAGGCCGGAGAGTTGCGCATCCGCTGAGGCCTAGTGAAAGGCGCCGTGGGTGGTCTTGTCCCAGTAAAACGGCTTGTGCAGCATCTCCCAGGCGGCCTTGTAGGCGGCAAAGACCAGAAGCGGGAAGTAGAGCGTCATGGTCGGCACCCAGAGCAGGCTGAGACTTTGGCCCGAGCGTTTCAATCCGAGGCTGCCGACCGCCAGGTTCAGAACCTCGCAGAACATGAAGGCCGCGGTCAGCGCGATCAGCAGGTGCGGTGCGATCATCGCGGACAGCGGATGGCCGAGGCCGAGGAAGAAGGCCCAGAATGACCAGAGCAGCGGCGCGAACAAAGCCTGGCTCAGGCTCGCCAGAAACAGGATCTGAAAGCCCGCGAAAGCCTTGAACCCCAGATCGCGGTACAGCTGGCCCGGGTCGCGCATATGGGTGAGATAGGTCATCATATAGCCCTTGATCCAGCGCGAGCGCTGCTTGACCCAGGGCACGCCGTAGCAATTGGCCTCTTCCAGCGTGGTCGAGGGTAGCATCTCGGTCCGATAGCCGTGGCGGGCGAGGCGCATCCCCAGATCGGCGTCTTCGGTGACGTTATAGGCGTCCCAGCCGCCAAGCTCCTCCAGCACGTCGCGGCGGAAGAACAGGGTGGTGCCGCCCAAGGGCAGGGGGATGCCCATCCGCTCCAGCCCCGGCATGACGACGCGGAACCAGCCAGCGTATTCGATGGTGAAACAGCGGGCGAGCCAGGTCTTGGTCGGGTTGTAGAAGTCGAGAACACCCTGCAGGCAGGCGACCTCGCGGCCGCGTTGGGCAAAGCGGGCCACGACCTTGCGGATCTGCTGCGGGTCGGGGGCATCCTCGGCGTCATAGACCCCGACGATGCTGCCCCGGCATTGCGTCAGGCCGAAGTTCAGGGCGCGCGGCTTGGTCTTGACCCGTCCGGCCGGCACCACGACCAGCCGCATCCATTCCGGCAGATCGGCCGCAGCCAAGGCCTTGCGGGTCAGGTGATCCTCCTCCTCGACCACCAGAACCACGTCCAGCAGCGTGCGCGGATAGTCGAGCTTGCCCAACCGCTTGACCAGCCGCGCCGCGATATCGCTTTCGCGGTACAGCGCCACCATGACCGACACCACCGGCAGCCGCGCCAGCAGCGCCGGGTTGGCAGGTTCGGGCAGAGGCCGGCGGAGCGAGGCCACGAAGGCTGTGGTCTTCATCGCCGTTGAACAGACGAGCGTGAAGACCGCCCAGATGGTCAGGACCGCGAGGATCGGGCGCAGCGCCAAAAGGCTGAGGCAACCGGCGAAGATCATCAGCCGCAGCGTGGTCAGGCTGGCCTTGCGGTAGGTCCGGCAACTTTCCGGCTCGGCCACCATGGTCTCTGCCGTGCGCGCCATCGCAAAGCCGCGCGCGGCGAGGATCGCGCGCTCGATCGCGGCCGGGGGGGCGAGGGCGGGGAGCACCGGCCCAAGCCGCGCCTCCAGCCGGGTCTTGTGGCGCAGGAAGGCCTTTGGGTCCGCGGCGGCCACCAGCGTCGCGTGACCAAGGTGGCGCAGTGGCAGGATCCGTTCGGCCAGACAGAAGGCGGGATCAAGCAGGTCGATCAGCCTGGGGTCGGCGCTGGCCGACAGATCCGCCGGGCTGATCCCGGTCTGGCGGTGCAGGGCGGCATAGAGTGCGGTTTCCCCAACCAGGCCATGATCGAGCAGCAGGTCGGCCAAAGGGCTAGCCGGCCGCGCAGAATGGCGGGCAAGGGCTTGCAGCAGCAGATGCGGGGCGATCACCCCCTCTTGCAGCAGGCGGATGGCCAGGCGCTGGTCCTCCGGCGGCAGGGCGGGCTTTGGCAGCGCCTGCGGTCCGGGCCGGAAGGGCCGCAGCACGCGTTCGCCGGGGGCCGCAGCCTCGGCCATCCGGCGATCCCGCCAAAGCTCGACGTTGTTCGAGACAGCCGTCATCCTGCCACTGGGCCCCTGCCAAGCCGGCCCGGTTTGGGCCATTCCGGCAGGATCGGCAGCAAAGAGTTAATTCGGGATTAACGCAGCCAGTAAAATGCGGCTCGATTTGGGCATTTCGACTTTTGACCCACGAAACCGGGGCAGGGCGGCACCAGGCCCGCCGTGCCCCGGGTGCCTCTCAGGCGGCGCGGCGCGCGCGCATGGCGGCGGCGAATCGCTCGAAGAGGTAGTAGCTGTCCTGCGGGCCCGGCGAGGCCTCGGGGTGGTATTGCACCGAGAAGACCGGCTTGCCGTCCACGGCGATGCCGCAGTTGGAGCCGTCAAACAGGCTGACATGGGTTTCCGACACACCCTTGGGCAGGGTCTGGCTGTCGACCGTGAAGCCGTGGTTCATCGAGGTGATCTCGACCTTGCCGGTGGTCAGGTCCTTGACCGGATGGTTGGCGCCGTGGTGGCCGTGGTTCATCTTGACGGTGGTGGCGCCCAGAGCCAGCGCCAGCATCTGGTGACCGAGGCAGATGCCGAAGAGCGGCAGGTCGGCTTGCAGCACGCCCTGGATCATCGGCACGGCATAGGTGCCGGTCGCGGCCGGATCCCCGGGGCCGTTCGACAGGAAGACGCCCTCGGGGTTCAGGGCCAGCACATCCTCGGCGGTGGCCGAGGCGGGCAGCACGGTGACCTCGCAGCCGGCCGAGGCGAGGCAGCGCAGGATGTTGCGCTTGGCGCCGTAGTCGATGGCGACGACGCGCAGGCCCGCGCCCTCGCGCTTGGTGTAACCCTCGGGCCAGGCCCAGGTTTTCTCGTCCCAGCGGTAGGATTGCGCGCAGGAGACATCCTTGGCGAGGTCAAGCCCGACGAGGCCCTTCCAGGCCCGCGCCTTGGCGACCAAAGCGCCGATGTCAAAGACGCCGTCCGGGTTGTGGGCCAGCGCCACATGCGGCGCGCCCTGCTGGCGGATCGCACGGGTCAGACGACGGGTGTCGAGCCCGCCGATGCCGATGCGGCCCTTGGCCTTCATCCAGTCGAAGAGGTCTCCGGTGGCGCGCCAGTTCGACGGCTCGGTCGGGTCCCATTTCACCACCATGCCGGCGGCAACCGGCTCGCCCGTTTCGTCATCCTCGGTGGTGGTGCCGGTGTTGCCGATATGGGGGAAGGTGAAGGTGACGACCTGGCCGGCATAGGAGGGATCGGTCATGATTTCCTGATAGCCGGTCATCGCGGTGTTGAAGACCAGCTCGGCCACCGTCTCGCCCGTGGCGCCGAAACCGCGCCCGAAGAACAGCGTTCCGTCGGCCAGTGCGATGCAGGCGGTGGGCTTTTCTTGTGCTGTGGACATGGGGCGACTCTCTCGGCTTTGGGGCGGCGTCAAACGGGCGGAACCTAAGGGTTGGGGGGGGCGGGGTCAAGGTGGTGGCCCAATAACAATATCTTGGGATATCAATCGCTTGATTTTTGGCCGCAGAGTTGCATGGCGGGCAGGGCCCCTCTATGCTGGACTTCACACAAAAACAGGGGGCAGGCGATGACGCTGCGCGAGCAATTGATGGCGGAAATCAAGGAGGCGATGAAGGCCAAGGCGGCCGATCGCCTCTCGGCCCTGCGCCTGATGCTGAACGGTTTCAAGGAGCGCGAGATCGCCCTGCGCGCCGATGGGGTCGAGATCAGCGCCGCCGACGAGCTGGCGATCCTGGCCAAGATGGTCAAGCAGCGCCAGGAGTCGGTGAAGGTCTATCTGGAAGGCGCGCGCCAGGATCTGGCCGACAAGGAATTGGCCGAGATCCGCGTGATCGAGGAATTCCTGCCCAAGCAATTGACTGCGGCCGAGGTCGAAGCTGCCGTCGCCGCCGCCGTGGCCGAGGTCGGCGCCACCTCGGTCAAGGACATGGGCAAGGTCATGGGGCTGCTCAAGACCAAATACACCGGCAGCATGGATTTCGGCGCGGTCGGCGCCCTGATCAAGGCCCGCCTCGCCTGAGAGAGCAGGCCGAGGTTGCGGACGCGGCCCAAAGCGCCGCGGGCCCTGCTCCCGCCCACCCACCCCGCAGGACCCGCGGCGCCCCCAGCGTGGCGCCCCTTTTTCCCTTCATCC